>CAIQRS010000192.1 GCA_903874275.1 uncultured Anaeromyxobacter sp.
CCTTCGTGGTGCTCGACGAGCCCATGAGCGGGCTCGATCCCATCGGGCGCAAGGAGGTCCGCGACCTGATCGTCGAGCTGAAGCGTCGCGGGAAGACGGTCTTCTTCTCCACCCACATCCTCCCCGACGTGGAGTCCATCTGCGACCGGGTGGGCGTCATCCTGGGTGGGAGCCTCCGGGACGTGGGGCGCATCTCCGACCTGCTCTCCCCGCGCGTCCGGAGCGTGGAACTGGTCCTGGACGTGCCCGGGACGGCGCGGGAGGGGATCGCAGCAGGCAAGCTGCTCTCGCGCGACCAGGACAGGCACGCGGTGTCCTTCCCCGATCTGGAGAGCGCCAACGCGGCGGTCGCGGTGGTCCTCGCTTCCGGGGGGACGCTCGTCTCGCTCGTCCCCCACCGGGAGACGCTCGAGGACTTCTTCATGCGAAGGCTGGAGGAGGGGAAGTCCGCCGGGGAGCCGGGGCGCGCCCGGGAAGTCGGGTGAACGCCCTGCCGGACTCGGTCCGATGGGCCGTGGCTACATGGTCGTTCGCGCTCGGCGCCGTGGTGGGCAGCTTCCTCAACGTCGTCATCTACCGGGTGCCGGCGGGCGAGTCGATCGTCCGGCCCCGGTCCCGCTGTCCCGGCTGCCTCACGCCCATCTCCTGGCAGGACAACATCCCGGTCCTCTCCTGGATCCTCCTGCGGGGGCGGTGCCGGACCTGCCGGACGGCCATCGCCTGGCGCTACCCGCTCGTCGAGATGCTGGGGGGCGGCGCCGCGCTCGTCGCCTTCTCCCGCCACGGCCTCTCGCCCGCCGCGCTGGCCGAGTTCGGTTTCGCCGCGACCCTCCTCGCGCTCTCCTTCATCGACCTCGACACCTGGACCCTTCCGCACGCCATCACCTTCCCGCTCCTCGCCGCGGGACTCCTCCTCTCGCCGCTTCACCTGACGCCGGCAGGCACCTTCCTCGGAGCGATCGCGGGGGGCGCGGCCGGCTGGCTCGCGTTCGCCGGAGTGGCCTTCCTGGGCGAGCGACTGCTGAAGAAGGAGGCGCTCGGTTTTGGGGACGTCTGGCTTCTCGCGGCCATCGGCGCCTGGCTTGGCCTCGCGCCCCTGCTCCCGGTCGTCCTGCTGGCCTCGCTCCAGGGGACGGTCATCGGGATCGCGCTGATCCTCCTCGGAAAGGCCCAGACCGGCCAGGCCGCACCTGAGGTGCCACCGGCCGACGACGGCTGGGTGCCCCCCCGCAACGCCGTCCCGTTCGGCCCGTTCCTGGCCGCAGGCGCGCTGGAGTGGCTCTGGCTCCAGGGATGGATCACCAACCTCGTCCCGAGCCTCAGGCTCTTCACGTGAAGCCATGAAGGCCAAGGGCACGCGCATCCTCCTGACGGTGACCGTGGCCTCCGCGGTCGCGGTCGGGGTGTGCCTCTTCGTGGCCGCCACGCTGGTCCTGCGCGCCACCGGGAGTCCGCTCGGGACCGCGCTGGCCCTCTCCGCGGGAGTGGCGTCCATCTTCGTGGTCTGGGCGGCGTCCTCCATGCTGGTCCGCCGCGTCGCGCGCCCGGTCGAGCGGGTCCTGGCGGCGGCCGAGGCCATCCAGGCCAGCGCTCCCGGCCAGCTCCCGCTCGTGGGGGAGAGCGGGCTCGGCCTCGACCAGGCCGCCCTGGCCTTCGAGCGCACCGCGGCGGCGCTGGCCGAGGAACGGGCCACGCTGGCGGCCAAGGTCGACGAACTCACCCGGGCGAACCGGGCGCTCGCGGACGCGAGGGAGTCCCTCCTGCGTTCGGAGAAGCTCGCGACCGTGGGGAGGCTGGCCGCTGGGGTCGCCCACGAGGTGGGCAACCCGCTCGGAGCGATCACCGGCTACGCCGAGCTGGCGCGCACGCGCTTGCCGGCCGGAGGGGATCCCCTGCTCGCGAACGCCATCGACCGCATCGCCTCCGCGGCCGTGCGCATCGACCACACGGTGCGGGGACTGCTCGACTTCGCCCGGCCCGGGGCGTCCGAACTCGGGCCGGTCTCGGTGCCGGCGGCGCTCGAGGCGGCGCTCGACCTCGCTCGGGTGCAACCCCGCTTCCGGGACGTGGAGGTCAAGGTAAGGATCGCGGAGGACCTTCCGCCCGTTGTCGGCCGCGACCGGGAGCTCTGCCAGGCCGTCCTGAATCTCCTCCTCAACGCGGCCGACGCCATGGAGGGGAGGGGGCGCGTCGAGATCGACGTCGCCCGGGCCGGAGACCGGGTCGAGGTGGCCGTCGCTGATCAGGGCCCTGGGATTGCCCCCGGCGATCTGGGGCGGATCTTCGATCCCTTCTTCACCACCAAGCCACCGGGCGCGGGGAGCGGCCTGGGCCTCGCCATCACCCATTCGATCGCCGGGTCGTTCGGTGGAACGATCGAGGCCGCGAACGGGGACGGAAGGGGAGCGGTGTTCCGGCTCAAGCTCCGGGCGGCGGGGAGTGGGGCGCCGCTGCCCTCATGAGCGCGCGAGGGCCGATCCCGGTGCGCCGGCGCACGCAGGACGCCGCGGGTCTCGCCCTGGTGCTCGGGCTGGCATGCTGGGTGCGGGTGGCCCGGTTCGCGAGACCCCTGGCGGGGGGGGAGCTCCTCGCCATCGACGGGGACAGCCATCACCACGTCCGGCGCATCCAGGGAGCGCTGCGCGGAGCGCTGCCCACCTTCGACCCGCTGGTGAACTGGCCCGAGGGCGGCATCGCACCGTGGACCGACGGATTCGACCGGCTTGGCGCTGCATTCGCGTGGGTTGCCGGTGGAGGCCACTCCGGACCGCGCGCCGAGATGGCCATCTTCCTCTGGCCCGTGGTCCTCGGGATCCTCGCGGTCTGGGCCACGGTGGACGTGGCCCGCCGGCTGGTCCCGGCGGGCGACCAGGCTACCCCTCTCGCCGCGGGCCTGGTCGCCGCGTTCGTACCGCAGTTCGTCCAGATCTCGTCCTTCGGGAACGTGGATCACCACATCGCCGAGGCGCTCTCGGTCCTGCTTCTCCTCTCCTGGGCCCTGCGCCGGTTTCCGGTCGGCGAAGAGGCCCGGCCCGGCCTGGCCTGGGAGGGAACCGGTGCGCTCGCCGTGGTCTTCGCGCTGTGGGTCTTCATCGGCGGAGAGCTTTACGTGGCGCTGGTCGCCCTTCCCCTCGGGCTCGCCGCGATGGGGATGGACCCGAAGCGGCGCCTCACCGGCTCCGGGGCGCCGGCCCTGCTCGGAGGCGCGCTCCTCGGAGCCGTGGCGTCCCTCCCGGCACTCTCGGTGCACGGCAAGGTCTTCTCCTTCGCGCTTCCGTCGATGGTCCAGCCTGGACTCGTGGGCATCGCTGGCCTCGCGCTCTCAACGATGGTGCTGGTGGGCCGGGTCCCGTCGCGGCCCGGGAGGCGCGCCTTCCCGGTGATCCAGATTGGGGCGGCGCTCGCGGTCGCCGCACTCCCCCTCGCCCTCGTCCCCGCACTGCGGCACGAACTCGCGCGGGCGATCCACGGATGGTTGATGGCGAAGGATCCCTGGATCGCCCAGATCGCGGAGTTCCAGCCGATTGTCCGGCTCGACCCCCGGGGCGGGCTCGACCTGAAGCCCGTGCTGGACCTCCTCGGACCCTTCGGGTTCCTGGCGGTACCGGCGCTGCCCTTCGCGGTGGCCGTCGCGTGGCGTCTCTCCCCGGCCCGGGCGGGCCTCTTCGCCTGGACGGTGACCTCGCTCTCGGTGCTGGCCTTCTCCCAGCTCCGCTTCACGCGCGTGGCCGCACCTCTGCTCGCGGTGGCGCTCGCCCTCGCACTGCGGGGGGTATCGGCCTGGCTCGGGCGGGCGCCCGTCCTGGCGCGGCTGGCCGGTCCCGCACCGCTGCTCGCCACGGCCCTGCTCGTCGCCGGGAACTCCGGTCTGCGCACCCTTCTCGCCATCGCGGAGCCACGCACGCCCTCGCCGGTGCACCAGGTGGCGCTCGCGCTGCGCCTGGACCGGCCCCCCGTCCCTGGCCACCGGGACGGCGTGCTGGCGCCGTGGGACCTGGGGCACGCGCTCCAGCAGGTCTCCGGGAGGCCAGTCGTGGCCAACGGATTCGGTACCTACCTTGACCCGGACTCGTTCCGGGAGGTCCAGGACGCCTTCCTCGGCGACGAGCAAGGGCTCGTGCGCACGATGGAGGAGCGAGACCTGGGTTTCGCGCTGGGAGGAGGGCACGCGATCGCGCGCCACCAGGCCCAGCCGGGGGAGGAGGGCATCGTCGAGGGAGACCCGCCGGTGCTGAACCTCCGCTACATGCGCGGGACCCCGCTGTCCCAGCTCCTCATCGCGGGCTCGGGTCTCCCTTCCGTCGGGGTGCCGCACCTGGAGCGGCTCATGCCGGTCGCGGCGAGCGAGGTCGTGGCCGAGAAGCTGAGCTTCCCGCTTCCCGTCGTGTGGGCGTACGAACTGGTGCCAGGTGCAAGGGTCGTCGGGCAAGGGGATCCCGGTGGGCTCGTCGCCGGCGAGATCGAATTCCACGAGTGGGGGCGGCCCCACCGGTACCGGGCATGGACGCGCGCCGACGGCGCCGGGCGCTGGGAACTCCGCGTCGCCGTTCCGAGCGGCTTTTCGACCCACACCATCCGCACCGGCCCGGCCTGGCGCATCACCCAGGGTGACGGAAGGGTCGTCGACGTCGCCGTGCCCGAGACGGCGGTTCGCGGCGGCCTCGCCATCCCCCTTCCGTGACCGGCGCCCCGCCGCCTCCGTGCTACGCTCGCCCCGTGGCCTTCCGGAACGTCCTCGTGGTCGACGACGAAGAGTCGATGCGCCACCTGCTCACCGTGATCCTCGCCGATCGCGGCTACGACGTCCGGGCGGTCTCGAACGGCGAGGACGCCCTGCGCGAGCTCTCGTCCCGCGACTACGACCTGGTCCTCTCCGACGTCCGCATGCCGCGCATGGACGGCCTCACGCTGGTCCGCGAGGCGCTCGACCTCCACCCCGGCATCACCTTCATCGTGATGAGCGCCTACGGCACCCACGACACGGCCATCGAGGCCATGAAGGCCGGGGCCTACGACTACGTGTCGAAGCCCTTCAAGCCCGACGAGGTCCTGCTGGTGCTCCGCAAGGCGGAGGAGCGGTTGCGCCTCTCCCGCGAGAACCGGCGGCTGCGGTCCGAGCTCCAGGGCGGCTTCCGGCTGGAGAACTTCGTGGGGTCGTCACCGTCCGTGCAGGAGGTCCTCCGCCAGCTCCGCAAGGTGGCGCCCACCAGGGCCACCGTGCTCGTCACCGGCGAGTCCGGGACCGGGAAGGAGCTGGTGGCCCGGGCCATCCACGAGCTGTCGCCCCGCTCGGCCATGCCCTTCGTGGCGGTGAACTGTGGCGCCATCCCCGCCGAGCTCATCGAGTCGGAGCTGTTCGGCCACGTCCGCGGCGCCTTCACCGACGCCTCCCGTGACAAGAAGGGGCTGGCCGCCGAGGCCGACGGCGGGACCCTCTTCCTCGACGAGATCGGCGAGATGCCCCTCCACCTCCAGGTGAAGCTCCTGCGCTTCCTGCAGGAGGAGCAGGTGCGCCGTGTGGGAGACACGCGCTCGGAGAAGGTGGACGTGCGCGTGGTGGCGGCCACCGCGCGGGACCTCGCACGTGCGACCAAGGAAGGTCTCTTCCGGGAGGACCTCTTCTACCGGCTCAACGTGGTGAACCTGCGCCTCCCCTCTCTCCGGGAGCGCCCCGACGACGTTCCCGCGCTCGTCGAGCACTTCCTGGCCAAGCACCGCCGCCTCCGTCCGGAGGCACCCCTCCGGGGTGTATCCCCGGAGGCGCTCGAGCTCCTCCGCTCCTACCGGTGGCCCGGAAACGTCCGGGAACTGGAGCACGCCGTCGAGCGGGCGGTGGTCCTCGCCGACGGGCCACTGCTCGGGGAATCGGACCTTCCGGACGACGTTCGCGAAGGTCCGAGGCCCGCCGCTCCCGCTTCCCGGCCCGGCGGCGACCTGTCGGTGAAACGGGCCTTCCGGGCCCTGGAGGAGCAACTCATCCGGGACGCCCTGGAGCGAACGGGGGGAAACCGGACCCGCGCCGCCGAGCTCCTCGATCTCTCCTACCGGGCCCTCCTCTACAAGGTGAAGGAGTACGGGATCGATCAGCCGTGATACCGCACGCTCGGCACCGTGTGCCGCGAATGTGGTTCACGCCCCGACATCTCGGCCGTGCAGGTTTCTTGATCTGGAAGTGAAGACCGGCGTACCGTGACCCAACGATGCCCGTCCGTGGGTCACCCAACTTGCCGAGCCGTACCGTGAAGAGGTCCTAGGGGGGAATCGATGGCGAAGAACAAGCTGGCCCTCGGCCTCGACATCGGCTCCTCGAGCGTGAAGCTCGTGCACCTCAAGGAGGGGAAGCGCGGCTACACGCTTCTCGCCTGGGGCGAGGCGCCGCTGCCGCCCGAGTCCGTCGTGGACAACCAGCTCATGAACTCCTCGGCCATCGTCGAGGCCATCCGGCAGCTGGTGGCCCAGCAGCGGGTCAAGGTGAAGGACGTGGCCATCGGCGTCCGCGGCCACTCGGTCATCATCAAGCGCATCTCCATGCCGGTGATGTCCCAGGAGGACCTCGACGAGTCCATCCAGTGGGAGGCGGAGCAGTACATCCCCTTCGACGTGAAGGACGTGCACATCGACACGCAGATCCTGACGCCCAAGGGCGACGCCGCCGGGCAGATGGACGTGCTGCTCGTGGCCGCCAAGAAGGACATGATCAACGACTTCACCGCGGTCTGCGCCGAGGCCGGCCTGACCGCCACGGTCGTGGACGTGGACGCCTTCGCGGTCCAGAACGCCTTCGAGGCCAACTACCCGCAGGCTCCGGGCCAGCCGGTGGTCCTCATCAACGTGGGCGCCGCCGTCACCAACATCAACATCGTCAGCAACGGGCTGGCCATCTTCACCCGCGACATCACCGTGGGTGGAAACGCCTTCACCGAGGAGATCCAGAAGCAGCTCAACATCTCGGCCGAGGAGGCCGAGGCCCTCAAGGTGGGCGGCCACGGGGAGACCGACGCGGTGGTCCCGCAGGAGGTCGAGCGGGTCATCCAGGGGGTCGCCGACCAGATGGGCGGCGAGATCCAGCGCTCCCTCGATTTCCACGCCGCCACCGCGCCCGACATCCACCCGACCCGGGTCTACCTGTCGGGCGGGACCGCGCGGATCCCTGCGCTCTTCAAGGTCATCGAGCAGCGGGCCGGGGTGCCCGTGGAGATCCTGAACCCCTTCAAGAACATCGAGGTCGACAACCGCAAGTTCGACCCGGCCGTGATCATGAACGCAGCGCCCGCTGCGGCGGTGGCGGTCGGCCTCGCGCTCCGCCGCCCCGGAGACAAGTAGCCATGATCCGCATCAATCTACTTCCCGTCCGGGTCTCGAAGAAGAAGGTCGCCGGGAGGCAGCAGATCCTCCTGCTCGGCCTCGTCGTCATCCTGGCCATCGTCGCCAACTGGGTGTGGTCCTCCTCGCGCGCCGGCGACCTGGCCTCGCGGGAGTCCAAGCTGCGCCGCACCAGGGACGAGATCGCCCAGCTCGACCGGATCATCGGCGAGGTGAAGGACATCAAGGCGCAGCAGGCGGCGCTCAAGGAGAAGCTCGACACGCTCGAGAAGCTCAAGGCGGGCCGCGCCGGGCCGGTGAAGCTCCTCGACACGCTGGCCCAGGTCCTGCCGCCCCGGCTGGAGATCCGGAAGATGGAAGAGAAGGGCGGCGCCGTCACCTTCGACGGGTCGGGGGCCACCATCGACGACGTCTCGGCCTTCATGACCGCGCTCAAGCAGACCCCCTTCTTCTCCAAGGTCGAGCTGAAGAAGACCACCGCGGTGACCCGCGCCGGGCTGCGCATCGTGGACTTCACCGTCACCGCGCAGGCCAACTACACGCCCGGGCCCGCCGCGCCGGCCGCTCCGGCGAGGAGGTAACGGCCATGGACCGGATCCTCGACGCGATCGCCAAGGCGCCCATGGCCGCGAAGGCCGGCGTGATCGCCGCCATCGTGGTGCTGCTCACCGCGCTCAACTACTTCGTCGTCGCCATCCCGACCTTCGGCAGCTCGATCTCCGAGGTCGAGCAGAAGATCGTGCGGACCGACGCCGAGCAGCGGCGGCTCGACAACGACCTGATCGAGAAGACCGCCATCGCCAACAACCTGAACCAGTTCCGGCGCGAGAAGGAGCTCCTCGAGCAGCGGCTGCAGGAGGCGCTGGCCGAGCTCCCCGAGGAGAAGAAGATCGACGAGCTCCTCCAGCTCTTCCAGGAGAGGGCCCGCAAGGCCGGGCTGGAGATCGCCACCATCGAGCCGATGCCCGAGGTGAACGAGAAGTTCTACGCCCGGGTCCCCATCAACATGGTGGTCACCGGGAACTTCCACGAGCTGGTGACCTTCTTCGACTCGCTGGCCCGCCTGCGCCGCATCGTCAACGTGAACAACATCCTGCTCGACTCCCCCAAGGACACCCGCGGCAAGGTGATCCTGAACGGCAAGTTCCTGGTCACCACCTTCATGTTCGTCCAGCCCAAGGTCGAGCCGCCCAAGGCCGGCGCGGCAGGGGGGAAGAAATGAGCCGCCCCCTCCGCACCCTCGTCGTCGCCGTGGCGCTGCTCGCCGCCGCCTGCGGCGAGCAGAAGCCCGCCGTCCCCAGGGCTTCCCCGGCCCCCGCAGCCAAGGCCGCCGCCGTCCCCGCCGTCCCCGCCCCAGCCCCCGAGGCCGAGGTCGCCTACTCCTCGGTGGGCAAGCGCGATCCCTTCAAGAGCTTCCTGGGCGACCTGGGCGCCAGCGTGGGGGCGGTGACCACCCGCTGCAACACCCCGCTCGGCCGGTTCGAGCTCGATCAGCTGCGCCTGGTCGCCGTCATCACCGGCCTCGCCGACCCGCTGGCGATGGTCGAGGCCCCCACGGGCGTCGGGTACTCCGTCCGCAGGGGCGCGTGCATCGGCAAGAACGGCGGTGTCGTGGCGACCATCCGGACCGGGGAGGTCGTGGTGACGGAGTGGGCGATGCGCGCCGACGGGACGCGGGAGAAGACCGAGACCGCCCTCCGGCTTCCGAAGGACAAGTCGCTGAACCTCGAGGAGTAGCGCGATGCGGAACCACAGCCAGATCGTCGCCGGACTCGCCCTTGCCGGGCTGCTCGCACTGCCCGCCCCGGGAGCGGCCGGACCGCCCGTCCCCAACGTCATTCGCGCCGTGGACGTCGCAGACCGGGACGGTGGCGTCGAGGTGGACATCCGGGCCACCCGCGCCCCCAGCTACACGGTCTTCAAGCTCCAGGATCCGCCGCGGCTGGTGATCGACGTGTCGGGCGGGGACGTCTCGGGCGTCGCCTCGCCCGTCCGGGTGGACCGCGGCGGCGTTGCCTCGGTGAGCACCGCCCAGTACCAGGACGAGAAGACCAGCGTCGGCCGGGTGGTCATCGGTCTCGATGCCTCGGCGCGGTACGAGGTCGCCCCCCAAGGCGAGACCGTCCGCGTGAAGGTGCTTCCCGGCGTGGCCACGCGGGACGTCCAGCCGGCCGCCCCGGTGGCCCAGGCGGCCGCACCGGCGCCCGAGCCCGCTCCCCCGGTCGCCGTGGCCGCCGAGCCGGTCCAGGCAGTCCCCGCCCCGGCCTCCGGGAGCGGCGACAACGTGGTGTACCGCCGCGTGGACGAGGCGAGCCCGAGGTCCCCTGCCAGCGCCGTGACCGGCGTGAAGGTGGAGGGCGACCGGCTGGTCGTCCAGACCAACGGCGCGGTTGGAACCTTCGAGGTCATCGAGCTCAGGAACCCGCCGCGCGTCGCCATCGACCTGCCCGGCGTGCAGAAGGCTCCCAAGAAGGCGCTCTCCGCGGGCGCAGGGTTCACGCAGGTCCGCTTCGGCCGCGGCGACGCCAAGGTGCGCGTGGTGCTCGACGCCGCCGACGACGTGACCGGAGTGGAGGTCAAGCGCACGGCCCAGGGGCTGTCGGTCCGCACCGCGGCCGCCGTCGCCCGGTCGCAGGCCCCGGCGCCCATCCAGGCCCAGGCGCCGGTCGAGGCCCAGGTCCACCCCGCTGCACCGGTCGCTCCGGCTGCACCGGTCCTCGCGGCCATCAAGGACCTCAAGGTGAGCCAGTCGGGAACCACGGCCCGCATCGAGGTGTCCGGACGGGTGGAGCACGCCATCTCCCGCCCCGACCCCCGCACCATCGTCCTCACGCTGGAGGGGGCGAAGCTCCCGGCGCGGCTCGAGCGCTCGGTGGACACCAGCGGCGTCTCCGGTCCGCTCCTCATGGTCTCCTCCTTCAACCAGCCGTCGGGCAAGGTGCGGGTCGTCGTCACGCTCCGCGGCGAGGCCAGCGACCAGGTCGTCGAGACCTCGAAGGGGCTCGTCTGGACCGTGGTCTCGGGCCAGGGCGAGCGCCACGCAGCCGAGGAGGCCCCCGAGGTCCCCGCGGCCGTCACCGCCCAGGCGGCCGGATTCGGCGCCGCCGCTCCCGACTACGCGCTCCTCGGCGCGCCCGGCCAGAAGGCGTACACCGGCCAGCGCATCACCCTCGAGTTCCACGACATCGAGGTCCGCAACCTGCTCCGCCTCCTCGCCGACGTGTCGAAGAAGAACATGGTCGTCGCCGACGACGTGGGCGGGAAGATCACCGTCTCGCTGCGCAACGTCCCCTGGGACCAGGCCCTCGACATCGTTCTCCAGTCGAAGGGGCTGGGCAAGCAGGAGATGGGCAACGTCATCCGGATCGCCAAGTTCGACGTCATCGCCAAGGAGGAGGCGGCCAAGCTCGAGGCCCAGAAGAACCGGCAGATCCTGCTCCCCCTCAAGGTGCGCATCATCCCGGTCAACTTCTCCACCGCGGGCGAGCTGGCGCGCCAGGTGAAGGACGTCCTCACCGACCGCGGCACGGTCACCATCGACGAGCGGACCAACGTCCTCATCGTGAAGGACACGCAGGAGGCCCTGGCCCGGGCCGAGGGGCTGGTCCGGAACCTCGACACCGAGACTCCCGGCGTGCTCATCGAGAGCCGCATCGTCGAGGCCAACTCCAACTTCACCCAGGCGCTCGGCGTCCAGTGGGGCGGAAACTTCGGCTTCAGCCCGGCCACCGGCAACGGGATCCCGGTCTCCTTCCCCAACACGATGCAGGGCACCGGCGCCGCGGGCCAGGCGCCCAACCAGGGCGTCGGGACCACGCCCAACTACGCGGTCAACCTGCCCGCCCCCATCGGCCAGGGCTCCGGCGGCGGCATCGGCCTGGTCCTCGGATCCGCCAACGGCGCCTTCAACCTGAACCTCCGGCTCACCGCGCTGGAGCGCAAGGGCATGCTGAAGACCATCTCCGCTCCCAAGGTCGCCACGCTCGACAACAAGGAAGCCACCATCTCCCAGGGCCAGTCGATCCCGTTCTCCCAGGTCTCGGCCTCGGGCGTGAACACCACCTTCGTGGAGGCGCTGCTCGAGCTCAAGGTGACGCCGCACGTCACCGCCGACGGCTCGATCCTCATGAAGATCAAGGCCACCAACAACAAGCCCGACCCGAGCCTCACCGGCGCCAACGGCCAGCCCTCCATCACCAAGCGCCAGGCCGAGACCACCGTGCTCGTGAAGGACGGCGACACCACCGTCATCGGCGGCATCTACACCCGGACCACCGCCGCCATCACCAGCTCGGTGCCCTTCCTGGGCGACATCCCCATCCTCGGATTCTTCTTCAAGTCGAAGACCGAGTCCGACGACCACACCGAGTTGCTCATCTTCATCACCCCGCGTGTGCTGAACCGCCAGGCTGCCGTGGGCGGCCCCACGCCGGTGGCGAACTAGGAGACGGCCATGAAGACCCGAAACCTCGCCGCCGCCATCCTCGCCCTCGGCCTCTCGGCCTGCTCGGCCGAGTTCAGCGCGGTGGGCATCTACGCCATCTGCGCGCCGCCGGACCCCGACGCCACGTCCGGCGCCTGCCTCTACCCCGCCACCTGCGACGCCAACTTCGCCGGGACGCCGCTCCTCGACGTGACCACGGCCCAGCTCGATTTCCGGATGCCGGTGCAGATCAACAACGCGCTCACCGACAACTCGAACTCGACCGGCCGGATCAACACCAACGACGCCACAATCACCTCGTTCGAGATGACCTATGCGGGAGTGGCCCTTCCGACGTGGAAAGTCGCGGCGTCGGTCCCGGTGCCGACGGCCGGCTCCTCCGGAGCCCTGCTGCGGCTCATCCCGGTGCAGTACTTCCCGACCCTCGTTCCTCCGGGCAGCGGCAACATCAGCATGATCGTGAACGTCCGGGGGCACGGAGTCCTCGACTCCCAGGACAGCTTCACCACGGCCTGGTTCCAGGTCCCCGTGGAGGTCTGCGCCGGGTGCCTGGCGGGCACCGTCTGCCCGCCGGGGTCCATCTTGGCCACCTGCCCGTCGACGGCCGCCGGCCAGACGTCCCCGGGCCAGAGCGCAAGCTTCACCTGCATCGGCGCCGCCGCCCGCGAGTGACCTGCCGCGCCACGCCTTGACGGCGGGTCGGGGCGGGGCTACAAGTGCCCCGGCTCGTCGAGCCACCGCCCGTAACCACGGGCGTTTTTCCTGGAGAAGGGCGGGCCGGCATGGGCTTCCGGGAGCACTTGCAGGAGGTCTGCAGGGGCGTCGATGGCGCCATCGCCTGCTCGCTCATGGGCATGGACGGCATCGAGGTGGACGGCCACGTCCAGGCGGACGCCGGGGTGGACGTGCAGTCGATGATGGTCGAGATGACGGGAATCCTCGGCACGGCCCGCGACGCCGCACTGGCCCACCAGGCCGGGGGGCTCTCCGAGTTCAGCCTGGGGACCGACAAGCTCCTGACCATCGGCCGCCTCGTCTCGCCCGACTATTTCATGGTGGTGGCGCTCAGGCCGGACGGGAACCAGGGCAAGGCCCGGTACCTCCTCCGGATCACGGCGCCCCGGGTGCTCGCCGAGCTGTAGGCGTCGCCCCGGCGGCCCGTATCCCGGGCGGCCGACCCGAACGTTGAACAAGAGGAGCACACGGACATGGGAGACACACTCGACACCAGCGCCTTCCGGCGGGGGCTCAAGATCGAGATCGACAAGGAGCCCTGGGAGATCGTGGAGTTCCAGCACGTGAAGCCGGGCAAGGGCAGCGCCTTCGTGCGTACCCGCATCAAGAATCTTCTGACGAACCGCACCATCGACCGGACGTTCAAGTCCGGGGACGTGGTGGGGAAGCCCGACCTGGAGGAGAAGGAGATGCAGTACCTCTACAAGGAAGGCGACCACTACAACTTCATGGACAACAAGAACTACGAGCAGACCTTCCTGACCGAAGAGCAGATGGCGGACGCCAAGAATTTCATCAAGGACAACACCACCACCCAGGTGCTCTTCTACAACGGCAAGGCCATCGGCATCGAGATCCCCAACGCCATGGACCTGCGCGTGGCGAAGTGCGACCCGGGCGTCCGCGGCGACACGGTCTCCGGCGCCACCAAGCCGGCCATCCTCGAGACCGGCTACATGGTCAAGGTGCCGCTCTTCATCAACGAGGGCGAGATCCTCCGCATCGACACCCGGACCGGCGAGTACCTCACCCGCGTGGCCGGCTAGGCCGGCCCCCAGACCCCCCCCCCCGAGCAGGAGGCACGATGGCGAGCAAGAAGGCGGACGGCGGCAAGGAGCAGACCAGCGGAGGCTTCACGCTCGGTGACGTGACCAGGCTGGTGGACTCGCTGGAGGGCAGCGACGTCCGCACCCTGGTGTGGACCCGCGGCGGCGAGAAGGTGATCATCCGCCGCGGACCCGCTCCGGTGAACGTGGTGGCCCCGGCCCCCGTCGCCCTGGCGGCTCCGGTGCTCCCGGTCGCCGCTCCCGTCCCCGCCCAGGCGGCCCCGGCCGCGCCCGCTCCCAAGGCGGCCGAGAAGGCCCCGGAGAAGCCGGGCATCATGGTCTCCTCGCCCTTCGTGGGAACCTTCTACCGGGCTCCCTCGCCCGACTCGCCCGCCTTCGTGGACGTGGGGTCGGTCGTCAAGAAGGGGCAGGTGCTCTGCATCGTCGAGGCGATGAAGCTCATGAACGAGATCGAGGCCGAGGTGGAGGGCAAGATCGCCGAGATCTACGTCCTCAACGCGACCCCGGTCGAGTTCGGCGAGAAGCTCTTCCGCATCGAGCCGGCCTAGGGGGCCCCATGTTCAAGAAGGTGCTCATCGCCAACCGAGGCGAGATCGCGCTGCGCGTGATCCGCGCCTGCCGCGAGCTGGGCATCGGCACGGTGGCCGTCCACTCCACGGCCGACGCGGACTCCCTGCACGTCCGCTTCGCCGACGAGGCGGTGTGCATCGGGCCGCCCCAGTCGAAACTCAGCTACCTCGACACCCGGGCGCTGCTCTCCGCCGCCGAGGTCACCGGCGCCGACGCCATCCACCCCGGGTACGGGTTCCTCTCCGAGAACCCGGCCTTCGCCGAGCTTTGCGAGAAGCTGGGGCTGAAGTTCATCGGCCCCCGCTCCGAGATGCTCCGCCTCATGGGCAACAAGGTTGCGGCGCGCGAGGCCATGGAGAAGGCCGGCCTGCCGCTCCTGCCCGGGGCGCGCGGCGTCATCCAGGACGGGGAGGAGGCCGAGAAGATCGCCAGGAAGGTCGGCTTCCCGGTCATCCTCAAGGCCGCGGCGGGCGGCGGCGGCCGCGGGATGAAGATCGTCCGCGAGGCCTCGGGAGTCCGCAAGGCCTTCGAGAGCGCCAGCACCGAGGCCCAGGCGGCCTTCGGCGACGGCTCCATGTACCTGGAGCGCTACGTCGAGGAGCCCCGCCACATCGAGCTCCAGATGGTGGCCGACGAGCACGGCAACATCATCCACCTGGGCGAGCGCGAGTGCTCGGTGCAGCGGCGTCACCAGAAGATGATCGAGGAGGCCCCCAGCCCGGCGGTCTCCCCCGAGTTGCGCCGCGAGATGGGAGAGGTCGCGCTGAAGGCCATGCGCGGCATCGGCTACAACAACGTGGGCACCATCGAGTTCCTCCTCGACGAGAAGGGGAACTACTACTTCATGGAGATGAACACCCGCATCCAGGTGGAGCACCCGGTGACCGAGCAGGTCTACGGCCTCGACCTGGTGCGGCTCCAGATCAAGCTCGCCAACGGCGACCCGCTCGAGCGAACCCAGGAGTCGGTGGTCCCCCGCTTCCACGCCATCGAGTGCCGGGTCAACGCCGAGGACCCCCGCACCTTCGCCCCCTCGCCGGGGACCATCACCGGCTACCACCAGCCCGGTGGCTACGGCGTCCGCGTGGACACCATGGCCTACGAGGACTACAAGGTGCAGCCCTACTACGACTCGCTCGTGGCCAAGCTCATCTGCTGGGGAGACAAGCGCGAGGTGGCCATCAGCCGCATGCGCCGCGCCCTCGAGGAGTACGTCATCGAGGGGATCAAGACCAACATCCCGTTCCACAGGCGGGTCCTCGAGCACCAGGCCTTCCTGACCGGGCGGTACGACACCCGCATCGTGGACCAGATCCTCTCCGGAGGGGCCGACGCGCTCCCCCAGCCGTAATCGGAAAATCAACTGGGATTACGCGATCCTGGATACCTGGTGCTCTTGACCACGCTCGACCCTTTCGCTACGCTCCCCCCGCTCCCGCTCCCGTTCCGGGGCCACGCCACCCCCTGCAGGGGAGTGGTCGGCTAGCCCCGACGCGAGCCGGTCTCTTCGATGGCGGTCGACAAGAACAAGATCGTCGCCGAGGCGACCCGATTCGTCCAGAAGGGGCAGTACGACAAGGCCATCAAGGCCTACGAGAAGATCCTCGCCGAGGACAAGAAGGAGGTCCGCACCCTCCTCAAGATCGGCGAGATCCAGCAGAAGAAGGGGGACAGCCCCGGCGCGGCGACCACCTTCAACCAGGTCGCCGAGATCTACGGCGAGCAGGGCTTTTTCCTCAAGGCGGTCGCCGTCTACAAGCAGATCGCCAAGCTCACCCCCGACGACGTCCGGGTGAACGAGAAGCTGGCCGGCCTCTACCAGCAGCTCGGCCTCCTCAACGACGCCACGAACCAGCTCCAGGCGGTGGCCACGGCCTTCGAGAAGGCCGGCGACCAGGGGCGCCACCTCGACGTGCTCCGGCGGCTCCTCGACCTCGACCCGGAGAACGTCCTCACCTGCCAGCGACTCGGCGACCTCTACGCCAAGGCCAACCGGGGCGCCGAGGCCCTCGAGCTCTACCACCGCGCCGCCGCCCACCTGAGGGAGAACAAGCGGGGCGACGAGTACGTCAAGCTCGCCGAGCGCATCTTCGCGCTCACGCCCGACGACCTGAAGCTCGCCAAGGAGCTGGCCCAGGAGTACCTGGCCCGGGGCGAGACCAAGAAGGCCCTCGGCAAGCTCCAGATCTGCCACGGCACCGACAAGCAGGACGTGGACACGCTGCGTCTCATGGCCCAGGCGTTCCGCGACCTCGGACAGGTGTCCAAGACCATCGCCGTCTACCGCGCCCTGGCCCGGGTCTACGCCGAGCGGGGGAGGCGCGACGAGGCGGCCCTCACCTGGCGCATGGTGCAGGAACTCCTCCCCGACGACCCCGAGGCGCGCGAGGAGCTCGCTGCGAGCGGCCAGGCGCATCCGTCGGCGCCGCCCCGGCCTGCCGAGCCAGCGGCGCCGCCCCTCCCCCCCGTCGCCGCGCCGGCCCGGGAGGTGACGGCTCCGCCCCGCCCCGTCGCCCCGCGCCCCCCGGAGGTGCGAGGGGCTCCTCCACAGGTGACGCGCCCGCCGGTCGTCGCGCCGGCCGCTGCGTCGGCCCCGGCACAGAGCCCGGTCGATCGGATCCTCACCGAGACCGACGTCTATCTGAAGTACGGCCTGCACCAGAAGGCGCTCGACCACGTCGAGAAGCTCCTCCTGACCGACCCGGAGAACCCGGACGCACTGGAGCGGATCCGCGACATCCGCGACGCGCTGGGAAACCGGGAGGGGGCCGCCGAGGCAGCCGGGCGGGCGGTGAAGGCCCTGCTCGAGCGAGGGGAAGATGGGCGCATCGCCCACGCCACCGAGCGGCTGCGCCAGCTCGACCCAGGCCACGCGCTGGTCGGGGAACTGCCCCTCCCGGACGACGAGCATCCGGTTGCGGTCCTGGACGCGGTTCCGGACGACGCCTGGCCCGGACCGGAGGCCGTGGCCGACGAGCCGCCGCCCACGATCGAGCCGCCGGCCGCGATCGAGCCCCCGCCAGGTCCGGAGTCCTTCCCGGAGCCGCCCGTCGCGCCGGAATCCGGGCCCGAGGAGCACCTCCTTCTCGTGCCGCCCGACGAGGACGCCCTCAAGGCCGTGACCGGGCCGGAGGGACCACCCCCGGTTCCGGACGACGAGTCCCCGATCACCATCGACGCCTACGCCAACCTGCCCGCGGTCCTCGGCGACGATTCGCCCCTCCCGGTGGACGACATGGGAACCGGGATCGGCGTCGTGGCGCCCGATCTCCCTCCACTCGAGGTGGAGATCGACGAGGTCGAGCCCGACGCCGTCGAGGAGGTGGCGCCCCGCACGCCGCCTCCTCTCGTGCTGGTCCCCCCGCCGCTCCCGGAGCGAACCTGGGAGCCCCTCGACGCCGAGATGGAAGAGGTCGGGTTCTACGAGCGTCAGGGGCTCCTCGACGAAGCGCTCCTGGCCATCCGGGAGCTCTCGGCCGCCCATCCCGGCCACCCCTCCGTGGAGGAGGCCCTGGCCCGGATCGAGCAACTGTCCGCGCTCGAGGCCGGTGGCACGGAAAGGCCGGTCGTCGAGGAGCCCGCCGTCGCCCAGCCGGTCGTGCCCGCGGCCCAACCGGTGCCGCCCCTGGCCGGGGCGGGCCCGGACCGCTACGGCTCGACCGGGACGACGGGGATCTTCGACCTGGGGGCGGAGCTCTCCGCCGAGCTCGGGCCGGAGCTCACGCCCACCCCCACCGGCGAGTTCCAGTACTCGGTGGCCGACGTCTTCGACCAGTTCAAGAGGGGGCTCGAGAAGACCGTCCGCCCGGACGACTCGGCCACCAAGTACGACCTGGGAATCGCCTTCCAGGAGATGGGGATGCTCGACGAGGCGCTCGAGCAGTTCCGCTCCGCCCTGGCCGGCGGCGATCGCCGTCGCGAGGTCGAGATCCTGAACATGATCGGGACCTGCCTCGGGCTGAAGGGGCGCCACGCCGAGGCGATCGAGGCCTATCTGCAGGCCCTCGACTCCGAGTTCCTCACCGACGAGGCCGCCAAGGCGCTCCACTTCGAGCTCGGGGTGGCCCACGAGGCGCTGGGGGATCCCGACGTGGGGCTCTGGTACTTCCAGAAGGTCGCCCAGGGCGATCCCGGCTACCGGGGGGTGGCCGACAGGGTCTCCCGGCTCGGCGGCGGCCACGGCGTGGCCCCCGGCCTGGGGCCGCAGGCCGACGATCGGTCGGCCCCCTCCGAGAAGAAGGCTCGAAAGCGGTAGAGCGGAGTTGGCGCACGCGCCCCGGAAGGGGAGAATGCGCCAGTGAAGCGGCGCATCGCGCTCGGGTTCCTGGCCTTCCTGGCCGCCACCATCGGTGGAGCGCTCTGGCTCGCTTCCACTCCCTGGGCGGGGCGCAAGCTATGCGACCTGGCCACGGCCAAGGTCCGCGAGGCGGCCGGGGTGGAGGTCGCGGTGGGGGCTTGCCGGGTCAAGCCGCTCCGGCTCGCCGTCGAGCTCGACGAGGTGCGGGTCGGGCCCCGGGAACGGCCCATCTTCGCGGCCGACGCGGTCTCGGTCCAGATCGCGCCGCTGCAGGCGCTCTCCAAGAACATCGCCCTCGACGAGGTCTCGGTCGTACGACCGAGGGTGAACCTGGTCCTCCCCCCGCCGGAGCCCGGCGCGAAGCCAGCCCCGTGCCCGCCGCCGCTCCTCCGCCAGTTCCACCTGCGCCGCCTCCAGGTCGAGGATGGGACCGCCAGTATCACGTTGCCCGGAGGGGAGGAGATCCTGGTGGGGCGGGTGGACGTCCACTCGAAGTCGGAGTGGATCCCCACCGACGTCGAGTCGCTCGTCACCGGGGCCCGGCGCAGCCGGGTGACGGTCCAGCTGGGCCCGACCCTGATCGAGGCCGGCGGACGGCAGACGCTGCTCGACCAGGGCTCCCTCGACGCCGACCTGGCCTTCGACCTGTCGCGCCTCTCCATCCGCGATTTCGGGCTCGAGGGGGAGGGCGTCAAGGTCTCGGCCCACGGGACGGTGAGCAACCTGTGCAAGCCCAGGCTCGGGCTGGAGATCGCGGCCCAGGCGCCGATCCCCGCCATCTTCTCCCTGGCGCGCGTCCGGACGCCGTCTTCCGGGAGCGCCAGCGTGAAGCTCCAGCTGTCCGGGCCGGCCGCGTCGCCCGACGCCGCCGGACAGCTGCAGCTCGCGGGCGCCCGGATCGGTCCCTACACGCCCGGCGACGCGCGCGCGGCCTTCCGGCTCCGCGGGGACGACCTCGAGCTCTCGTCGGTCGAGGTGCCGTTCCCGAACGGGGCGGGCATCGTGGCCCGGGCCACGGTGCGGCTGGGAAGCTCCCCGACCATCGTCGCCGAGGCCGAGACCCGCCAGGTCGAGTTCGCCGAGCTGCTCTCCCGGCTCGGGCTCACCGACGCCCGGGTCATGATGAAGCTCGATGCCAAGGTGAAGCTTTCGGGCCCCCTTTCCCCGCTGCGGCTCACCGGGCAGGTCGCGGTGGACGCGCACGACTTCCGCGTCATCGACCGCTCCTGGATCAAGTGGAAGCCGGGGCTGGAGACGGTCCTCGACCTCCCGCGCGGTCGCGTCGAGGCCCCCGTCGTCGTGGACGTGCACGGCGTCGAGGTCCTCGCGGGGGGCAAGGCCATCGTCGGCGACGGGACGCTCGGGGTCCGCGGCACGGTCTCCTTCGAGGACGCCCGCGGCTTCGACCTCGCTCTCGACGGGGGCGTGGATCTCAGCGCGCTCCGCCACATCGCCAGCGTGCCCATGGCCGGCAAGGGCACGTTCAAGGGGCGCGCCGCCGCCACCCCCTACGGACCGCCCCGCGTCGAGGGGGCGCTCACCGTCAAGGGGTTTCACTTCCTGCAGCTCGACCTGGGCGAGGTCACCGCCACCGCGCTCGCCACCCCCGACCTGGTGCTGGCGATCCGGGACGGGGCCGGGCGCAAGGCCGAGAGCAGCTACACGGTCGAGACCACCATCGACCTCGGGGCCACGCCCATCCGCATCCTGCCCTCCCAGGCCACCGCCCGGGGGCGCATGCGCGACCTCTTCGACGTGGTCATGCCCTGGCTGCCCACCGCGAAGCTCTTCCAGGACGCCATCGACGGGAGCATCCAGCTCACCATGCCCTTCGAGGGTGACGTACCCAAGGTGAACATGGCCTTCCAGGGCACGCTGGGGAGGGGGAAGCTCTGGGGCCGGGAGTTCGACTGGGGGCGGATCGGCGCCCGCGTCGTCGACGGGGAGAAGGCGGTCATCCACGAGGCCGAGCTCCACCGTGGCGAGGCCGTGGCCGATGGCAAGGGGACGGTCCACTTCGAGTCCCCGTCGCCCTGGAACCTGTCGGTGGAGTTCGCCGGCCTCTCGCTCGACGGGCTCGATCTCCCCGGCGACGGCTGGAGCGGGACGGTGGACGGGAACGCGGAGTTCGGCGGCACCGTGGACGACCCGGTGATCCGCTTCTCGGCCGCCGGCGACGAGGTCCGGGCCATCGGTGTCCCCATCGGCGCGGTGGACGCGGAGGGGGTCCTGCGCGGCCGGCAGCTCGAGCTGGAGGCCGGGACGGCGGGGGTGAGGTTCCGGGCGGTCGCGATGCTCACGGGCGCCATGCCCTACGAGGCCTCCGCCGAGATCGACGTCGAGGACCTGACCCGCTTCCTGCCAGGGGGGCCGCCGGCGGGGCTTCGCGCCCAGGCGCACGGAAAGGCCTCCGCGAAGGGGAACCTGGAGGACGTGCTGGAGTCGCAGGCCCGGCTCGAGCTCGACCGGGT
Organism: uncultured Anaeromyxobacter sp.; assembly: GCA_903874275.1. Taxonomy (GTDB): domain Bacteria; phylum Myxococcota; class Myxococcia; order Myxococcales; family Anaeromyxobacteraceae; genus CAIOAK01. The sequence goes on from CAIQRS010000192.1 coordinate 20,908, forward strand.
CCGCGTCGGGTACGCCGACTTCCGCGTGGGCAACAAGGACCCCATGCTGCTCACCGTCTCCCGGCAGCGCATGGCGGTCGAGTCCTTCACGCTGGAGGGGACCAACACCGAGTTCTCGGCCACCGGGGCGCGGGCCCGCAGCGGCGAGCTCGACTTCAAGGCATCCGGAACGCTCGACCTCCGGCTGCTGGGCGGCCTCCTGCCCGGCGTCGTGAAGACCCACGGCCGCCTCACCCTCGACGCCGCGGTCTCCGGGACGCTCGACGTGCCCATGATCGTCGGGGGCGGCAGGCTCGCCGAGGCCGGGTTCCGCTTCCGCGAGCTCCCCATCGAGTTCGCCGGGATGGCCGGGGAGCTCACCTTCTCCCAGAACCTGGTGCTCTTCGAGCGACTCGCCTCCACCGTCAACGGGGCGCCCACGCAGCTCCGTGGCGAGATGGGGCTGCAGCGCTTCGTCCCCAGCCAGATCCGCATCGAGGCCGACCTCGACCGGGTCCCGGTGGCCATCCCGTCCTGGCTGCCCACCGTGCTCTCCGGAAAGCTGGAGGCCTTCGGCTCGCTCGACGCCATGACGCTGGCCGGGACGCTGCGGGTGGTGTCGGCCCGCTACACCGAGCCCTTCGACCTCGACAAGCGGATGCTCCAGGTGGGCTCGGCGCCCGCCGCGCCGCCCCGCGCCTACGACCCGGCGGGAGAGTGGCTCCGCTTCGACATCCGGTTCCTGGTGGACGGCGACGCCCGCGTGGACAACGACCTGGTGCGCGGCCAGGCGCGCGGGGAGCTGCAGCTCACCGGGACGCTGGCCTCCATCGGCATGACCGGGAGCATGGCCTTCCTCCCCGGCGCCCGCGGCTTCTACCGTGGCAACGAGTTCGTGCTTTCCCGGGCCGTGGCCGACTTCACCGACAGGAACCGGCTGCGCATGGTCCTCGACGTGACCGGGGAGGCGGCGCTCAAGGACTACCGGGTCTTCCTCCACGTCTACGGCGACCTCGACGACCTGAAGCTCCAGCTCTCCAGCACGCCGGCCCTCTCCCAGCAGGACGTCATCACGCTGCTCTCGCTCGGGTACACCAGCCGGGACGCCACCGTGGGGAGCAACCTGGGGGTGGCCGCCGGCACGGCGGCGGCCCAGGCCCTCTTCGCGGTCTCGGGGCTCGACCAGCAGCTGCGCAGGTTCGTCCCCCAGGGCGGCGTCCTCCAGGACGTCAGCGTGCGGCTCACCAGCGCCTACTCGAAGACCAGCCTCACCGTCGAGCCGCGCTGGGAGTTCGAGACCAAGTCCATGGAGGGCAAGCTGCGGGTGCGCTACCAGGCTCCGCTCTCCAACCAGTCCCGGGGCCAGAAGGCCCAGGTGGAGTATCGTCTCGGCGACCGGGCCAGCGTGCAGGCCCAGTGGGACAACGACAACACCGACGTCGCCGGAGGGGACCTGGGCGCCGACTTCAAGCTTCGCTGGGAGTGGAACGATTGAGCCCGCTGGCGGTCCTCGCGGTGCTCCTGCTCCAGGCCGCCCCGGCTCCGGGAGCGGCAGCGGCGCCGGCGCGTCCGGTGGTGTCCAAGGTCGAGCTCCGCCTCCCGCCCGGCGAGGTCGCCGGGCCGCTCCTGCCCCTGATCGCGGTGCGGGCCGGCCAGCCCCTCTCCCCGGGCGCCACCCAGCGCACCGTCCAGGCCCTCTACCAGACCGGGAAGTTCGCCAACGTCGAGGTGGTCGTGTTCCCGGACGGTGGAACTCCCGCCGAACCCCGGGTCCGGGTGGAGATCCGCTGCACCCCGCGGCGGGTGGCGGCCTCGGTGAAGGTCGATCCGGGGGAGGCGGTCCTCCCGGTGAGCGGAGAGGCGCTCCTCCAGGCCGCCGCCCTTCCCAAGGGGACCGAGATCTACCCGGGTCGCCTCGAGGCGTCGGCCTCGGCCATGCAGGCGCTGCTGGCCCGGCACGGATACCGGCAGGCTCGGGTGACTCCGAAGCCGAAGGGCGAGACCCAGGTGGACGTGACCTTCGCCGTGGAGCCCGGCGCTCCCACCCGGGTCGCTTCCGTGGGCCTCGGCCCCGACCCCGGACTTCCCGTGGAGACCCTGCTGGCCGCGGTCCGGACGGCCCCGGGCGAGGTCCTCGACGCGGACCAGCTCGACGCGGACCTGCGCGCCGTGAGGGAGGCCCTGCGAAAGGGCGGCTTCTACCGTGCCCGCGTCGATTCACCGAAGGTGACGATCGAGGGGGAACACGCCCGGATCGACTTCCCCGTGGAGGCCGGGCCCCTCTTCACCCTGCGCTTCGCGGGGGCCACGCCCTTCGGCACGGCGCAGCTGCGCGCCTGGCTCGGCTACGAGGGGGACGTGCCCCTCGACGCCGGCACGCTCGAGGCCGCGGCCGAGCGCCTCCAGGACTTCCTGGCGGCCTTCGGATTCTCCCGGGCACGGGTCTGGACCCAGGAGGAGACCGCGTCCGGCGGGGTCATCGTCTGGTTCCACATCGAGACCGGCCGGGTGTACTGGCTCCGCGACGTTCGCTTCACGGGGGCGAGGGAGCGCGACGAGCGCTGGATGCGCGCTCGGCTGGAGGAGGGCTTCCTGGTCGCGCCCCGGATCGAGGCCGATCAGTGGCGGGCCCGGATGGACTCGCTCGCCTACCGCGCCGGGCTGGTCCCGCGCGACCCGGTCCCCTACCGGACCTCCGATCCCCGGATGGTCTACAACGCCGAGGCCTGGAAGGTTGCGACGCAGCACGTGGCCGAGCAGTTCCGCCAGGACGGCTTCCTCGAGGCCACCGTCGAGGTGCGAAGGGTCTCCCTCGACGCGGCGACCGGCACCGTGGACGTGGAACTTCGAGTCCAGGAGGGCGTGCGCACCCTCGTGGAGGCGGTGGAGATCGAGGGCAACGGCGGCCTCGCCCAGGAGAACCTCCTGCGCCTGACGAAGATCGAGCCGGGGGACCCGCTCTCCCTGTCGAGGGTGGCGGCGGCGCGCCAGGCCATCCAGGACGCCTACTTCCGGAGCGGCCACGTGTACGCCCGGGCCGAGGCCAGCGAGGAGTTCGGGCCCGGACGGACCCGCGCCCGGGTCCGCTTCCGCATCGACGAGGGGCCGCAGGTGCGGGTGGCCGCCGTCGTCGTCGAGGGGAACAAGCGCACCCGGACCGCGCTCATCGAGCGGGTGGTGGGCATGAAGGCGGGACAGGTCTTCGACCCCGAGGCGGCCACCGTTGCCCAGACCGACCTGCTGCGACTCGGCGTCTTCCGCGCCGTGACCGTTCACCTGGCCGACGCCGACGTGCCCCAGGAGTCGAAGACGCTGGTGGTCCAGGTGGAGGAGCGTCCGTGGCAGAGCATCGTGGGGACGGTGGGCCTCTCGCTGGCCGAGGGGCCGCGCGCCGGGCTCGAGTACACCCTGCCCAACCTCTTCGGGAACGCCATCGAGTTCGGCGCTCGGGTCAGGGCCAACTACCCGCTCGCCATCTTCCGGCCCGATCTGATCGTCATCCCCCCCGCCGAGCGGCTCGAATGGCTGGGGGAGCTCGGGCTCCGCCAGCCCCGCGCCTTCGACCTGCGCTCGGTGGCCCTCCGCGCCGACCTGGTCGGACAGCACAAGATCCAGGCCGCCTACCAGCTCCTGCGCGGCGCCTTCATCCTGGGAGTGGACCTGGTGAGGCTGGGGCGGCTCTCGGCCACGCTCACCGGCCAGCTCGAGGTCGACGACGTCACCAGCCGGACGGCCTACCCGATCATCGACGCCGCCAATCCCCAGGAGGCGCGCCAGGTCTTTCCCCAGGGGCTCACCTGGCTCTTCTCGCTCCAGCCACGCGTCTCCCTCGACCTGCGCGACAACGCCGCCCGGCCCACCCAGGGGCTCTACGCCGAGGTTCTCGCCGACTTCTCCCACTCCATCGGCAACGCCTACACGGTGTTCCGCAGCGACACCCACATCAACCTGATCAAGCTGCAGGGCACGCTGTCCGGCTACCTGCCCCTCTGGGACCTGGTGCTCGCCCTCTCCGCCACGGCGGGGCGGGTCTTCCCGCTCGATTCCAAGTCGGTGACCATCGCGCCCAAGCGCTTCTACCTGGGCGGCGGCACCAGCATGCGCGGCTACGGCGAGAACGAGATGATCCCCCAGGACCAGCGCGGCGTGGTGGCCGCCCAGACCCAGCGCTGCGCCAGCGTGCTCTCCGGCCTGGGGTGCTCGCCGCAGCTGCAGAAGCTGGTGTCCCAGGGGATCATGCTCCCCAGCCAGGGAGCGCAGGTCTCGGTGCTCTTCCGGGCCGAGCTGCGGGTCCCGCTCTCCCGGTCCGTCGAGCTGGGCTTCTTCGGCGACTTCGGGAACCTCTGGTTCGATCCGGTGCTCCTCGACCTCAAGATGATCCGGACCAACCTGGGGTTCGGGCTGCGCATCATCACGCCGGTGGGGCCGGCCGCCTTCGACGTCGGGTTCAACGTGAACCCCGAGTACCGGATCAACGAGCCGATCTTCGCACCCCACTTCTCGGTCGGGTTCTTCTAAAGACGCGCCCGGCCGTCACGCACCCTCAGCCTCCGGCGCCGAAGCGATCGTGCAGGAGCCCCCAGCGGACCCCGCGGTCGGAGACGGTGAGCGCGTCGAACCCGCCCAGGTCCATGGCGGCGGCCACCAGGACCGCTCCGGCCACGATGACGTCGGCCCGCTTCGGCTCCATGCCGGGCAGGCCGGCCCTCTCCCGGGTGGTCCAGGCGGCGAGCCGCACGAGAAGCGCCGAGAGCTCCCCCCGGGTGAGCGTGGATCCGTGGACGCGCAGCGCGTCGTAGGCGGGGAGCGCCTGGGCCACCGCTGCGAGCGTGGTGACCGTCCCGGCCACGGCCACGAGCCGCGCGCCGGAGAGCGCCCCGGCCGACCGGATCTCCGCCACCTCGGAGAGTGCGCCGCGCGCCATCTCCTCCATGCGCGCCAGGTCGGCGGGGGAGGGCGGGTCGCCGGGCGCGGCGCGCTCGGTCAGGCGCACCGCTCCCATCTGGAAGCTGCGCCGCCCCTCGGGGACCGGGCCGCTCCCCCAGGTGACCTCCGAGGAGCCGCCTCCCACGTCGAGGACGGCGAGCCGCTTCCCCACCGCGCCGAAGTCGCCCCAGGCCGAGAGGTGGACCAGCCGGGCCTCCTCCCCTCCGGCGATGATCTCCGGGGCGATCCCGGCGGCGGTCCGGCAGGCCTCGAAGAAGGCCGCCCCGTTCCGGGCGTCGCGGGCCGCGCTGGTGGCGACCGCCGCGATGCGCTCCACGCCCAGCGAGCGGGCCTCCGCGGCGTAGCGGGCGATCACCTCCACGGTTCCGGCGATGGCGTCGGCGTCGAGCACCCCGGTGCGGTCCACGCCCCGCCCCAGCCGGGTGATCTCGGCCCGCTCCACCACCGGGTGGAAGGAGGAGCCGCGCCGCTCGGCCACCGTGAGGAGGACCGTGTTGGTCCCCACGTCGATGACGGCGACGCGTCCCGGGGCCGGGCCGGTCATCGCGCGAACGGCCCCCAGGCCGGTGCGGCGATGCCGGTCGCCTCGCCGGTGACCACCCGCTGCCGGTCGCCGGCCGGGTTGGCCACCACGAGTTGCTGCTTGCCCCCGCGGTCGGAGACGAACACGAGCAGGCGCCCGTTGGGAGCCCAGGAGGGCTCCTCGTTGGTGAGCCCCTGGTCCTGGGTGACCCGGGTGATCTTGCCGGTCTCGGGGGAGATGAGGAACACGTCGAAGACCTTGCGCTCGTCACGCGCGGTGAATGCGATCTGGTCGCCACGCGGGCTCCAGCGCGGGGTCTGGTTGTAGTTGCCCTTGAAGGTGAGCCGCCGCTGGTCGGTGCCGTCGGCGTTCATCAAGTAGACGTGCGGGTTCCCCGAGCGGCTGGAGACGAAGGCGATGCGCCGGCCGTCGGGCGACCAGGTGGGCGAGGTGTCGGTGGCCGGGTCGCTGGTGAGGCGCCGGATGTCGCCGCCGTCGGCGCCGGCCACGTAGACGTCGGAGTTGCCGTCCACCGAGGCGGTGAAGGCGATGCTCCTGCCGTCCGGCGAGTAGACGCCGCCGCTGGCCAGGTCGCCCAGCGACACCACCAGCCGGGGCGTCCCCTCCGGCACCTTGAGGCCCCAGATCTCCGGCTTCCCGGAGCGGTAGCTGGTGACGAGGATCTCGCCGCCGTCGGGGCGCCAGGAGGGGAGCATGGTGATGGTGTTCTCCCTCCGCAGGGTCTCGGCCCCCTTGCCGTCGGCGTCGAGGAGCACCACCTCCCAGGTGCCCCGCCCCTTCCGGATGGCCGCGATGCGGGTCCGGAAGACGCCCGGTTCCCGGGTGTAGAACTGCAGCACGTCGTCGGCGAACCGGTGGGCCAGCGCCCGGGCCGTCCGCTCCCGGTAGACGCGGTAGAGCGCCTCGCGCCCGGCGCGCACGTCGTAGAGGTGCAGCTCCCCGGCCACCAGCGCCCCCTCCCGCTTCACAGCCGCCTTGACGAGCCCCTCGGCGCCCACGTCGGTCCAGCGGGTGAACTTGATGGAGGAGGCGGCGGTGCCCTCCGAGGCGTCGGCCAGGAAGGAGCGCGGGTCGAGCAGGTCGAAGATCCCGGTCAGCGCCAGGTCGTCGCGGAAGGTCTGGTTCACGTCCACCGCGTCGGCCTGGGCCCCCGGGCCCGACTGGAACGGGGTCACCGCCAGCGCCAGCGGCCGGAAGTCGGGGGAGCCCACGTCGATGTACTGGCGCTGGGCCAGCGCCGGCGAGGGGGAGAGGAGCGAGGAGGCGAGGAGGGCCGAGGCCAGGAGGAGTTTGCGCATTAGACCTTGAAGTTCACGCCGAGTCCCACCGTGCGGTAGCGCTGGCGGAACTCCTGCGGGGGTGGGGGCAGGCGGGACTCGCGCACGGCGCGCTCCAGCGCCTGGTCGAAGGCGGCGTTGCCGCTGCGCTTCTCGAAGCGGAAGCTGGAGACGCGCCCGTCGGGCTCGATGGTGATGACGACGATGGCGGCGAGGTGGAGCCGCTCCTGCTCGGAGATGGTGGCCGGGAGCCGGTAGGAGGACTGGAGCGCCTGGGTGACGAGGCCGAGGTAGCGGTCCCCCTCGGAGGCGTCGGTGGCGTCCCCCTCGGGCAGGCCGGAGGGATCGCCCCAGCGCTCCTTCGACGCCAGCTTGTCGTCCTTGCGCACCTTGTCGAGGGCGCGGGAGAGGGCGTCGGACCCCTTGCCCGACGCGGTGGCCGAGGCCGGGCGGGGCGGCGCCGGCTTGGGGGTCACCTTGGGTGCGGGGAGGGCGACGGTCCTCTGGGCCGGGGCGGGCGGACCCGGGACGGGCACCGGCACGGCGTCGGGCGCGCGGGGCGCCGCCTCGGGAGGCGGGACCTCGCGCCGCGGGAGCCACTGCTCCGGGCGCTTCTCCCCGAGGCGTACCAGCCTGGCGACGATGGGCTTCTGCTCCAGGTTCACGATGGCGGGCGGCCGGACGAAGAAGGCCGCGCCGACGAACACCACGTGGAGCCCGACCGAGACGAAGACGAGCGGCCAGAGCCGGTCGGGGCCGCGCGTGAGCGCGCTCTCTCCCGTCACTCCCGGCGCCCCTCCGGCCGATCGGGGACCGGGTCGGTGATCATGCCCAGGTTGGTCACGCCGGCCCGCTGCACCGTGGCCATGACCTCCACCACGAACCCGTAGGGGAGCCCCTTGTCGGCCATGAGGTAGAGCTCGCGGTCCTTCGCCACCCGGGCGTTGGCCTTCAGCTTCTCCTCCAGCTCGGGGAGGGTGAGCCGCGCCGGCTTGTCGTCGGTGCCGAGCCACAGGCTCCTGTCGGACTTGATGGAGAGGACGAGCTTCTGGTCCTCGGCCTTCACCGGCTGCGCCTTCACCTGGGGGAGCGCCACCTCCACGCCCTGCTGGATGAGGGGTGCCGTGACCATGAAGATGATGAGCAGGACGAGCATCACGTCCACGAGGGGCGTGACGTTGATCTCCGTGAGCGTCTGGCGGCCGGAGCCGCTCGTCCCGATGGCCACGCGGTTCCTCTAGCTGAAGAAGTGGCGCTTCACGATGTTGAGGAAGTCGTTGGAGAAGTTGGTCATCTCGCTGTCGAGGACCCGGATGCGCGAGACGAAGAGGTTGTAGAAGACCACCGCCGGGATGGCCGCGAAGAGGCCGAACGCAGTGGCGATCAGGGCCTCCGAGATGGGCTTCGCCACCGTGGCCAGGTTGGCGTTCCCCGCCTGGTAGATGTCGTGGAAGGCCCGCATGATCCCCCAGACCGTGCCGAAGAGGCCGACGAACGGGGCGGCGCTGGCGGTGGTTCCCAGGAAGGGCACCAGCGACTCGAGCTGGGTCACCTCGGCGACGGCGGCGCGCTTGAGCGCCCGCTCGACGTTCTCGATGCCCCCCAGCTGCTCGGCCATGGCTCCCTCGGGCCCCTTCTTCTGCGCGGTGACCTTGGAGAGCTCCACGTAGCCGGCCCGGAAGACGGCGGCGATGGGGCTCGCCGGCAGCCCCTCGGCGGCCTGGTAGATGGCGTCGAGCCGCTTCGACTGCCAGAACACCTCCAGGAACTTCGCCGACTCGGCTTGCGCCTTCCGCAGGGCCATCCACTTCTTGATGATGATGGCCCAGGAGACCACCGAGGCGACGAGGAGCAGCGCCAGCACGCCCCCCACCACCAGCCCCGAGTTCAAGACGATCTCGAGGTAGTCGATCTCGCCGCCGCGGCCGGCGGCGGCGAGCAGGTGGAGCACGGGCGCGTTCGGGGGGGAGAGCAGGATCGACTCCGGGACGGGTGAGGAAGTCCACCGTACCTAGCACGACTTCCGGGGGGCGTCACGGAGGACAACCCCGCGGAGCCAGGGGAATTCCCGTAGAAGAAAACGACCGTAGCCCCGTGAGGATCCGTGCCTTCCGGGTGGTCATGAATAGAATGACCCGGGGTCGACGTCCTTCGATTCCGGGAGGAACTCCATGAACCGCATCACCGCCGCCGCCCTCGCCGCGCTCCTCGTCCTCGCGCTCCCGGCCTGCGGACCGGCTCCGGCGCCTCTGTTCACCGATGTCACCTTCTTCTGGCAGTTCCTCGACGGGGACGGGATCCTTTACGGCGACTACACGGCCCGCAATCCCGGGTGCAACGCGGCCAACGTCGACGAGGTGTGGATCACCATCAGCGGACCGGGTGGGGTCACCGACATGGTCGTTCCCTGCACGAACGGCCTGCTACCCGGCGTGACCCTCACCTTCGTGCCCACCGGCCCGTCCACCTGGCTGATCCGGGGGCTGCGCCAGCGGTTCCAGGTCTTCTCGGTCACGGGGGCGGGGCAGATCGCGGGCCTCCCCAGCTTCGACACGACGCTCGAGGCGAACCACCCGAACATGGACCTCGCCTACGAGCTGCCCTTGGGGCTGGACTGCTCCAGCGTCAGCGGGATCCGCTTCGAGCTCAACAACATCGTCGGCAGGGTGGTCGAGTACAGCGACCAAAATCAGTTCCCGACCTGTCGGCCGCCGCCCAGCAACTTCTTCACCATGCCCTCGATCCCGATCGGAACCTACGGCTTCCGCTTCGTCGCCGCGGTCAATGTCCTCGGCCAGTCCGTCGCCCAGGAATGCGGCTACGGCCTGCCGCCGCAACAGCCGATCGTGCAGGTTGCCCCCTCCGGCACGCTGGCCACCGCCCTCCTGGCGTACACCACGGTGGCCTGCCCCTGACGGCCCCGTGCCTGGGGTAGTATCCGCCCGTGACCCGCATCGGCATCTTCGACTCCGGCGTCGGCGGACTCACCGTGCAGCGCGCCATCCTCGAGGCGCTTCCCGGCCTCGAGACCGTCTACCTGGGCGACACGGCGCGGGTGCCCTACGGCACCAAGTCGCCGGAGGTGGTGACCCAGTACTCGGTCCGCAACGGGAGGGTGCTGGTCTCCCGCGGCGTCGAGATGCTGGTGGTCGCCTGCAACACCGCGTCGGCGGTCGCGCTGCCGGCCATGCGGGAAGCCTTCGACGTCCCGGTCCTCGGCGTGGTCGAGCCCGGGGCCCGCGCCGCGGCCCGGGCCACGCGCACCCGGAGGGTGGGCGTCCTCGGAACCCAGAGCACCGTGGCGAGCGGCGCCTACCAGCGGGCGCTCGAGGCGCTCCTCCCCGGCGTCCGGGTCACCGCCCAGGCCTGCCCGCTCTTCGTCCCGCTCGCCGAGGAGGGCTGGACCGACCCGTCCGACGAGGTGGTGCGGCTCGTGGCCCGGCGCTACCTGGCCCCGGTCCGGGCCGCCGGCGTCGACGTGGTGGTGCTGGGGTGCACGCACTATCCGTTGCTGGCCGCCGCCATCGCCGCGGAGCTCCCCGGGGTGCTGCTGGTGGACAGCGCCGCCGCCATCGCCGCGGAGGTCCGCGAGCGCTTCCCGGCCTCGGCCACGGGGGGGCCGGCCGCCCACGAGTTCCTGGTCACCGACACGCCCGACCGGTTCCTCCGGGTCGCTCCCCGCTTCCTGGGGCGGCCGGTGGAGTCGGCGCGCCACGTCGACGTCTGATACATTCGCCCCCATGCCGCCGGGGCCGAAGAGGATGGTTGTGGGCTTCAACCACAACATCAAGTACCGCGGCCAGACCTACCACGCCCAGACCGAGGACTCGGGGCCCGGCCGCGCCCAGGTCGTCACCCACCTGTTCCTGGGCGGCAACATCGTGGCCAGCAAGCGGACCGGCTACGCCGACATCGCCGCTGCGGAGAACCTCTCCGACGTTGTGCGCGCCCTCATGGAGGAGCAGCACAAGGAGGTCCTGCGCAACCTGGTCCACGGCGTGTACGACCACGCCGCGCTCCCGCGCGCCCCGGTCCGCGACTTCGCCCCGGCGCCCGCTCCCGTGGCGGCCCCGGCCGCCGCCCCGCCTCCGCCGGTGGAGGAGAGGCCGGCCCGCCCGGCCGACACCCTCTTCGGCGAGGACCTCATCTCCGAGCGCTCCCTCGACGAGGTGATCCTGGCCTACCTGGCGGGGGACGACGGCCAGGCAGGCCGGTGAGCGCGGGGGCCCGATGATCCAGCTCTTCCACGTCGAGAAGCGGTACGGGGAGGAGGCCCCGGCGCTCCTCGACGTGACCCTGGAGATCCACAAGGGCGAGTTCGTCTTCCTGACCGGGCCGTCCGGCGCCGGGAAGTCCACGCTGCTGCGCCTCATCTTCTGCGCCGAGCCCCCCACCGGCGGGCAGGTGCTGGTCTTCGGGCGCAACGTGGCCCGGATCCGCGCCTCCTCCGTTCCGTACGTCCGGCGCAGCATCGGCGTGGTCTTCCAGGACTTCAAGCTCCTCCCCAACCGGACCCTGGCCGAGAACGTGGCCTTTCCACTTCAAGTGAAGGGGGTTCGCCCGGCCGAGGTGGGCCGGCGGGTGACCCAGGCGCTGCGCGGGGTGGGGCTCGAGCACCGCGCCAGCCGGTTCCCGCTGAGCCTCTCCGGGGGCGAGCAGCAGCGCGCCGCGGTGGCCAGGGCGCTGGTGGGCGATCCCGCGCTCCTCCTGGCCGACGAGCCCACCGGAAACCTCGACCCCGACCGGACGGCCGAGGTGCTGCTCCTCCTCGAGGCGGCCAACGCCCGCGGGACCACCGTGGTGGTGGCGACCCATGACCGGGCCATCCTGGCGCGCCACAAGAAGCGGGTCGTCGCCCTGGAGGGAGGGCGGGTCGTGGGGGACGGGGCGCCCCCGCGCCTCCCCGCGGGATAGCCATGCACCGGATCCTGCACACCATCCGGCGGTCCATGGACGCGATGGTCCGCGCGCCCTACGTGACCGCCGTGGCGGTGGGGACGATCTACGTCGCCATCCTGATCACCGGCGCCTTCGCGGCCACGCTGGGCGCGGGAGGGCGCCTCCTGGCCGGCTGGGCCGGGGAGGTCCCGGTCTCGGTCTACCTGGCGCCGGGAGCCGACCTGGAGGCGGCCCGCGCCGCGGCGGTCGCCATCGCGCCGGACGCACGGGTCGAGGCCATCCCGCCCGCCGAGGCGATGCGGCGGCTGCGGGCCTCCCTCGGGGAGCAGGGGCGGGTGCTCGACGGGCTCTCGGACGACACCCTGCCCGCCTCGGTGGACGTCAGCGTCCCGGGCCTTTCGTACGAACGGGCCAGGGCGCTGGCGGCCCGCCTCAGGGCCGTCCCCGGCGCGGTCGAGGTGGACGACGGCGCGGTGTGGCTGGCGCGGATCGAGGCCCTGGTGGAGCGGGGACGGCAGGTGGGGTTCCTCCTGCTCGCGCTCCTGGGCGCGGCCACGGCCATCCTGGTCTCCAACACCCTGAAGCTCGCGGTGTACGCCCGCCGCGACGAGATCGAGATCATGAAGCTGGTCGGCGCGACCAACCTCTACGTGGGGGCGCCCATCCTGCTCGAGGGGGCCATCCAGGGGCTCCTGGGAGCCGGGCTGGCCGCCGCCACCCTGGGCGTCTCCAACCTGCTGCTCCTGCCGCGGGTCCGGGAGGCGCTGCCGCTGGCCGCCCGGCTCGCCCCGGCCGACATCATCCCCGGACGGCTGCTCGGCGCGCTCCTCCTGGGCGGCGCGGTGCTCGGGCTGGTGGCCAGCGCCATCTCGCTCCAGCGCTTCCTGCGGAGGACGGGAAGGTGACGGCGGCCCTGCTGCTCGCGCTCGCGCTCGCCGCCGATCCGCGGGCGCGCCTCTCCGAGCTCGAGGCCAGGAAGGCCGCCGAGCGCGCGGCGGCCCGCGCTCTGGCGGACCGGGAGAGGTCGGTCCTCGACACGCTGGAGGACGTGGAGCGCGCCTGGCGCGACGCCGAGGCCAGGGCCCGCGTCGCCGAGGCGGAACGGGCGCGCTCGGCCGCCCGGCTCGAGGGTGCGGAGCGGGACGAGGGCGTCGCCCTGGCCCGCCACCGCGCCCAGGTGGAGCGGCTTCGCCCCCGCCTGGCGGCCCTCCAGGTCATGGCCCGGATCGGGGAGCTCCGGCTGCTCGCTTCCTCGCCGAGCCTGGGCGACCTCGTGAAGCGGCGGGCGCTCCTGGGCAAGATCGTGGAGGGGGACTCGGCCACGCTCCGGGCGGCGCGCGCGTCGCTCCTCGAGCAGGAGCGGCTCACCGCCGAGCGGCGCGGCGAGGCGGTCCGGCTCGCAACCCTGGCCGGGGAGGCGGGGGCGCGGCGCGCCGAATCGAGCAGCCGGCGGGACGGGTTCCGGGCCACGCTGGCGGCGGTGCGGGGCGAGAAGCAGCTCCACGAACGGGCCGCCACCGAGGCCGACGCCCAGAGCCGCAAGCTCGCCGAGTTCATCGAGGCGCTCGCACCCTCGCGCTCCGGCGCGACGACGTACAGCGGCTTCGCGTCGCTGAGGGGAAGCCTCCCGCGCCCGGCGGGAGGGCGCATCGACGTGGGGTTCGGGAAGGTGGTGGACCCCCGCTTCCGCACCGTCACCGTGCAGAAGGGGGTGGACCTGGCCGCGCAGCGGGGCGAGGCGGTGCAGGCGGTGGCCCCCGGGCGCGTGGTCCACGCCGGCTGGTTCAAGGGGTACGGCAACCTCGTCATCGTGGATCACGGGGAGGGGTACCACACGCTGGTGGCCCACCTGGCCAGCATGACGGCGGCCGCCGGTGAGGACGTGGAGGCAGGGGCCATGCTCGGGACCGTGGGGGACACCGGGTCGCTCAAGGGGGCGTACCTCTACTTCGAGATCCGGGAGAACGGCAAGCCGCTCGATCCCAAGGCCTGGCTCGGGCCCTGACGGCCCCCACCGGCCCGCCCGGGCCCGGCGCCGCGCCGCGCCGCGGGTATGATTCCCGGCATGCTCACGAGGTCCCTCCGTCCCGTCCTCCCGGCCCTGCTCGCGCTGGCCCTGCTCCACGGCGGTCGCGCCGCTGCCGCGCCCCGCCGCGACACGACCCAGCCCTACCGCTCCCTCGACGTGCTCGCCGAGGTGCTCGCCTACGTCCAGAACGCCTACGTGGACGAGACGAAGGAGAAGGACCTGGTGCACGCAGCGGTGGAGGGGATGCTCCAGCGGCTCGACCCGCACTCCATGCTCCTGCGCCCGGAGGTCTACCGGGCCATGCGCGACGAGACCACCGGCGAGTTCGACGGCGTGGGGCTGGAGGTGAGCCAGGAGGCCGAGTCGATCGTGGTCGTGGCCCCCCTGGCCGACTCGCCGGCCGAGCGAGCTGGCATCCTGGCTGGCGACCGGATCGTCGCCGTGGACGGTGTCCCCACGAAGGAGATGCCCGTTGGCGAGGCGACCCGGCGCATGAAGGGAGCCGCGGGAAGCCAGGTGGTCCTCTCCATCGAGCGGGCCGGGCTGCGGGAGCCCCGGTCGTTCACGCTGGTCCGCGACCACGTCCGGACGACCAGCGTGGACTGGCGCCTCCTCGACCGGGGTGCGGGCACGGTCTACGTGCGCATCCGCACCTTCCAGGATCGGACGGACCGGGAGCTGCGCCAGGCGCTCGACGGGGCGCGCAAGGAGATCGGGGGGCCGATCCAGGGGCTCGTGCTCGACCTCCGGAACAACCCGGGTGGCCTGCTCGAGCAGGCGGTGAAGGTGGCCGACCGGTTCCTCTCGAAGGGAGTGATCGTCTCCACCGAGTCGCGCGGGAAGCAGCCGGAGGTGGAGCACGCCCACGAGAAGGACACCGAGCCGGGCTATCCGGTCGTGCTGCTCGTCAACCGAGGGAGCGCCAGCGCGAGCGAGATCGTGGCGGGCGCCCTTCAGGACCACGGGAGGGCAGTCGTGGCCGGGGTTCGGACCTTCGGGAAGGGCTCGGTCCAGACCATCGTGGAACTGGACGACGGCTCGGCCCTGAAGCTCACCGTGGCCAGGTACTTCACCCCCAACCACCGGTCGATCCAGGAGCGGGGGATCGCCCCGGACGTCCTGGTCGAGGCGACCGACC
>CAIQRS010000193.1 GCA_903874275.1 uncultured Anaeromyxobacter sp.
CCAAGAGCACCATCGGCAACAAGGGCGGTGACAAGCCGCCCGTCAACCGGCACTCCTTCATTCGCCGCGCCCGCGCTCCTTCGGGCGGGGCCCGCAAGCCCGGTGTCACGGGCAAGGAGAACGTGCACAACAAGAGCGCCACCTCTCCAGCGAGCGGGAAGCCCGCCGCCGCCGCCGCCGCCGCGGGGCCCTAGCAGCGTCGCCTCAACGTCACCCCGCCGCGCGGTCCCTCTCCCAGGCCTTGGCCTGAGGGGGGGGGGGTGGGCGTCGGCCTGCCCTCCTCCCTCCCCGTGCTGTCACAGACGGCGCGGGGCAGTTCCCCCCCATCCGCTGAGCCCCCACAAGGGGGACATGGTGGGGGGAGACGGACCGGGCCAAGACCCGGATCCGGCCGGGGAAGGGCCGAGGCCCCCACCAACCCCCCCCTCCCCCCGCGCCATCGCCTTCCCTCATGGGTCGGCCCGCGCGGGGCACTATTCTCCCCGCTGGGGAAAGCGCCCGGCCCCTGGCCGGGTTGAATTTTTGCCGTGCGCGGCTATATATTGGCAATAAAATGGATTTTCGTGCACTTTGTGCCCTTCCTGTGTCCCCGCCTCTCCCTTCCTTGACCCACGGTCCGCAGGTGCGCGATCCGATGGCGGCCCAACACGGGCCTTGCAAGTCCCTCGTGCTTCCACCGCCGGGGACGAGGAGGATGAACAGCCCCTCAACCATCGCGGCGACGTATCGGGCGAGCACGCAGAAGGCGAGCCAGCCCCCTCCCCCCGCCATCGCCTGCGCGACCGGCGGGCATACTGGGGCGCCACCATGCAGCAGATGGGCTTCGTCTGCGCACTGACCCTCTCGGTCATCACCGGCGGGTTCCGCATGGACTGGGACCCGGAACGGGGCCCAGCACCACCCGCCTTCCTCCGCAACCATCCCTCCGCTTTGGCAGAGGCTGCATTCGTGGCCGAAGCCATCGCGGCTGGCGTCACAGCCCGCACCATGCGGGCATGCCCCCGCGACGAGCTGATCTGCATCCTCCCGCTGGGGGTGGCGTTCAACAGTGCATTGAAACGGCGCCTCATCTGGGATGGCCGACACGTCAACCGCCATCTGCGGAAACGACCTTTTCGCATGGAAACCCTGCAGCGAGAAGGGCGCGCCCTTTTCGAGCGCAGCAGCTTTGGCGGCACCATCGATATTTCGAGTGCGTACCATCATGTGGACATGGCCCCATCCGCGTTCCCATACCTGGGCTTCGAGTGGGCTGGCACTTTCTACTGCTTCGAGGTGCTCCCATTCGGGATCTCGTCCGCCCCGTGGCTCTTCACCACGGTGATGGGTCATTCGGTCAGGTTCCTCCGCTATAAAGGAAACGACCTGATCGCGTACCTAGATGACGTGATCTTCGCCTCCGGCTCGGCCCGCGAGGCAGTGGACTCCGCGCAGCGGATATTCCGCACCCTCCGTACGTTCGGATGGCTGATCCACCCCACGAAGTGCGTGGGGACGATCACCGCGGAGAGCGCCTTCGTGGCACTCGGCACGCTTGTCGACCTCGCCACCCAGACGTACGCGGTCCCCCCCGCTACGCTGTCGCGGATCCTGCACGGCGTTACGGCGCTGCTCACGGGGCCACCATCGGTGGGAGTCCGCACCGTGGCCCGCTTGAAGGGCCTCGTGGCCTCCACGTGGCTCGCTACGGGCTCGGCCACCCGGGTCCGCACCCGCGCGATGGACGGTGTCATCACATCACGCGCGGGCGCCCTCTCTCGCCGGGAAAGACGTTCCAGCTGGAACGCGGCCGTCCTCCTCACGGACATTTGCCGCGCGGAGCTGCGGTGGTGGCGGGACAACCTCCACCGCATCAGCGGATGCCCCATACGGGACACCCCACTCGGCTCCCCGTTCGATAGCACGACGGAGAGCGACGCCAGTGACACCTGCGTCGGCGCCGTCACTTTCGTCGACGGCCCCGCCTGGGCCGCGTCCACCCTGCTGGCCGCGCTGCTCGCGTTAGCCCCCGCGGGCCTTTCCCGGCGCGCGGTCATCCGCCG
>CAIQRS010000194.1 GCA_903874275.1 uncultured Anaeromyxobacter sp.
CCGCTGGCGAGGAACGGGTCGGTGGGAGTCGCGAACCGGGGCGGCGCGGACTTGACCTGGATCGAGCCTCCGATGCTGTCCCCGCCCACGCTGACCGGGGTGATCCCGGAGAAGACGGTCACGCTCTCGATGCGGCTCGGGTCCGCGTAGGAGAGCGGCGAGTTCATGTGGTTGGGGCAGGCGGCCATCAGGTCGGCGCCGTCCACCTGGATGCGGAGCCGGTCGTCGGAGAGGCCGTGGATCGCCGGGAGGCTCGAGACGCCGCCCGCGCCCTGCAGGGTCACGCCGGGGACGCCGCGGAGCAGGTCGGCTGCATCGCCCGTGGTGGACCTCCGGGCCGCCACGTCCGCCTTCCCGGGACCCGACGAACCGAGGCTCGCATCGGTGGACTCGACCTTCGGGTTGTCGATCACGACCTCGTCGAGCCGCACCTCGTCCTTCGGCTCGTCGTCGGCGAGGGCGAGCAGGGGCACGAGGAGCAGCAGCGCGAAGAGGGGAATTGCCGAACGGATACACTGCACCACGCCAACCATACCCGGGAGGGGCCCCCGCGGAGGTGCGGTCAAGTGTCGCAGGGAGCCATGGTGCGGGACCGTTCGGGGACCTCGTGCATTGGGTCCGTAGCTGCTACCGTCCCCGGAGGGACCGGCGGTTCCGCGACCCGAGTCAGGGGGGGCGCCATGTCGTCCGCATCGAGGACCCCGGCAGCCACCCCGGCGATTCCGCCCGGGATCGGGACGAAGCTTGCGGTTCTCGCCACGGGGTTCGTCCTTCTCCTGACGCTCGGCATCACCTGGCTGGCCTGGGAGCGCGTGGGCGCCTACGACGCCCGGGTTCTCCGGGCCGATTTCGACTTCCGGGTTCGAGACGTCGAGAGGCGCATCGAGCACCGGATGGACGCATACGAGCAGGTCCTCCGCGGGGTGGCAGGGCTCTTCGCGGCCTCGGGGGATGTCACGCGCGCCGACTTCCGCGATTACGTTTCCGCGCTTCGTCTCGAGGACCACTACCCGGGAATCCAGGGGGTGGGCTTCGCGCTCCGCGTGCCGGCAGCCGACGTCGCCCGCCACACGATCGAGGTCCAGCGGCAGGGCTTCCCGGATTACGCCATCCGCCCCCCGGGACCGCGCGATCCCTACACGTCCATCGTTTTCCTCGAGCCTTTCGAGGGGCGCAACCTGCGGGCCTTCGGCTACGACATGCACTCCGAGCCCGTCCGGCGCGAGGCGATGGAGAGGGCCCTCGCCGAGGGGGCCGCCGCCCTGTCCGGGAAGGTCATTCTCGTGCAGGAGACGGGCGCGGACGTCCAGGCGGGCGTGCTCCTGTACCTGCCGGTCTTCCGGAGCGGCACCGCGGCGCCGAGTGCGGCCGAGAGGCGGGAGCGACTCCTTGGCTGGGTCTACATGCCCTTCCGCATGAGCGACCTCGTGACGGGCGTTCTCGGCGAGCGCGGGCCGGAGATGGCCACGACGATCTACGACGGCGACGACCCGACCAGCGCCGGGATCCTGTACGACTCCGAGAAGGCCAATGGCGGCCGGACGCCCGCCCCGGGACATCTCGAGGCCCGGCGGAAGCTGTCGGTGGCGGGGCGCCCGTGGACGATGGTCGTCCAGTCCCTCCCCCCCTTCCACGCCCGGCTCGCCAGGGACACGCGGCCGGTGGTGGCGTTCGGCGGCCTCGCCTTGAGTCTCCTTCTCACCGGCATGGTCTGGGTCCTGGCCAGGGGTCAGGGGCGCGCCGTGCGGCTCGCCCGTGCGATGAACAGCGACCTGCTGGAGACAAACGCGGCCCTCGAGGAGACCGCGCTGCGCCTCCAGTTCGCCGTGCGCGGCGGTGACCTGGGGCTCTGGGACTGGGACGTCCCGTCGGGCCGGGTCACATACAGCGAGCGCTGGGCGGAGATGCTCGGCTACACGCCTCGCGAGATCGAGCCGAACGTTTCGAGCTGGGAGCGGCTCCTCCACCCCGACGACAGGCTGCGGATTCAACCAGCCCTCGAAGCCAGCCTGCGGGGGGAGACCGCGTCGTGGTCCTGGGAGCAAAGACTCCGTCACAAGGACGGACACTGGGTCTGGGTCCTCGGCTCCGGCGGAGTCGTGTCCCGCAAACCGGACGGGGCGGCGCTCCGCGCGGCCGGTACGCACCTCGACATCACCGCCCGCAAGAATGCCGAGGAGGCGCTGGCCGTCTTCCAGGCCCAGCTCGCGATGACCTCGCGCCTGGCCGCCCTGGGAACGCTGGTCGCGGGGGTGGCCCACGAGATCAACAACCCCCTGGCGGCGGCGCTCTCCGACCAGGACCAGGCCCTGGGAGCCGTCCGGGAGCTCCGGGAACGGCTTCGCGGGAGCGGCCCGCTCGACCGGGAGGCCGAGATCCTCCACCTCGACGAGGTGGTCGAGGAGCTGGGCGAGGCCCAGGAGGCTGGCCGGCGGATCGAGCGGATCGTGAGGGACCTGAAGGTCTTCGGGCGACCCAACCAGAAGGATGCCAGGGAACGGATCCGGCTCATCGACGCCATCGACATGGCCATGCGCTGGCTGCCCTCCACGATCAACCAGAATGCCACCGTCACCGTGGAGAATGGAGGCGCGCCCGACGTCGTGGCCACCGCCGGGCAGATCACCCAGGTGGTGGTGAACCTGGTCACCAACGCAGCCAAGGCGACGCCGGCCGGGACGCGCGGTGCCATCGTCATCCGTGTCGGGCCTGGCACGCCAGGCATGGCGCGCGTGGAGGTCATCGACCGCGGTGGTGGAATCGACCCCGCCGTCATGCCGCACATCTTCGATCCCTTCTTCACTACGAGTGATGTGGGCAAGGGGACGGGGCTCGGCCTGTCCATCTGCCAGGCCATCGTCGCGGCCCACGGCGGGACCCTCACCGTGGCGAGCGAGGTCGGGAAGGGTTCGACGTTCCGGGTGGAGTTGCCGGCCGTGTCCGCAGAGACCTGAGGTCGGCCTCGTGTCCAGCCCGGATGGCCGCGGGGTCCCCGACCTCCACGACCGGGAAGATCTTGGAGACCGCGATGAAGACGGCCACGCCGAAGGCCGCCATCCCCACCGTGACCGCGATCTCGCCCAGGGAGGGCCAGTAGCTCCAGGATTCCCCGGCGTTGTAGCAGGTGAGGAAGGCGTCGATGCGCCAGAGGGAGCAGCCCACCACGGTGAGGAGCGCGCCAAGGACGCGAGCCCGGTTCTGCTGGACCCGCCGGGTGAGGAACAGGAAGGCGGGGAAGAGGAACAGCGCCAACTCCAGGACGAAGACCATCAAGTAGAAGTCGGGGACGGCCAGGAGGTGGAGCTTGCCCTGGAACGCGATGTCGCCGAGCCGCAGCGCCACGAAGAGCAGGAGCAGCAGGCCGTTCACCTTGGACATGTCGGCCAGCAGCTCGTTGTCGTGCCGGGCCGACCAGGTGTGCTTCATCACCGCGGTCAGCACGACCACCGCGCCCAGCCCCATGGACATGCAGGAGACCAGCGCCAGCAGCGGCAGGAGCGTGGTGTGCCAGAGCGGGTGGAGCTTGGGGCCGGCCACGATCATGAGGCCGCCCAGCGAGCTCTGGTGCATGGTCGGGAGCAGCATCGCCAGCGCGATCACGTAGGGCATGGCCTTGGCCAGACGTCCTCCCCAGCGCTTGCCCCAGGCGGAGCGGACGCGCGAGGCGCTCCCGGCGGCGTCGTCGAACACAGCGGGGAGCAGCTCGATCCAGAGCACGCAGACGTAGGCGACGACGCACACCGCCACCTCGAGAAGGACCGAGCTGAGGTTCCACAGGGGGGGGAGCGCCAGCAGGTACATGTTCCAGGGGCGCCCCAGGGCCACCACGATGGAGGCGCCGCCCAGCGAGTAGGCGATGGCAGCCAGCAGCACCGCCGGGCGGATCAGCGGGTGGTACTTCCCCCTGTTGAGGAGGTAGCAGAGAAGTCCCACCGAGTAGGCGCCGGCGCCGATGCCGGTGAAGACCACCACGTTGACGGGCTCCCAGATGCCCCAGGTGTACCCGTCGTTCATGTTGCTGACCGAGCCGATGCCGGCGAGGAATCGGTAGGAGATGACCGCCTCGGCGATGCCGAACAGGGCGAGGAGCCAGATCATGGGCCGGTCGAGGAGGCCGCCGGCGATGGCCCTGGGGCGAGCGTGGGTGGTCATTTCCGTGGCTCCTCGGGGCGCTCCGCCCCTTCCTGCGCCTTCTTGTTGCGGCGGACCAGGTAGGCGGCCACCGCGTAGAGGGCGATGGGCGCGACGCCGTTCAGGTAGGGCGCGTGCGAAGCGCTCTCCGAGGCGTTGGCGTAGGAGCCGTCCGGGAGGTCCGGGAACCCGAGCTCCTTGAACGTCACCCCGGCGGCTGCCAGGTAGAGCGCCTGCGTCCCCCCGCCGTCCTTCTCGCCGAAGATCTTGCCGTTGTAGCGGGCGGGCTCGGCGGCCATGCGGCGCCGGGCTTCCGCCAGCAGGTCCACGCGCCGGCCGTAGACGAGCGCCCCTGCGGGGCAGACCTGGCAGCAGGCCGGGTTGGCCACGCCCAGCGCCCCTTCCCGGGTCGGGTCGGCTCGCTTCCGGCACAGCTCGCACTTGACGATGTGAGGGAAGGCCTCGCGCCACTCGAATCGGGGTATCGCGAAGGCGCAGGCGATCTGGCAGTAGCGGCAGCCCAGGCACAGGTCCTCGTCGTAGAGGACGATGCCGGTGCCCTTGCGCTCACCGCCCATGTCGCGCTTGCCCTGACCTTCCTTGTGGAGCGCTCCCAGCATGCAGACCGAGACACAGGAGGGATCGACACAGTGCATGCACTGGCGCTTGACGAAGGCCGATGCCTCGCCGTTCCGGAGCGGCACGGCCAGCCGGCGCGTCTTGACGATGCTCCTGGTCGTGTTGGAAAGATCGGTGGGCTCGTCCCAGGGAAGCCCGTTGGCCTCCTTGCATGCGGCCACGCATCCGCCGCATCCCACGCAGTGGGTGGAGTCGTAGAGCATGCCCACGGCCTCCTCGAGCGGCTCCACCTTCCCCCTCGCCTGGGCCTTCCCGGGCAGCACGGTGGAGGCACCTGCCACCGCCGCCCCCTGGAGCAGCAGTCGCCTGGACACGAGCATGAGGTCACCGACGCGGAACGGGGGGGAAGTGCGCCGTCAGGATCTGGGCGCCGGCGAGCATGGCCAGCCACAGGAGGATGGCGACCATCGAGCCCACCATCCGGAGACTCTCCCCTGCCTGTGGGCCGACGAAGGCGCTGGCCGCGAACAGCACGGGTGGTGTGCCCAGGGGAAGCAGCAGGATGCCCACGACGCAGATCTTCACGGCCAGGACGACCCAGTGCGGCGGTTCCGTCCGGATGGAAGTGGCCTGTCCGACGTGCAGTCCAACGATTGCGTGTGCCATGTGGCCTCCGAGGGGCGCCTTGCCTGGCGTCACCCTGGAGCAGTGCAGGCGGCGCGCCATGCGCCGGGACGCGCAAGTCGCCGAAAGGTCAGGGCGCGCGGAGGAGCCGTCGGTGAAGGCGATCGCCAACGATCCGGACACCCGATGCAACCGCGCGGATTCCCGGGCCTCTTCGGTGCCAAGCTTCTTGACACCCTTTCGTGGGGCGCCTCGAGGTCAATCCGGGTCGAGCCGCTTCAGCTTGGAGAGCAGCCCCATGCGCGAGATGCCCAGGATGCGTGCCGCGGCGCTGCGGTTCCCGCTCGTGTAGTCCATGACCGCGCGGATGTGCTCCGCCTCCAGGTCGGCGAGCGTGCGGCGCACCCCGACCGGCGCGGGGCCGGAGCGCGAGGCGGCCGCGCGCAGCGGCGCCGGCAGGGAGGGCACGCCCAGGACGTCGCCGGTCTCCATCACCACCGCGCTGGCCATGACGTTCTCCAGCTCGCGCACGTTGCCCGGGAAGTCGTGCCCCTCGAGGATCACCATCACCTCCTCGGCGATGGACTTGATCACCTTCCTGTTGGCGGCGCAGTACGCGTCGAGGAAGTGGTAGGCCAGCAGCTCCACGTCGCCCTTCCGCTCGCGCAGCGGCGGCAGCAGGATGGTGCTGATGCTGAGGCGGTAGTAGAGGTCGCGTCGGAAGCGCCCCTCCTCGATCTCCTTGTCCAGATCGGTGTTGGTGGCGGAGATGATCCGGACGTCGGCGCCCCGCTTCCGGGTCGATCCCAGGCGATAGTACTCGCCGCTCTGCAGCACCCGGAGCAGCTTGGACTGCACCGGCAGCTCGATGTCGCCGATCTCGTCGAGGAAGAGCGTGCCGCCGTCGGCCTCCTCGAAGATGCCCGAGGATGCGCCATCCGCCCCGGTGAAGGCTCCGCGCTCGTGGCCGAAGAACTGCGAGTCGAAGAGCGCAGAGGCGAAGGCGGGGGCATTCACGGCGATGAAGGGCTTGTCGGCCCGGCCGCCGATCCGATGGATGGCCCGGGCCACCAGCTCCTTGCCGGTGCCGCTCTCGCCGCGGATGAGGACGCTGTTGTTGCTCAGGGCGATGCGTTCCACCTCGGACAGCGTCTGCATCAGGCCCCGGTCCTGGGTGATGAAGTCCTTGAAGGCCTCGCGGAAGCCCGGCCCGTGCTGGCCTCCGCCCTCGTGGACCCGGCGAAGCTCCTCGCGCATGCGGAGGCTCTCCAGGGCCCGGTCCAGGCAGGCGATCAGCCGCTGGGGCTCCACCGGCTTGCACAGATAGTCATGGGCGCCGAGCTTCATGGACTCGACGGCGAGTTCCACGTCGCCCACCCCGGTGATGACCACCACCTCGAGGGAGGGGTGGTCCCGGCGGACCGTGCGAAGCACCTCCATGCCGCTCACCACCGGCATGTCCATGTCGAGAAGGAGCAGGTCGAAGTTTCCCCCCGCGATGGTCTCCATCGCCCGCGTGCTGTCGCTCAGCACCTCCACCTCGTACCGCCGGGTCTGGGTGAGCAGCACCTGGAAGC
The DNA here is from genome assembly GCA_903874275.1 of uncultured Anaeromyxobacter sp. Classification (GTDB taxonomy): domain Bacteria; phylum Myxococcota; class Myxococcia; order Myxococcales; family Anaeromyxobacteraceae; genus CAIOAK01. Next base: position 6,912 of record CAIQRS010000194.1, read on the forward strand.
AGTTCAGCACCGCCACGTCGTCGTCGAGGATCAGGACCCGGCTCATGCGGCTCCCCCCGCCCCGGTCGGCAACAGGATGTGGAAGGTCGAGCCCGTCCCCACCCGGCTCTCGACGTCGATGCGCCCGCCGTGCTGCTGGACGATCCCCTCGCTGATGGCCAGGCCCAGGCCGGTGCCGCCGGAGCGCTGCCGCGTGCTGAAGAACGGGTCGAAGATGCGCTGCTTCAGGTGCTCGGGGATGCCGCAGCCGTTGTCCTCGACCGAGACGCGGGCCCACCCGCCGCCCGCTTCCAGCCGCGTGCGGACGACGATCCATCCGTCCGGGCTGCTGCCGAGCGCCTGGGAGGCGTTCTGCAGGACGTTCACCACGACCTGCTGCAGCTGCGTCCGGTTCCCGCGAACCCGGGGCAGGTGAGGGTCGAGCTCCTCCTTCACCCGGAAGTGCTTCAGCTGGTTGTGGAGCAGGCGCACGGCGGAGCGCACCGTCTCGATCAGGTCAACCTCCTCGTCCAGCGCGCCGTCGTCCTGGTGCGCGAAGGTCTTCAGGTCGCTGACGATGGCCCCGATCCGCCCGGCGCCGTCGGCCATGTCCTGGAGCAGCACCGGCATCTGCCTGCGGAAGAAGGGATAGTCGAGCCGGGCCACCCTCAGGGCCGGGTGGGCGGCGAACTGATCGTCGAGGAGGGGCACGAGGTCGGCAAAGGCCTCGGAGACGACCGTCATGTTCCCGCGGATGAACTGGATGGGGTTGTTGATCTCGTGGGCGATGCCGGCCACCAGCCGTCCCAGCGAGGCCTGCTTCTCGGTCCGGACCAGCTGCATCTGGTTCTCGGTGAGGCGAACGCAGGTCTTCTCCAGATCTTCTGACTTCTTGACGAGCGCCTCCTGGACACCGAGGAGTTGCCGCTCGCGAAGGCGCAGGCCGCTCATGATCGACGAGGTGATCGATACGGCGGTGGCGATCGCCACCAGGAAGGCGAGAGCCACGGCGATGCGGATGGAGCGCTGCTGGAGCCGGGTGGCGTCGGCGAGGGAGTGCGGGCGGTAGATGGCAAGGAGGGGTTCGTACTCCAGGACCACCACCAGGAGGAGCAGCACGAACGCGGTCGCGCCAACCAACCAGGCCAGGCGCCGGGGGAGCAGCATGCTTCCGGCGATGGCGTGGATGACGTAGAGGATGATGAAGGGGCTCTCGGCTCCCCCGCTGAAGTGGACGAGTGCGGTCAGGGCCAGGAGGTCGAGGCCGATCTGCAGACCGGCCTCGGCGCGACTGGTTCGCAGCAGCGGAACGGGGCGCGCAGGCCGGAAGCGGTGGTAGAGGAGGAAGAGGGTGTTGTACGCGAGAATGGCGGCGCCGATGGCAATGGCGTGCGGCACCGGGAAGGTGGCGTGGAAGGCGTAGGATCCGGCCAGGACCGCCGTGAGCAGGCCTGCCACGAACAGCCAGCGCATGCGGACGAACCAGGCGAGCAGCCTGTCGAGCTCGCGCTCGTCGAGGCTGGCGTCGGGCAGCACGATCATGCCCTCCAGGCTCGCGCCCGAGGTCCAGCTCTGCGTCCCCGCCGGGCCGGGGTTGCCACCGGATGTCGAGGCTGAATGGTCCATGGCGGGTCCCCTATGCCTCGGCGGGTGCGACCGGGAGCTCCACCCGGAACGTCGAGCCCTTGCCGACATCGCTCTCGACCGTGATGGTTCCCCCGTGGCCCGCGACGATGGCGTGGCAGATGGCGAGGCCGAGACCCGCCCCTCGCCCCTCGCCTGCGGGGCGGGTCGTGAAGAACGGGTCGAAGATCCTGCTCAGGTTGGCCTGGTCGATCCCGGTGCCGTGATCGATCACCTCCAGACGAGCCATGCCCGGTGAGCCAGCCCCGATGCGAACCAGGATCGCTCCCTTCGTGCCCGGGCGCGCGGCCTTGGAGGCGTTGGTCACGAGGTTCAGGAGCACCTGCTCCAGTTGCCCCCGCGCAGCCTTGACCTCGGGCGCCCCGTGGTCTTCCACCCCGACCGTGGCCGTGTCGTGGACGCTGGCGGGCAACCAGCGCATCGCCCCGGCCACGACGTCCCCGAGCCGCAGCCGGACGCGCTCCTGTGCCGGCGCCCCGAAGACGGCGAGGTCCTTCACGATCCGGGCGATCCGCGCCGCGGCGTCGCTGGCGTCCCCGAGCACATCCAGGAGTTCCCGCCCCTTTTCCACCAGCTCCTCCCGGCTCGGCTGCACCCCGTGCTCCAGCCTCTTCAGATCTTGCCGGACGTCCCCCATGGCGGTGCCCAGGCCCGCCATGATCCCCGTCATCGGGTTGTTGATCTCGTGGGCCACGCCCGCCACCAGCGTTCCCATCGCGGCGAGTCGCGACGCCACCGCGAGACGCTGCTCCATCGCCAGCCGGTCGGTGATGTCCACGACGACGGCCATGTACCCCGTGCTGGCCCCGGCCGGATCGCGGACGGCCGAGCCGTAGCCCCGCACCCAGGTCACCCTGCCCGAGGGGGCGAGGAAGCGGTACCTGCTCGTGAAGTCCCGTCCCGCGTCCAGTGCCTCGAGCCATTCCCGGAAGACCTTTTCCCGGTCCTCCGGATGGACGGCCTCCATCCAGCCCTTTCCCCCGGCCTCCCGGGTGGAGAGCCCCATGATCCTCTCCATGGCGGGATTCATGAACACGGCGTTGCCCTGCCTGTCGGCCTGGAAGACGCCGACGGGAGCGGCGTTCGTCACCGCCCGGAAGCGGCTCTCGCTCTCCCTCAGGGCCGCCTCGCGCTCCAGCGCGGCCTTCTCGGCCTGCTTCCGCTCGCTGAGATCGCGAGACACGCCGAGCAGTTCCTTGACGGCCCCGTCGGGACCGACGACCGGCAGCGTGATGACGTCGGTCCAGACGGTGGAGCCGTCCCTGCACCGGTACTCGAGCTCTCCCCGGAACCGTTCCGGATGCCGCCCGGCCTCGACGTCCGCGAAGAGCTTCGCCCAGTAGCCGAGGGAGATGGCCTGCGACTCGGGAGTAAGGGTCTCCTCGACGGGCTGCCGCATCGCCTCGGCCACGGTGAAGCCACGCAACTTCTCCACCGCCGGACTGACGTAGGTGACCTTGCCGTCGAGGGCCATGGTCCACACCACGTCCAGGGCGTTCTCGGCGAGCAACCGGTGCCGCTCCTCGCTGATCCGGAGCAACTCCTCGGCCTGCACCCGGCGGGTGATGTCGACGATGGTCACGACGACGTGCCGCAGATCGCGTCCGTCGTCGTACTCGGGATAGGCGTTGACGAGCCCCCACGCCCTGTCCCCGGTCGAAGGCCGATCGACGCCGATCACCTGATCGACGACGGGCTCGTGCGTGGCCAGGACGCGCGCGACCGGGTAGTCCCGGGGCACCATGAGGGTCCCGTCCTCGTGGAGGAATCGCCAGCCCGGATCCACGGCGACCCGGCCGTGCATCTGCTCGGGCGTGAGGCCCAGGATCTCGCACGCCCTCCGGTTGCACTGGAGGATGCTCGTGTCCGGCGCGTGGACGATCACCCCGGCGTTGAGGTTCTCGAGGAAGTTCCGCTGGCGCTGTGCAGTCGCCTCGAGGATCGCCTCGCGCTCCAGCGTGGCCCTCTCGGTCGCGGAGAGCCGGAGCAGGTCCAGGTAGGTGGCGCGCCGCTGCCGGTGCACGCGCCAGGACGCGTAGGCGCCGATCCCGTTCCCCGCGATCCAGGTGCTGACGATCAAGGCCCATCCGTCGTACCGGGGCGGCGCCCGGAACAGGCCGAGCCAGGTGAAGACGCCTGCCGTGACGAGCCCGACGGCCACCACCTGGACCCCGAGCCGGGCCTGGAACATCGCCCAGAGGGACATCGAGACCGCGATCTCGCCCAGCAGCGGCATGAAGTGGTCGGCCGGACGGATGGACTGGGAGGCGATGCCGCGCAGCGCGTAGGCGAACGACCAGGCCAAGACCCACCGGTCCAGGACCACGGGGCGTCGCGTGCGCAGGAGCGACCAGATGGCGGTGATGCCGATGACGACGAACGCGGCGCGGACGGAGAGCACGGCCGCCAGGTCCCGGGACGTCGTGGCAAAACCGAAATCGCTGGCGGCGAACAGCGCGTAACCGAACGTGGCAAGGCCGATGAAGGCAGCCGCGACCCGGGCGTCTTCGCCCAGGTACCTCTCGCGAAAGGCCCTCTCGACCTCCGGCGGCCGCAGCGTGGCGCCGAGGAGCTCGGGGGCAGGGGGCACCTGCGCTTCCGATCCCGAGCCCCGGCTGGTGGGAGTCGTCGCGGCCATCCAGGGGATGATTTCACGGGGCGAGGTCCCGGGCAGTCGGAATCTCGGGCCTGTGGCGTCGGGGCCGGCGCGACCCAAGAGAACGCTTCCGAGGCCGTGTCGAGGAGGCTACCAATTCGTTGCGGGGCCGGTGCCCCCAAAGGGAGCCCACCCGTGAGAATCCCCTTCCTGGCCGTCCTCGCTCTCGTCGTCCCCGTTGCAGCGCTGGCCGGCCCCGATTGCCCGGACCTGGTGGTCACGGGCCACCCGTACTACCCGCCGGTCGCCTGGAGTTCCGGCGGGAAGGTCGTCGGCGCCGCGCCCGAACTGGTGACCCGGATCGCAAAGGCTCTCGGCTTCGCCAAGGTCACCTCGAAGGACTTCGGCTCCTGGGAGAAGGCGCAGGCCGCCGCCCGGAGCGGGGAGGCCGACGTCATCTTCGGCATCTACCGGAACACGGAGCGGATGGAGTACCTGGACTACGCCGAGCCGCCGTTCATGGTCGATCCGGTGTCGGTCGTGGTCCGTTCCGGCGAAGCCTTTCCGTACGCGCAGTGGAGCGACCTGAAGGGAAGGAAGGGCGTCACCAGCGCTGGAGAGAGCTACGGCGATCAGTTCGACGCCTTCATGGCGCGCGAGCTCGCCGTCGCCCGGGTTCCCGGAATCGACAAGGCCTTCGCCGCGCTGCTCGACGGTACGGCCGACTACGCGATCGTCGCCTTCTACCCGGGGCGCGATGCAGTCCGCAAGCAGGGGCTCTCCGGGAAGGTCGTGTTCCTGCCCAGGACCGTGGTGAACGCCGACATGTTCGTGGCGTTCTCGAAGAAGTCGAAGTGCCTTGGCGCGCTGAAGGCCGGCTTCGCCAAGGCGCTCAAGGCCGACGTCGAGGGGGGCAAGGTCAGGGAGCTGCTGGAAGCGGCCGAGCAGACCGTCGCGAACCAGTGATGGCCGGCTCCGCTAGGGCAAGACCTCCATCACCGTGCGCCCAAGGAGGATCAGGAACTTCCCGTCACGAACGACGACCCGACCCAGCGTCGAACCGATGTCCTGCAGGGCGACGCCAGGAGTCGCGCGGAAGCGCCTCCCCGTGTGCGCGAGCACCACCGTGCCGTCCGGGGCGATGGCGTTGATGGTGCTGGAACTGCCGAAGATGGTGAGCTGCTCCTCGCCGGATGGAGAACGGCGCCAGACCTGAAGCGACTTCGCCATGTCCTCGGACGTGTAGGCGACATGACCTCCGGCGACCGCGTATCCGGTTCCGGGGCTTGGCTGCACCGTCGATGCACTGGAAAGAATTGTCTCGGTGGAGCCGTCGTGCATCGCGATCCGGTAGGTTTGCTCTCCACAGCACGGCGTGTGCTTTCGGTAGACGACGTGGACTCCGTCCGTGACGGGATAGGTGTTCCAGAGCGTCGCGTACGGGTCGCTCGTGAGCGCCTGGGATGCGCCGTCGCGCCAGCGATGGATGTTGTAACCCTCCGTGCCGCTCGTCCAGTAGGCGACGTCACCGTTCGAGGCGACGCCGTTGGCCGTATTCCCCGCGGCATTGCTGATGGTGACGTTCGTTCCCGTGGCGAGGTCGCGCCGCATCAGCGTCGTGGTGCCGGCACCGGCTCCCGCCTCGTTGAAGATGGCGTAGGCGCCCGCGACCTCCAGCGACCGACAGGAGTTGATTCCCCCCAGATCGTCGAGAGCGCCACTCCGCCATTCGAAGAGCCAGCAGTAGGGGGATACGCTCGGCACCTTGCCGTGCGCGTAGATCGCCCCCGTGGGCGTCAGGAACCCGTAGCCGCCCCACGTCCCACCCAGGTCCGCTCCCGTCTCCAGAACCTGCGTCGTGCCGGTCGCGGTGTCGGTCACCTCGAGCGCCGGGGTGGTGCCCGAGGTGTCCAGGTAGAGGACCCGGGCCCCTGAGGCATCCCAGACCGCGCCGGACACCTCGGCCTTCACGGCCAGGTGGGTGCTCGACTCCACGTACACCGTGCGGGAGACGGCCACCCGCTGTCCGATGGAGTCCTCTCCGGTGACGATGACGGTGACGCCCGATCCCTCCGACGCCGACAGGTCGACCGACTGTGAGATGGAACCGGTACCGGTCGCCACCACATTCCACTCGACGGTGGCGGTGAGCGACTTGCACCCCGCCGGGTCGTCGTCGGTGCAGGTGGCGACGATGTTCGTGTTCGGCCGCGCCACGGCCCCGTCGAGAGGCGCAGACACCAGCACCGTTGGCGCCTTGTCGAACACGACGGGAACGG
>CAIQRS010000195.1 GCA_903874275.1 uncultured Anaeromyxobacter sp.
CCCCACAAGGAGGCCGTTCGCCATGCCCGGTCGTCACCTCGCCGTCGCCGCCCTGCTTCTCGCCGCCGCCTGCACCCCCACCTGCCACCCCACCGGGCCTTCATCGCTCGGCGTCGCCAGGCCGGCGAGGGAGATGCTCGCCGTCATCGATCAACCCGGGCCCGTCGAGGTGAGGCTCGGACACCAGCGGTGAGCATCGGGCGGCGGGCGCGTTAGGACCGGAGGCATGGTTCTTCCAGCCACGCTCCTGCTCCTGGCCCTCGCCGCCCCGCCTGGCACCATCGCGCCGCCTCCGTCCTCCGCACCTGCGCCCCCCGACCCGCTGGCCACGCTGGTGGGGGCGCTGGCGCGGCTGCCCGCCACGTCCCCCGTCCGCGCCCGGGTCGAGCACCGGGTGACGTTCACCCAGGGCGACGAGGAGAAGGCTCCTCCGGTTGGCGCCGCGTCGGCGACCGCCTCGGCCGGACCCGAGGGGCTCCGGATCACCTGGAGCCCAGCCCTTCTCGCCCGGGCCGAGTCCGAGGAGCGGGCGCGGCTCCTCGACCCCGACGCCTTCACCCCGACCCGCGATGCCGTCGGCGACCTGCGCACGCTCGCGATCGCCCGGGCGCTCGACGCCGTTCCAGAGATGCTGCGATGGCTCCACGACGCCCAGGTGCTCGAGGACAAGGTGGAGCCCTTCGAGGGCGCTCCCACCCGGGTCCTGCTGCTCCAGGTGAAGCCGCCCGTCGCCGCCCGGGACCGGAAGTACGTGAAGGACATCGAGGCGACGGCCCGGGTGTGGCTTGCCCCCGACGGCGTGCCCCTGGCCACGGAGAGACGCGTCCTCTTGAAGGGGCGCATCTTCCTCATCATCACCTTCGAGATCGAGCAGAAGGAGAGCCTCCGCTTCGGCCGGAGCGGCGACCGCCTCGTGGTGGTGAGGCACGAGAGCGACAACCGCTCCTCGGGGGCCGGCGAGCGGAGGGACCGGCACGCCGTGACGGAGGTCAGCGTGCTGGAGTAGCCCGTCGCCCTGGCCGCTTGCGGGGGCGGGGAGGTCCTGGTCCGTAGGAGGCCACGACCTCGGCAGCCACGGGCGCTCTGGAGGCCAGGGCGTCCGTGCCGTCCCGTTCCTCCAGCACGAAGCGCGCGCCCGGCACCACGGCGGCGAGCAGCTCGAAGAACTTGGCCACGGTCGGCACGCTGTCCCCCTGCTCGTATCGGGCGTAGGCCGTCTTCGACCGCGCCCCGAGCCGTCGGGCGACGTCCGCGAGGGAGAGCCCGTGCTTTTCGCGCTGCCGCCTGAGGAGCACCGCGGCCAGCACTGCCGGATCGGTCGATCCCAACTCGATCGATGGCCCCGCCCCACGTGACACCGTTGCCCGGAATCCGTCCCGATCGGCCATGGTCTCGACCAGGTCGGCGAGCATGCGAAGGGCTTCCGCCTCGGAGCGCCCCTGGGTCAGGGCGTCGAGCACGGGTACCTCGGCGAGCCACAGCTTCCCTTCGCGCCAGATCCGTCCGGTGAGCTTCACGGGTTCTTCCCTTTCGGTGAGGCGGCCTTCTCGAGGATCTTCCGGGCGAGAGTCTCGGACACCTCCGAGTGCCTTGGCACGTATTCGAGGCGCTCCCCGTCCGTCCAGACGTCGTGCCTGCCGCCGTGCCGCGCGAACACCCATCCCAGGGATCGGAGGCGAACCTCGAGCTCACGCCGCTTCACGACGACCATCGTACACGGATACGTGTACGCAGGCAACTGCCTCACCGCGCACTACTTCACCGCGAAGACCACCTCGACCCGCGCGCCGAACTCGAGCTCCCCTTCCGCCACCGGTACGGGTGCCGCGTCGGCCGCCATGGACTTGGCCATCATGGACGCCATCATCATCGGGCGCGGCGAGACTCCCTGCTCGGAGACCACCACGAACTCGCCCAGCTCCGTCCCCGCCGCGATGGCGATGGCCTTCGCCTTCTCCCGCGCCGCCGCGTAGGCCAGCGCCAGCGCCTCCAGCTGCTGGGGCTTGGGGTCGAGCTTCTCCATGCGGAGCGCGTTGAGCTGGTTCGACCCCGCCGCGGTCACGGCCTCGAGGATCGTCCCGAGCTTCGCGAGCTCGCGCACCCTCACGTCCGCCGCCGTGGAGACCCGGTAGCCGGCGATGGGCTGCTGCTTGCCGTCCTTCCAGGGGCGATCGATCGAGACGTCGTAGCGCACGGTCCGTACGTCCTTCGCGGCCACGCCGGCGCGGGCCACCGCGTCGAGCACCGCCTTCATCCGGGCCGTCGCCTCGGCCGTGGCTGCGCCCACCGTCTTCGCCGAGGACTCCACCCCCACGTTGAACGACGCCGAGTCGGGGGCCACCGAGACCTTGCCCTCCCCGGAGACCGCGATGGTCCGGGGCGGGCGCGGGTGCGGCAAGCCCGGCACGGGAGGGGGCGCACGCAGGGAGGCGTCCTGGGCCAGCGCGCTCCCGGAGAAGGATGCCAGCGCCAGGACCACCGCGGCGACGAAGGGGCGACCGGCCACGATCAGGCCTTGGCCTTCGGCGCGGGAGCGACCGGTCCGCCCGGAACCAGGTTGACCGGGTTCATGGCCTTCGCCAGCTGCTCGTAGAGGGCGTACTTCTCGCTGGCGAGCCGCTGCGCCTCCTCGACCAGCTTCTTGTAGTTGTCCGGGTCGAGCTGCTCGACCATGCGGAAGCGGGTCTCCTTGGCCATGAAGTCGCCGATGGAGGTCTTGGGGATGCCGCTGTCGAGCTTGAGGGGGCTCTCGCCGAGCGCCGCCTTGCGCGGGTCGTAGCGGAAGATGGGCCAGTAGCCCGAGCTCACCGCCAGCTCCTGGTGCTCCATCGAGTCGGCCATGTCGTAGCCGTGGGCGATGCAGTGGCTGTAGGCCACGATGACCGACGTGCCGGGGAAGCTGTCGGCCTCCTTCATGGCGTTGACGCTCTGCACGTCCTTGGCCGCCATGGCCACCCGGGCCACGTAGGCGTGGCCGTAGGTCATGGCCAGCATGGCCAGGTCCTTCTTCTGGACGGTCTTGCCGCCCATGGCGAACTTGGCCGCCGCGCCCATGGGGGTGGCCTTGGAGGCCTGGCCGCCGGTGTTGGAGTAGACCTCGGTGTCGAGCACCAGGATGTTCACGTCCCGGTTCATGGCGATGACGTGGTCGAGGCCGCCGAAGCCGATGTCGTAGGCCCAGCCGTCGCCACCGACGATCCAGATGCTCTTCTTCACCAGGTAGTCGGAGATCTGGGCGAGCCGGCGCGCCGACGCGAGGTCCACCCCGGCCAGCTTGGAGCGGAGCACGTTGACGCGGCCGCGCTGGGCCGCGATCCCGACCTCGGTGGCCATGTCGGCCTCGAGGAGCTCCTTGACCAGGTCTCCGCCCACGCGCCCGGTCACGTCGGACAGGAGGTACCGGGCGTGCTCGGTGAGCTTGTCCACCGCCAGCCGGATGCCCAGGCCGAACTCGGCGTTGTCCTCGAAGAGGGAGTTGGCCCAGGCCGGGCCGCGCCCCGCGTCGTTGGTGGTGTAGGGCGTGGTCGGCAGGTTGGCGCCGTAGATCGAGCTGCAGCCGGTGGCGTTGGCGATGATGGCCCGGTCGCCGTAGAGCTGGGTGAGCAGCTTGATGTACGGGGTCTCGCCGCAGCCGGCGCAGGCGCCCGAGTACTCGAAGAGCGGCTCGAGGAACTGGGTGCCCTTCACGTCGAGCTTCACCTTGGTGCGGTCCGGGTCGGGCAGCGCCAGGAAGTACTCGTAGTTGCGCTTCTCGACCTCGCGGATGGGGGCCATGGGAGCCATGTTGATGGCCTTGTGCCCCTTCTGCGTCTTCGACTCGGCCGGGCAGAACTCCACGCAGACGCGGCAGCCGGTGCAGTCCTCCGGCGCCACCTGGATGGTGTACTTGGCCCCCTTCACGTCGGCCGACTTGAAGTCCATGGCCTTGAACGTGGTGGGCGCGACCTGGAGGTCGTCGGCCGGGTAGTACTTGGCCCGGATGGCGGCGTGCGGGCAGATGAGCGCGCACTTGTTGCACTGGATGCAGAGCGGCGAGTCCCACACCGGGATCTCGAGGGCGATGGCCCGCTTCTCCCACTGGGTGGTCCCGAGCGGCCAGGTGCCGTCCACCGGGAAGGCCGAGACCGGGAGCAGGTCGCCCTTGCCGGCCATCATGATCGAGGTGACCTTCTTCACGAAGTCGGGCGCCTGGTCGGAGACCAGCGGCGGCCGGTGCTGGCCGGTGACCTTCTTGCCGTCGAGCTTCACCTCGTGCATGTGGGCGAGCGTCGCATCCACCGCCTCGAAGTTCTTCTTCACCACCTCGGCGCCCTTGCGGCCGTAAGTCTTCTCGATGGCCTTCTTGATGAGCTCGATGGCCCGGTCCCGCGGCAGCACGCCGGAGATGGCGAAGAAGCAGGTCTGCATGATGGTGTTGATGCGGCCACCCATGCCGGTGTCCTTGGCCACCCGCACCGCGTCGATCACGAAGAAGCGCAGCTTCTTCTCGAGGATCTCGGCCTGGACCTCGGCCGGCAGCTCCGCCCAGACGTCCTCGGGCGCGTGCGGCGTGTTGAGCAGGAAGACCGCGCCCGGCGCCGCGGCGTCGAGCATCTCGTACTTCTCCAGGAAGCTCGACTGGTGGCAGGCCACGAAGTTGGCGCTGGTCACGAGATACGAGCTGCGGATCTGCTCCGGCCCGAAGCGCAGGTGGGAGACCGTCACGCTGCCCGACTTCTTCGAGTCGTAGACGAAGTAGCCCTGGGCGAAGTTGGGCGTGTCCTCGCCGATGATCTTGATGGAGTTCTTGTTGGCGCCCACCGTGCCGTCGGCGCCCAGGCCCCAGAAGTGGCAGCGGACCACGCCCTTGCCCTCGGTCTGGTAGGTCGGGTCGTAGGAGAGCGACAGGTGGGTGACGTCGTCGTTGATGCCCACCGTGAAGTGGCGCTTGGGACGGGCGTGGGAGAGCTCGTCGTAGACGGCCTTCACCATGGCCGGCGTGAACTCCTTGGAGGAGAGGCCGTAGCGGCCGCCGATGACGGTGATCTCGTGGTGGAAGCGGTCGATGTGGGCCTGCTGCGCCTCGCGCAGCGCCGTGACCACGTCCTGGTAGAGCGGCTCGCCGAGGCTGCCCGGCTCCTTGGTGCGGTCGAGCACGGCGATGGCGGTGGTGGTGCGGGGCAGCGCCTTCATGAAGTGGCCGAGGGAGAAGGGGCGGTAGAGCCGCACCTTCACCAGGCCGACCTTCTCGCCCTTGGCGACCAGGTCCTCGATGGCCTCGTGCGCCACCTCGGCCCCCGAGCCCATCATGATGACGACCCGCTCCGCCTCGGGGTGACCGACGTAGTCGAAGAGGTGGTACTGGCGCCCGGCCACCCTGGCGAAGTCGTCCATGGACGCCTGAACGTGCTCGGGGGTGTCGGTGTAGAAGCCGTTGCAGGCCTCGCGCGCCTGGAAGAAGGCGTCGGGGTTCTGGGCCGTGCCGCGGACCACGGGCGCGTCCGGGTTGAGCGCGCGGGCGCGGATGGGCGCGATCAGGTCGTCGGTGATCATCTTCCGGAGATCGTCGTCGTCGAGCAGCTCGATCTTGGCCACCTCGTGCGAGGTGCGGAAGCCGTCGAAGAAGTGGAGGAAGGGCACGCGACTCTTCAGCGTGGCGCGCTGGGAGATGAGCGCGAAGTCGTGGGCCTCCTGCACCGAGTTGGAGGCGAGCAGGCCGAACCCGGTCTGCCGGACCGCCATCACGTCGGAGTGGTCGCCGAAGATCGAGAGCGCATGGGTGGCCAGCGTGCGCGCCGACACGTGCATGACGAACGGCGTCAGCTCGCCGGCGATCTTGTACATGTTGGGGATCATGAGGAGCAGCCCCTGCGACGCCGTGAAGGTCGTCGTCAGCGAGCCGCCCTGCAGGGCGCCGTGGACCGCGCCGGCGGCGCCGCCCTCCGACTGCATCTCCACCACCGTGGGGACGAGCCCCCAGATGTTCTTCTTTCCGAAGGCCGACCACTCGTCCGCCCACTCGCCCATGTTCGAGGACGGGGTGATGGGGTAGATGGCGATGACCTCGTTCGTGCGGTGGGCGACCGAGGCGACCGCCTCGTTGCCGTCCATCGTCACCATCTTCCGCTGCTTCTGGTCCTTGGACATGGGTCCTCCGGCGTTCGGTCCGGGCGTTGGGTGGGTCCTGGAAGGGGAGGCATTCTACCCCGGCCCCGGCGGGTTGTGCCCTTCAGGAAACCGCAATCGGTCGAGACGGACCCGCCAACGGTCGTTGACGGCGGTCAAGCCCGGGCGTTCCCCTCCCGCCCGATCAGCGCGCCGGGCGTCTGTAGACCGTTCGTCCGCCCTTGACCGTCTCGACCACCACCACCTCGCGCAGCCGCTGCGGGTCCATCCGGAGCGGATTCTCGGAGAGGAGGACCAGGTCGGCGACCTTGCCGGCCTCGAGCGTCCCCCGCTCCCCCTCCTCGCGGTACTGGTAGGCCGCGTCGGCGGTGATGGCGCGGAGCGCCCGCATGACCGGGATCCGCTCCTCGGGACCGATCACCTTGCCGGACTTGCTCAGGCGGTTCGCCGCCGTCCAGACCGTGAACATCGAGTCGAGGGGGGTCACCAGGAAGTCGGTGTGGTTGGTGAAGCGGATCCCGCGCGCCACCGCGGAGGCGGCCGGGCTGATGGCCTGCCCCCGTTCCGGGCCGAGGAGCGCGGGGTAGTCGTCGCCCCAGTAGAAGGTGTGGTTGGTGAAGAAGGACGGCACCATCCCCAGCCGGACGTAGGCGTCGAGCTGGTCGGGGCGGGCGAACTGGCTGTGGACGACCACGGTGCGCGCGTCGTCCCTGGCGAGGAGCCCGGCGCCCTCCTGGGCCTGGATGACCATGTCGATGGCGGCGTCGCCGTTGGCGTGCGTGAAGAGCTGCCCGCCGCCGGCGCGGGCCACGCGCAGCGCGGTGGAGAGCTCCTCGGCGGTGACCGAGGGCTGGCCGCGCCAGGGCGACTGCCCGGAGGGGCCGGGGACGAGGTAGGGCTTGGTGTAGTAGCCGGTTCCCCCCTGGGGAGAGCCGTCCACGATGGCCTTCAGCCCGCCGATCTTGACGTGATCGACGTTGACGCCGAAGGCGAACTCGGGCTTCCCCGCCATCTTCGGGGCCGAGTGGATCTCCGGAAGCGCGATGACGTCGAGGACCAGCATTCCCCGGCGCGCGGCGCTGCGCAGCGCGGCGATGGCCTCGACGGGCGTGGCCCCCTCGGTGGCCACCGTGTACCCCTGGGCGAAGTAGCGCTGCTGCGCCGGCCCGAGCGACTCGGCCAGGACCGCCGGGGGCGGCATGGGA
>CAIQRS010000196.1 GCA_903874275.1 uncultured Anaeromyxobacter sp.
CCAGCACGATGGCCGCGTCGTAGATCACCTCCGGCCGCAGCGTCGATCGCACGCCGGCCTCGGCGTGCCGGCTGAGCGCGTTGGCCACCGGCTCGGCGGAGAAGACCCAGAGCACCGCTCCCGCCGCGGCGACGAGCCACGCCCCGGCGGGGCGCTTCCGCGTGAGCAGGCCGGCCAGGACGAGGAGCAGCGACCAGGTGAGCGGGGCGAGGAGGAGGTCGAGGATCTTGGAGAGTGGGTAGAACACCGAAGGGATCATAGCCCCACCGGCGGTGGCCGCTAAGATGTGGCGCATGAGCAGAGCCACCGCCGGGGGCCCTCGCGGCGCCTTCCAGAGCTTCTTCCACTCCGAGGCCTCGGGGAGCGTCCTGCTCCTCCTCTTCACCGGGGTGGCGCTCCTCTGGGCCAACTCTCCCTGGGCCGCGTCCTACGAGCGCATGCGGCACGCGCCCATGGGCGTCAGCGTCGCTGGATGGGACTTCTCCATGTCGGCGGCCCACTGGGTCAACGACGGCCTGATGGCGATCTTCTTCTTCGTCGTCGGGCTGGAGATCAAGCGCGAGCTCTCGGTGGGCGCGCTCTCCACCTTCCGCAGCGCGCTCCTCCCGGTGGCGGCGGCGCTGGGCGGACTGGCGGCGCCGGCCCTGATCTACGCGGCGCTCAACGCCGGGGGGCCCGGGGCGGCGGGGTGGGGCGTGCCCATGGCCACCGACATCGCCTTCGCGCTGGGCGTGCTGGCGCTCCTGGGGCCGCGGGTGCCGGTGGGGCTCAAGGTGTTCCTGACCGCGCTGGCCATCGCCGACGACCTGGGGGCCGTGCTGGTCATCGCCGCCTTCTACACCGAGCGCATCAACCCGGTCGCGCTGGCCGTGGCGGCCGGGAGCCTGGGACTGCTCTACCTGGCCACCCGGCTCTCGGTGCGCCGGTATGGGGCCTATTTCCTGCTCGCCTTCGCGGTGTGGGCCGCCATGCTCGCCTCCGGCGTCCACGCCACCGTGGCCGGGATCCTGATCGCGCTGACCGTGCCGGTGCGATCCGGCATCGAGCCCGGCGCCTTCCTGGCCACCCTGCGCCGGAGGCTCGAGGAGCTGGAACGGGGAAACCTGACCCGCGAGAGCACGGTGCACCACCCGGAGCAGATGGCGGCCGTCGAGGAGATCGGGATCGCCACGCTCGACTTCCTTCCCAACGGCTTCGCGATCGAGCGCTACCTCCACCCCTTCACGGCCTTCTTCGTGTTGCCGGTCTTCGCCCTCTTCAACGCCGGGGTGCTGCTCGACGGACGGATCCAGGAGACGCTGCTCCAGCCGGTCAGCCTGGGCGTCGTCCTCGGGCTCTTCCTGGGCAAGCAGGTCGGCATCACGCTCACCTCCGTCGTCGCGGTGAAGACCGGCCAGGCCGAGCTGCCTCCGGGTGTCACGCTGGCGCAGCTCTACGGCGCGAGCATCCTCGGGGGCGTCGGCTTCACCATGTCGATCTTCGTGGCCGGCCTGGCCTTCCCGGACGGACCGCTGCTCGCCGCGGCGAAGCTCGGCATCCTGACCGCCTCCGCCGTCTCGGGCCTGGTCGGCTTCGTCGTGCTCAAGGCCATCCTGGCCCGCTCGCCCGCCCCCCCGGCCCCGTGAGCAACGAGCGCCCCGACCTCTGCGCCGGCTGCGGCGAGTGCTGCCGGACGCGCCCCGGGGCGGAGGAGCCGGCCCGCTTCCTGGCCGCTCCCGACCCGGCCGCCGCCCTGGCGCGGGCGCTCCGGTCCGGCGACTGGGTGCTGGCCCGGCTCGCCGGCATCCGCTACCCGCGCCCGGCCACGGTGGCGGAGCGGTCCACCGGAACGGCTCATCGGGGGGCGGAGGCCTCCCCCTGCGTCTTCCTCGGGGAATCGGGCTGCCGGCTGCCCTTCGCCGACCGGCCCCGGATGTGCCGCGAGCTCGAACCGTGGGCCAACGGCGACTGCCAGGCCAGCTGGGACCTGCCCGACGCCACCCGGGCGTGGGCTCCCTTTCAGCGGCTCGTCGAAGACGCAGTGCAGGCCGCCCCGCCGACCGCCGATCCACCACCGGAGACTCCATGACCCCCGCACTCCTCGCCCTCGCCCTCGCCGCCTCGCCCGCATCCCCGGCGCCGGGGGCGAACCCGCTCCTCGCCGCGTGGGCCGCGCCCTTCGGGCTGCCCCCCTTCGAGGAGATCCGGCCCGAGCACTTCCGGCCCGCCTTCGAGGCGGCCATGGCCGCGCACCGCGCCGAGGTGGAGGCCATCGCGGCGAACCCGGACGCCCCCACCTTCGCGAACACGGTGGCGGCGCTGGGGATGTCGGGGGAGCGGCTGGCCTCGGTGCAGGCGGTGTTCGGGACGCTGGTCTCCGCCCAGTCCACCGAGGAGATCCAGGGCATCCAGCGGGAGATGGCGCCGCGCCTCACCCGCCACCGCGACGACACCATGCTCGACGACCGGCTCTTCCGCAGGGTGAACCTGATCCGGGAGTCGCCCGGGGCGCAGTCGCTCGACCCCGACCAGAAGGTGCTGCTGGAGCGGACCTGGAAGGGCTTCGTCCGGTCCGGCGCCGGCCTCGACCCGGCCCGGAAGGAGCGGCTCAAGGCGCTGAACGGGGAGCTTACGTCACTAGGCGTGAAATTCGGCGACAACCTGCTGGCCGCCACCAACGGGTGGAGGCTGGTCCTCGACCGGGAATCCCAGCTGGCCGGGCTGCCCCCCGGCCAGGTGACGGCCATGGCCGAGGCGGCCGCCAGGGCGGGGCTCCCGGGGAAGTGGGTGGTGACCCTCCACGCGCCGAGCCTCTGGCCATTCCTGAAGTACGCCGACGATCGGGAGCTGCGGCGGCGCGTCCTCGAGGCCTACGCCTCCCGCTGCGACCAGGGCGGGCCGACGGACAACAAGGCGGTGGCGGCGCGCACCGCCGCGCTGCGGGTCGAGAAGGCCCGGCTGCTCGGCTACCCGACCTGGGCCGACTACGTCCTCGACGACCAGATGGCCGGCAAGCCGGAGGCGGCCTACGCACTCGTGAGGGAACTCTGGGGCCCGGCCAAGGAGGCCGCGGCGCGGGAGGCCCGGGTCCTCGAGGAGGCCATCCGCGCCGGCGGGAAGAGCCACCCGCTCGAGCCCTGGGACTGGTTCTACTACACCGAGAAGGTGAGGAAGAGCCGCTACGACCTGGACGAGAGCGAGCTGCGCGCCTACTTCCCCATCGACCGGGTCCGGGAGGGGGCCTTCGGCGTCGCCACCCGGCTCTACGGCATCACCTTCACCGAGCTCCGCGACGTCCCGCGCTGGGACCCGGAGGTCCGGGCCTTCGAGGTGAAGGACCGCGACGGCTCCCACCTGGCCGTCTTCCTGGTGGACGACCACCCCAGGCCCGGGAAGCGGTCGGGCGCCTGGGCCAGCGGCCTGCGCGGACAGTGGGTGAAGGACGGCAAGGAGGTCCGCCCCATCGTCACCAACACCTGCAACTTCACCCGGCCGGCCGGCGACGCCCCGGCGCTGCTCTCCCAGGAGGAGGTGGAGACCCTCTTCCACGAGCTCGGCCACGGGCTCAACTCCATCCTGGCGCGGCGGCGCTACGAGGGCTACGGCCCCATGCCGCGCGACTTCGTGGAGCTCCCCTCGCAGATCATGGAGAACTGGGCCTTCCAGCCCGAGGTGCTGGCCGCCTACGCGCGCCACTGGAAGACCGGGGAGACCATCCCGCCGGCGGTGGTCGAGAAGATCCAGCGCAGCGCCCGCTTCGACCAGGGGTTCAAGAACACCGAGTACCTGGCGGCCGCGCTGCTCGATCTCGAATGGCACACCCTCTCCGCCACCGGCGAGCCCGACGCCGCGGCCCTGGAGCGGATCGCGCTCTCGCGCATGGGGATGCCGTCCGCCATCCTGCCGCGCTACCGGACCACGTACTTCCAGCACGCCTTCGGCCCGGGCGGGGGCTACGCGGCCGGGTACTACAGCTACAAGTGGGCCGAGGTGCTCGACGCCGACGCCTTCTCCCTCTTCGAGGAGAAGGGGATCTTCGACCCGGCCACCGCGCTGGCCTTCCGTCGGCTGCTCGAGAAGGGGCGCTCGGTGGATCCCATGGAACTCTTCGTGAAGTTCCGCGGGCGGGCGCCCTCGGTGGAGCCGCTCAAGCGGAAGCTCGGGCTGGAGGCGCCGGCGGCGCGCTGACGGGCCGCCGTCCGGGCCCGCCTACGGGGCCGGCCTGCAGTCGGCCGGGCAGTCCACCCAGTCGGCCGGCTCCCGGTAGCCGGGGAAATCCCTGGCCGCGCACTTGAAGTCGGCCACGTGCCCGTCGGCCACGAGCTGGTGGAGGGTGCGGCACTCGGTCCAGAAGGCGCTCCACTGGCTCGCACCCTGGGCGAAGGCCCGCGCGCGCACGGTCCGGCCGCTCCCGTGGAAGAGCTTGGCCATCGCGGCATAGGCGGCCGAGTAGTTGGCCCAGATCGTCGAGTTCTGCGCCGAGGCGACCGGGAACGGATCCGTGTAGATCTGGCCGTGGAGCTTGACCTGGTTGCCGATGATCACGCCGGCCCGGTCGTTCTCCTGCCTGGCCCGGTCCGTCCAGCGCTCCGACTCGTTGGCGAGCCGGTAGGCCGCGTACTGCCAGTCGCCGTTCCCCATGATCCAGATGGCCTTGGCCCCCGTCAGGCCCGGCCCGGGGGCCCCCAGGTAGTTGGTGGTGTCCAGGAAGGCCAGCGCGCGGCCGCGGTTGTTCGGTCCGCCGAAGAAGGTCATGTAGATCTCCACGCTCACCGCGGAGTCCACCAGGTCGGTGTCCTGGTACACGTACTGGTCGTAAAGTGTGCGGGAGAAGGACTCCAGGTCGCCGGTGAGCGCGATCTTGGCCACCGGGTCGTTGAAGACCGGATCGGGGATGTCGTTCAGCGGCGCGGGGGCGCTCGCGCTCGAGCAGGCGGCGGCAGCCATGGCCAGCCAGGCGGCGGCGAGCAGCGCGAGGGGGAACCGGGCGGTCCGGTCGGGGCGGACGTGCATGACGACCTCCAGTGCCCCCACGATCGCTTCAAGGGCCGGTCCCCGCCACACCCAGGGCGATCCCTTTCGGGTCTCACGGGCCCGCCGACCCCATGGTTCCGCAGCCGGGAGCCGGACCGATGTGGCTAGGATGGTCGCCGGAGGAAGCACATGCCCTTCGCCACGTCCGAGGTCCGCGGCCGGATCGGGATCCTCACGCTCGACGACCCGGGAAGGCGCAACTGCCTCTCCCCGGAGATGCTCGCCGACATCACGGCCGGGCTGGTCTCCTTCGCCGAGGAGGAGGTGCGGGCCGTGGTGCTGCGCGCCCGCCCCGGCGCCAAGGTCTGGTCGGCCGGACTGGACGTGAAGAGCCTGCCCGAGCCGGGCAAGGACCCGCTCGACTACTCCGACCCCCTCGAGCACGTCATCCGGCAGGTCGAGCACTTCCCGGCGCCGGTCATCGCCATGGTGGAGGGCAGCGTCTGGGGTGGGGCCTGCGACCTGGCCACGGTCTGCGACCTGGCCGTCGGCAGCGAGGCCGCCTCCTTCGCCATCACCCCGGCCAAGCTCGGCGTGCCCTACAACTGCAGCGGGATCCTCCACTTCCTCAACCTGGTGGGGCCGCGGGTGGCGCGGGAGATGTTCTTCACCGCCGAACCCCTCAAGGCCGAGCGCGCGCTGCAGGTCGGGATCCTGAACCACCTCGTGCCGCTGGCCCAGCTGGAGGAGTTCACCTTCGCCATGGCGGGTCGAATCGCCGAGAACTCGCCGCTCGCGGTGGGGGTCTGCAAGGAGCAGCTGCGCATCCTGCAGCGCAGCCACCCGATCTCCCCCGACACCTTCGAGAGGATCCAGGCGCTGCGGCGCGCGGTCTTCGAGAGCGCCGACTACGTCGAGGGGAAGAAGGCCTTCCTGGAGAAGCGCAAGCCGGTCTTCACCGGGGAGGGGATCACCTCCGGGGCGAGGGCACCCGGGAACGGGGCCTGAAGGCGCCCCGGCTCAGGGTCCCGGATACCGCGCCCAGCGCTCGGCCGAGGACAGGGCGGGGCCTCCTGCGGATCCGCCGGCGACCAGCACGGTCCCGTCCAGGAGCGGGGTGGCGGTCTGGCGCGAGCGGGCCGAGGCCATGGGCGGCGCGGTGGCGAAGACGCCGGCCACCGGGTCGTAGATCTCGGCGGCCGCACCGGCCCCGGAGCCGCCCGTCACCAGCACCTCGCCGGAGGCGAGGCGGGTGGCCGTGTGGAGCGCGCTGGCGACGTTCAGCGAACCGGTGGCCGTGAAGGACGCCGTCGCAGGGTCGTACCGATCGGCCCCTGCGAGGAGGGTGGCGTCGAGCCCGCCGGCCACGAGGATCTGGCCGGCGGCGAGGAGCGTGGCCGATCCCCACTTCCGGGCCTCCGTCATCGGGGCGGTGCGCACGAAGGTGCCGGCGTTCGGGTCGTAGATCTCGGCGGTGGCCAGGGTACCGGCCAGGTCGTCGCCGCCGGCCAGGAGCACCGTGCCGTCGGAGAGGACCGCCGTCATCGGATAGCGACGCCCGTCCAACATGGGCGGGGCGGCCGTGAAGCTCCCGCCGCCGGCGGGATCGAACAGCTCGGCGCTCTTCAGGAAGTGCTCGGCGGGTGCGACCGGGTCGTACCAGAAGCCGCCGGCGACCAGCACCTTCGTGCCGACGAGCGCGGCGCCGAAGTCGGTGCGGGTCGTCGCCATCGGGCCGGCGGTGCTCGTGAAGATTCCGCTGGCGGGGTCGTAGATCTCGGCGCTGGCGAGGTAGGTGGTGCAGCCGGTCGGGCCGGAGGTGCAGCCGCCCGCGACGAGCACCCTTCCATCGGCCAGGCGGACCGCCGAGTGACCCTCGCGGGAGACGGCCATGTTCCCGGTGGGCGAGAAGAGGCCGGTGGAGGGGTCGTACACCTCCGCGCTGGCCAGCGAGGCGGCGCCCGAGCTGCCCCCGGCGACGAGCACCTTCCCGCTCGCCAGCAGGGTGGCCGTGTGGCCGGTGCGTGGCGCGGCCATGGGACCGGTGGGGTAGAAGCCGCGCAGGCTGAGCAGCGCGCCGACGCTGGTGATGCTCCGGGGGACGGCGTCGGTGACCACCACCTCGTAGGTCGCGAGGTCGTCGCCGGGGGCCGTCGCCGGCGTGGTGTAGGTCGCCGAGGTGGCGCCCGGGACGTCCACGAAGTTCTTCCGCCACTGGTAGGTGAGCGGGGCCAGCCCCGTGGCCACCACCGAGAAGGTCGCCGTGTCGGGCGGCAGGACGCTCCGGTCGGCCGGCTGCGTGGTGACGAGGAGCGGCGGGTACTCGACCGTCAGCACCAGCCCGACGCTGGTGCTCCCGCCCGAATTCCGGGCGGTGACCGTGTAGGTTGCGGTCGTGGCCGGCGCGGAGGGGGTCCCGGAGAGGACACCGGTCGTGGTGTCGAGCGAGAGGCCGGCCGGCAGCGCGGGCGCGACCTCGTAGGAGGAGATCACGCCGCCCCCGGCCGAGGGCGCGTTGGGGGTGATGGCGACGGCCACCGTGTAGGTGGCGGGGTTGGTCGCGTACCCCAGGTTCACGGGAGGCAGGTAGGTGACGGTCACGGTCACGCTGCCCGAGGTGGTCCCGGTGGCGTTGGTGGCCGAGAGGGTGAAGGTCGTTGTGGTGGTGGGGGAGAACTGGATCTCGGTCGTCCCCGTCACCGTCCCGATGAAGGGCTCGAGGACGAGCGTGGTGGCGTTCACGACGTCCCAGGAGAGCAGCACGGCGCTTCCGTCCACGATGGTGGAAGGGGTCGCCGAGAAGCGCCGGATCTCCGGGAGGCCGGGGGAGGGCTGTGCAACCACGGCCAGGATCACCGCGGCGGTGGTGTTCCCGGAGAGGTTGGTCCCGGTCACGACGTAGGTCGCGGACGCGGTGGCGGTGGTGGGCGTCCCGGAGATGACCCCGGTGGTGGTGTCGAGCGAGAGGCCGGTCGGGAGGGCGGGCGCCACCGCGTAGGCGAGGATCGTGCCGCCGGTGCTGGTGGGCGCGTTGGGTTGGATGGCGACCCCCACCAGGTAGGTGGCGTTCGAGTACCGGAGGTTGGCCGGGGCCCCTCCACCCACGGTGACCGTGACGTCGGCCGTGACGGTGCCCGCCGCGTTGGTGGCCGAGAGCCGGTAGGTGGTGGTGGCGGTCGGGGTGACGGTGGTGCTCGTGCCCACGACGGGCCCGACGCCGCTGTCGATGGAGAGGAGCGTGGCGCCGAGCACGTCCCAGGAGAGGAGGCTCGACTCCCCGGCCAGGATCGCGGCCGGGGCGGCCGTGAAGGAGACGATGGTGGGCAGCGCGGGCAGGACCACCGCGATGGTGAGCGATGCCGTGGTGCTTCCGGATCCGTTCGACCCGGTGACCGTGTAGACCGCGCCGGCCTCCGCGGTCGTGGGCGTCCCGGAGATCACGCCGGTCGAGCCGTTCAGGGCGAGGCCGGCGGGGAGGGGAGGGCTCACCGCGTAGGAGGTGATGGCGCCCCCGGTGCTCGCCGGAACGTTGGGCGTGATGGCCTGGCCCACCGTGTAGGTGGCCGGGTTCCGGGAGTAGGTGAGGCCGGCGGGCGGGCCGCCCGTGACGGTCACCTGGACGCTCGCCGTGGAGGTCCCGCCGGCGTTGGTGGCGGAGAGGACGTAGGTGGTGGTGGCCGAGGGGGTGACGGCGACGCTCGTCCCGGTGACCGTTCCGACACCGGGAGCGATCGAGAGGCTGGTGGCGCCCCTCACCGTCCAGGAGAGGATCGAGGCGCTGCCGGCGGCGATGGAGGAGGGGGAAGCCCGGAAGGCCTGGATGGCGGGGCGGGTGGGGGTGACCTCGTGCTCCGCGCCCCCGAAGCAGCCGGTGGTGCCGAGCGCCAGCGCCAGTGCGGCCACGAGGCCAGCCGGACGGAACGACCGCGGTGCGTGCATCGACCCTCCTGAAGGTTGCCGGGCCCGGGACGGGGCCAGCGCCGAAAGCGGGGGGAAATGTAACAAGATCTTGGGTATCGTGCTGCCCGAGCGCCATGGCACACCACGGCTCCCGGTCCGTCTACGATCGCCTCACCGAGCGGCTGAACCGCTTTCCCCAGGGTGCGCCGCCGTCGGAGAGCCTCTTCGAGATCCTGAAGATCCTCTTCAGCGAGCGGGAGGCGGCGCTGGTCTCGACGCTCCCCATCCGCCCGTTCACGGCGTCCCGCGCTGCGGCCATCTGGAAGGTCCCCGAGGCGGAGGCGCGCCGCACGCTCGAGGAGCTCGCCTCCCGGGCGCTCCTCGTGGACTGGGAGGGGGAGCAGGGGACCGAGTACGTCCTGCCACCGCCAATGGCCGGCTTCTTCGAGTTCTCGCTGATGCGGGTGCGCACCGACGTGGACCAGAAGGCCCTCGCCGAGCTCTTCCACCAGTACCTCAACGTCGAGGAGGACTTCGTCCGGGAGCTCTTCGCCGGGGGCGAGACCCGGCTCGGGCGGGCCTTCGTGCAGGAGGCGGTGCTCTCCCCGGACAACGCGCTCCACGTGCTCGACTTCGAGCGGGCCAGCGAGGTGGTGCGAACCGCCACCCACCGGGGCATCTCGCTCTGCTACTGCCGCCACAAGATGGAGCACGTGGGGAAGGCCTGCGACGCGCCGCAGGACATCTGCATGACCTTCAACGCCTCGGCATCGGCGCTCATCCGGCACGGGCACGCCCGCGAGGTCGGGGTGGGGGAGGCGCTCGAGCTGCTCCATCGGGCCCAGGAGCGCGACCTCGTGCAGTTCGGCGAGAACGTGCGAGAGGGGGTCAACTTCGTCTGCAACTGCTGCGGGTGCTGCTGCGAGGCCATGATCGCGGCCCGCCGCTTCGCCGCCGCCCACCCCATCCACACCACCCCGTTCCTTCCGGTGGTGGACGAGGGCGCCTGCACGGGGTGCGAGCGCTGCGTGCGCAAGTGCCCGGTGGAGGCCCTCTCGGCGGTCTCGGCCAACGACCCGAAGCGGCCGAAGCGGACGCTGGCCCGGCTCGACGCGGAGCGGTGCCTGGGCTGCGGCGTCTGCGTCCGGGCCTGCCGGGAGGAGGCGCTGCGGCTCGAGGAGCGCGGCCGCCGCGAGCTCACGCCGCTGAACGGCGCCCACAAGGCCGTGCTCATGGCGCTCGAGCGCGGCAAGCTCCAGGACCTGGTCTTCGACAACCGGCTGCTCTGGAGCCACCGGGCCATGGCCGCCTTCTTCGGGGCGGTCCTGGGGCTGCCGCCGGTGAAGCGGCTGGCGGCGACGGAGCAGGTGCGGTCCCGCTACCTGGAGGCGCTGGTGCGAAGGGTGGGATAGAATCCCGGCACGGCGCCGGTGCGCGCACGGAGGAAGCGATGCCCGTCAGCAAGAAGCGCAAGAAGGATGGCAAGCCGGTCCACCGCAGCGTGGCGCCGCCCCCGGCGGCCGACGCTCCCGGCGATCCGGCCGCGCCGGTCGTGGAGGCCGAGGGCCCCAGGCGTTTCGGGAAGCCCTCGAACCCGTTCGTGGCCCGCAAGACCGGCCGCTCGGCGCAGCGGGGCCGCTGAACCGTCCGTGGCGGCGGCGCGCCGGGGCTGGCACGTCTACCTCCTGCGCTGCGGCGACGGAACCCTCTACGCCGGCGCCACCAACGACCTGGCCGGCCGCCTGGCCCGCCACGCCGCGGGGCGGGGCGCCCGCTACACGCGCTCGCGCCTTCCGGTGGAGCTGGCCTGGTCGGCGCGGGTCCGGGGGCGCGGGGGTGCGCTCCGGCGCGAGGCGGCCTTGAAGCGGCTCACCCGCGCCGAGAAGCTCGCGCTCGTGGAGGGCGCGAGCCGTCCTGGCCTGCAGCCGACCCGCAATCCGGCCACGGACCTCCGCGGAGCGACCCGGCTCGTCGTCGACGCCACCCGGGGCGTGGCCGGCATCGTCGAGGACATGCAGGGGCCGACCTTCGGGATCGCCGGGGTCGTCCACATGGGCCTCCGGGGAGTGACCCGCCTCGTGGGCGGAGGCGTGGACACGCTGCTCGCCCCCTTCGTCCCGCTCCTCGAGGAGACCCGCTCGCGCCCCGGGATGGAGGCCGCGCTGGCGGTCCTGAACGGCGTGGTCGGGGATCACCTGGCCGAGACCGGCAACCCGCTCGCCATCCCCATGCGGCTGCGGCGGGAGGGCGCGCCGCTCGCGGTGGAGCGCCGGGCGCTGGCCGCGGCGATCCCCGGGGCCACCGGCAAGCTGCTGCTCCTCGTTCACGGGTCGTGCATGAACGACCTTCTCTGGAACCGGCGCGGGCACGATCACGGGGCGGCCCTGGCCCGCGACCTGGGCTACACCGCGGTCCACCTCCACTTCAACAGCGGCCTCCACGTCTCGGTGAACGGGCGCGAGCTTTCGGCGCTGCTCGAGCGGCTGGTCGCGGCCTGGCCGGTGCGGCTGGCCGAGCTCTCCGTCCTCGCCCACAGCATGGGCGGGCTGGTGACCCGGAGCGCCTGCCACCAGGCGGCCGAGGCCGGGATGCGCTGGCCCCGCCGGCTCCGGAAGATGGTCCTCCTGGGGACCCCCCACCACGGAGCGCCGGCCGAGCGGCTCGGCAACTGGGTGAACGTGGTGCTCGGGGCGGCGCCCTTCACCGGGCCGCTGGCCCGCCTGCCGCGCATCCGCAGCGCCGGCGTCACCGACCTGCGCCACGGAAACCTCCTCGACGAGGACTGGCGGGGGCGCGACCGTTTCGGGGCGGGGCCGGACCGGCGGTACCCGGTCCCCCTTCCACGCGGGGTGAAAGTCCTGGCGGTGGCGGCCTCGATGTCGAAGGGGCCTTGCGCCCGGCCGCGTGGCGATGGGCTCGTTCCGGTGGAGAGCGCGCTGGGCCTGCACGCCGATCCGGGGAGGACCCTCGTGCTCCCCGCCGAGGGGCGCTTCGTCGCCTACGGTGCGGGGCACCTCGACCTGCTCGACCGGGAGGACGTTTACGCGCGGGTGCGGGACTGGATGGACGGCTAGGAAGCGAGCGGCGGCACGGGGCAGCCGAGCGACGCCGCCACGGCGCGGACGATCCCGCCCTCGCCCGGGACCACCTGCCGGTCGGCCAGCGCGCAGGCCGCGCAGGCCATGAGGATCCGCTCCTTGAGCGCCGGCGCCGTTTCGTCGAGGCGGGCCAGGACCTTGTCGAGCCGCCCCCCGTCCACCCGGTCGCGAGGGAGCAGGCGCCAGGAGGCGGGGACGCCCAGGGCCGCGAGCCCGGCCTCGAGCGCACGCTGCGCACCCGCCGGATCGGCCGCGCCCGTCCAGGCCAGCGCGGAGAGGAGCTCGAGGCACTCCACCTGGACCTCCTCCAGCGTCCAGACCCGGATCGGCGCCGACCGGCGCCCGCCCACGAGCGGCGCCAGCCTCCGCTCGATCACCCGGCGGATGGCCCAGCGGAAGAGCTCCGGACGGATCTGCAGGGAGGCCACGGCGTCCAGGTCCCGGAGCAGGTCGCCGGCCTGTCCCGGGGAGAGGTGATCGAGCGCCGGCAGCGCCAGGTCGAGGAGGGCGAGGCGCGCCGACGGGTCCAGCACGCCGACGGCGGAGGCGACCGGGCGGATCCCCGCCGCGATGGACGGGTCGCGCTCCAGGGCCAGGAGCTGCCGCTCCCGGACTCCCGGGTCGCCGTCCAGGAGCAGGGCGCAGGCCACGCCGCGAGCGCCCAGCGGCTCGCGCGCGCGGTCCACCAGCCCGGGTGGCAAGGTCGCCAGGATCACCACGGCCCGCTCGATGTGCTCCGGCCCCGGGTGCCCCACCGTCGCCGCGGCGGCCAGGACCGAGGCCGGGAGGGCGGCGCCCTCCCGCAGCGGAACGACCCGGGCCGCGGATCGCGCCTCCACCTGCGGCGACCCGGGTTCACCCTGGGTGATCCGGCGGATCCGCTCCCCCAGGGGCGGGTGGGTGGCCATCAGGCTGGAAAGGAAGCCGCCCACCCCCTCGGCGAAGAAGAGGTGCGAGGCCTCCAGAGCCTCGGGCGAGGAGAGCCGGGAGCCCTGCTTCTCGATCTTCCCGAGAGCGCGGGCCAGGCCGTCCGGGTTCCGGGTGAACTGCACCGCTGCCGCGTCGGCCAGGAACTCCCGTTGCCGCGAGACCGCGAGCCGGATGAGCCGGCCGAAGAAGGCCCCGATCGACCCGGCCACCAGGAGCGAGAGCCCTGCGCCCAGGATCACGCCGCCCCGCCCCTTCCCCCGGCCGTCGCCACCTCGGAGCAGGATCCTGCCCAGGAGCGCCAGCACGGTGAGGCCGCCCACCATCGCCATGAGCCGGGTGCTGAGCCGCGTGTCGGCGTTGAGGACGTGGGAGAGCTCGTGCGCCACGACGCCCTGGAGCTCGTCCCGGTCGAGGCCGTCGAGCGCGCCGCGGGTGACGGCGACCACCGAGCGCTCCGGGGTGAAGCCGGCGGCGAAGGCGTTCATCCCGGGCTCGCCGTCGAGGACGTAGAGGCGCGGCACGGGCAGCCCCGAGGCGATGGCCATCTCCTCGACCACGTTCACGAGCCGTCGCTCGCCCGGGTCGCCGGTCTGCCGGTCGACCGCGCGCCCCCCGAGCATCCGCGCCACCGCGTCGCCGCCGCCGGCCGCCAGCCGGACCGCGTGGAAGGCGCTGCCCGCCAGCACCACCAGGGTGACCCCCGCCGTCATGGGGAGGAGGAGCGCGACCGGGTCCAGGGAGAACGCCAGCGCGAACCCGGCGTCGGCCAGCAGGATGGTGGCCATCCAGGCCAGGGCGAAGAGCAGGACGAGGACGCCGGTGTTCCGGCGCGCCCTCGACTGGGCGGCGAAGAAGTCGAGGGTCCTCCGCGCGGGGAGCGGAGCGGACATGGCGGGGCGGGTCCCGGTGGCCGGCTAGAAGGAGACCTTCACCGGCTCCCGCTCGGCCGGGACCTCGACGGCGAAGGACTGGGCGGCCGGGAAGCCCCCGGCCAGGATCATGCCGGGGAAGGTCTCGCGCGAGTTGTTGTAGGTCATCACCGCGTCGTTGTAGGCCTGCCGGGCGAAGGAGATGCGGTTCTCGGTGGAGGAGAGCTCCTCCATGAGCTGCGCCATGGTCTGGTTGGCCTTGAGGTCCGGGTAGGACTCGGCCACCGCGAGGAGGCGGGAGAGGGTGCCGCTGAGGGCGCCCTCGGCGCTGGACAGCCCCTGCATGGCCTGGGGGTCGCCGGGGTTGGCGGCCGCGGCGCGCACCGCGGTGACCGCGGTGTTGCGGGCCGACACCACGGCCTCGAGCGTCGCGCGCTCGTGCTTCAGATAGGCCTTGGCGGTCTCGACCAGGTTGGGGATGAGATCGTGACGCCGCTTGAGCTGGACGTCGATCTGGCTGAAGGCGTTCTTGTAGGCGTTCCGGCCGGTGACGAGGCCGTTGTAGATGGAGATCACCGCGAAGACGACCGCGGCGGCGATGCCCAGCAGCAGAAGGAAGGCGACCATGTGTCCCCCGGGGGCGCGGTCGAGATCCGCGCGGGGAGAAAGGATGGCACACCTGGCACCGGCAGCCGAAGATTCTTGGCTTCCCGGCCGGGGCTCCGGTGTAACCCCCGATGGGAAGTCCACCGGGAGGCGGTCGATGAAGGCATTCGCGGCGCTGGGATACGGAGGCCCCGAGGTCATGGAACTGGCCGCGCTCCCGGATCCCCAGCCCGGTCGCGGCGAGGTGGTGGTGGACGTCCACGCCGCCAGCGTGAACCCGCTCGACTGGATGCTGCGAAACGGCTACTTCCGCCCTCGCTCCCGGACCGACTTCCCCCGGGTCTTCGGCGCCGACTTCGCCGGCACCGTGCAGGCGGTCGGGGACGGGGTGTCGGGCTTCGCCTCGGGAGCCGCGGTCTACGGCGACGCCTCCCCGCTGGCCGGCGGCCAGGGAGCCCACGCCGAGCGGATCGTCGTCCCGGCCGACCGGGTGCACCGGATTCCCCTCGGTCTCACCTTCGAGCAGGCCGCGGCGCTCCCCACCGCGGCTCTGACGGTTCTCGACGGGCTCTGGCGCTGCGGGTCGGTCCGGGGAAAGCGTGTCCTGGTGAACGGGGCCTGCACCGGGGTGGGCCACTTCGCCCTCCAGATCGCCAGTGCGCGCGGGGCCACCGTGACCGCGGTGTGCAGCCAGGCTCACGCCGGGAGGGCTCTCGCGCTCGGGGCCACCGAGGTGATCGACCAGGACCAGGAGGACCTCACGAGGTGGAGGCGACGGCACGACGTCGTCTTCGACGCCCAGGGAACCCTGGACTTCGACGAGGTGGCCGGGCTGATCTCTCGCGGTGGACACTTCGTCACCACGCTGCCGGTTCGGCCGGTGGGCCTGGGCGCCATCCTGCGACGCCTGCTCGGCGGCCCGAAGATCGTCGTCGCGGTGCCCCGCGGGCGGGCCGAGGACTACGCGGAGCTGGCGCGACTGGTCGCCACCGGGCGGGTGAAGCCCGTCCTCGCCAGCGTCTTCCCGCTGGAGCGGGCCCAGGAGGCCTTCGCCGTCCAGGAGGCGGGGCGCTCCGTCGGCAAGGTGATCATCCGCGTGGGCGAGCCCGACGTGCCCCGCCCGGCGGTGCAGCGCTTCCAGTAGCCGAGCGGCAGGGCGCGAGGCCGGGATATCCTCTTCCGACCATGAAAGACCTGGCCGGAAGGACCGCCGTGATCACCGGGGCAGGGAGCGGCCTCGGCCTGGAGATGGCGCGCCGCGCCCACGCGCTGGGCATGCGCCTCGTCCTCGCCGACGTGGAGCCGGGACCCCTGGCCCGCATCGTGGGGGAGGTCCAGGCCGCCGGGGGATTCGCCCTGGGTGCACCGACGGACGTCGCGGACGACGCCCAGGTGGCCCGCCTGGCCGACCGCGCCTTCGCCGAGACCGGCGACGTGGGATTGCTCGTCAACAACGCCGGCGTGGGCGGCGGCGGCTACGTCTGGGAGACCGGGGAGAAGGAGTGGCGCTGGGTGCTGGGGGTGAACGTGATGGGGGTGGTCCACGGGCTGCGCCGGTTCGTCCCCCGCATGCTCGAGGCCGAGGCGCGCGGCCGCACGTCACACGTCGTGAACACGGCCTCCATCGCCGGCTGGCTGGCCACGCCCATGTTCGGCGTCTACAACGTGTCCAAGCACGCGGTGGTGGCGCTCACCGAGACCCTCTTCCACGACCTGCGGATGGCCGGGTCGGGGATCGGCGTCTCGCTGCTCTGCCCGGCCTTCGTGCCCACCGGCATCTCCCGCTCGGAACGGAACCGCCCCGCCGACCTCTCCGAGGCGGGGCCGGAGACGGCGTCCCAGGCACGGGCCCGGGCGACGGTGGAGAAGGCGGTGGCCGGCGGGAAGATCGGCGCCGCGGACGTGGCCCGGATGACCTTCGACGCCGTGCTGGAGGACCGCTTCTACGTCTTCACCCACCCGCAGATCCTGCCCTCGGTGCGGGCCCGCCACGAGGCGGCCCTCTCCGGGGGCCCGCCCGCCGATCCCTACGGCCAGCGCCCCGAGCGGCGACCCGGCGGGGCGCCGGAACCGCCCACGGGCTAGCGCCCCGCCCGGGCCGCCCGCCCCGACTCCACCCACTCCCGCAGCACCCGCTCCATCTCCTGCGCGAAGACGAGGCGCACCGCCTCGAGCGCGATGGGGCGGAGCTCGCGCAGCGCGACGCCGAGGGGAGGCGCCCGGCCGGCGGCGGCCCGGCGGGCCCGGCGGGCCAGGAAGGGCTCGGCCAGCTCCTCGGCGGTGCGGGAGAGCCGCTTGCGCAGCGTGCGCTGCAGGCCGGCCACCGCCTCGAGGTCGATCCCGGTGGCCTCGAGCCGGACTGCGAGCGCCAGCATGGCCAGGCTGGGGACCAGGAAGTCGGCGCCCCTGCGGGCCACCAGGCCGTGGCGGAGCAGGTCGGCCACGCGGCCGGGCCGGAGTTCCCCGGCCAGCGCGGAGAGCTCCTCCGTGTTCACGATCCGTGACTGGTCCTCGGCCCATGGCTCCCGCAGCCGGTCCTCCATCCCCAGCCACTCCTCCAGGCGGGTCTCGCCCCGCTCGACGCGACCGAGCAGCTCCTGGATCGCCTTGATCTTGAGCCCCCGGTCCTGGAGCTGCGCGATCCGCCGCAGCCGCTCGACGTGTCCGGGGCCGTAGTGGGCGACGCGGCCGCGCATCTCCGGCCGGGGCAGCAACCCCTTGGTCTGGTAGAAGCGCACCGTTCGGCTGGGGATCCCGGCCTCGCGGGCCAGGTCGTCGATGGTGAGGTCGCTCACCGGGCCACCGGGAGGACGAGCAGCACCACCGCGAGGAAGTGGCAGGTGCTGCCCCCGAGGACGAAGCCGTGCCACACCGCGTGGGCGTAGCGGACCCGCTTCATCACGTAGAAGACGGTCCCGAGGGAGTAGAGGAGCCCTCCGGCCACGAGCAGGGGGAGGGCGCCGGGAGGGAGCGCGTCCACCAGCCTTCGCCCGGCCAGCACCACCATCCAGCCCATGGCCAGGTAGACCAGCGCCGAGACCCACTTCGGGCGGTAGACCCAGAAGGCCTCCATGCCCACCCCGGCCAGCGCGAGCACCCACACCGCGGCGAAGAGCCCCCAGCCCACGGGCCCGCGCAGCGCCAGCAGCGTGAAGGGCGTGTAGCTCCCGGCGATGAGCAGGTAGATGCTGGCGTGGTCGAGGACCTTGGCGACGTGGCGCGCCCGGGGGGACGAGGAGGCGTGATAGGCCGTCGAGGCCGTGTAGAGGAGGATCATCGTGACCCCGAAGATGGCGGTGCTGGCGACGTGCCAGCCATCCCCGAACCAGATCGAGAAGACCAGCAGGATGGCCAGCCCGGCACCGCTGGCGATGGCGCCCAGGCCGTGGGTGGCCACGTTGGCGGCCTCCTCGCCGGGGGAGTAGGCGGGGGTCGTGGAAGCGGGCGCGGCGGCGGTGGCCATGGAGATCTCCGAGTGGGACAGCACGTGATGCGACACCTATAACCGTTACAGTATTTAGTGTCAACGTGAACCTGCCGGGAAGAAATCGTGCCGCACCGCGTTATGATCGTCCGAGATGCTGGAGATCCTCGAGACGCCCCTGAAGCTGAGCCTGCCCATCGGGCAGCACCCGCACTGCCTGCTCGCCCAGATCCCCGATCACCTGGTGCGCGGTGACCAGGGCTACGTGGTGCCCCGGCCGGAGGAGCAGTGGGCCCGGGTCCGGTCGGTCCTGGACCTGGTGACCGAGGGGAACGGCGGCTTCCGCAAGCTCCACTTCCTGGTGTTCCCGGAGGGCTGCCTGCCGCTGGCCCACCTCGACGACATGCTCGGCGCCATCGAGCGGCAGATCCAGGCCAGCTCGGTGACCATGTTCGGCCTCGAGCACGTCCCGCTCTCGACCTTCCGCGCGCTGCTCCTGCGATTCCGCGGCGACAACGCCCGGGCGCTCGAGCTGGTGGAGCAGGATCTGGAGTCGGGGAGCGACCCGGCCATGCCGGTGAACCTCTCCTGCGTGGTGGTCCGGGAGTACGACGGGAACGTCCGGGTCTTCCTCCAGGCCAAGGGGCACCCCTTTCACGGGGAGGAATACCTGGACAAGAGCCACGACCTCTACCGGGGAAAGATCGTCCACCACTTCCGCGGGACGTCCTCCTTCAACTTCATGGTCCTCATCTGCCTCGACTACCTGTACCGGGACCTGTTCTCCTCGAACATCCGGCACATCGTGGACCACGCCAACCAGATCTACTTCCGCACCCGCCAGGGGCTGGACGCCCTCTTCGTCATCCAGGCCAACCCCAAGCCGGAGCACCGGGCCTACCGCGAGGTGCTCTCCGGGTTCTACGGGGAGTACCTGGAGGACACCCCGGGCGTCCGCGACACCGTCACCGTCTTCGGGAACTGCTCCGACGAGAGCCACATCGAGGGGGGCGAGGGGCACGGAGCCTACGGCGTGTCGTCGGCGGTGATCGGCCCCCGGCACAACCTGGTGAAGGTGTCGCTGTCCGAGTTCTCCACCAACGACTTCGACGGGGCCCCGCTCTGCCGGTTGCGCTTCGGTACCGCCACGCGCCTCTACTACTTCAACCTGCCCCTCCACCACGAGCTCGACCCACGCTCTTCCCGGCTGCCCCTCAAGGTCCACGGGATCTACTGCCCGAGGCCGGATGGAGGGTGGCGGAAGATCTCCGGCGACGAGATGGTGCAGGGGGCGGGGGTGGGCGCCTAGGGCGCGTCGGCCCTGTGCCGCGGCCGCGGCTTGGTCTACAAGTGCTGCTCGTGACCCGCGAGCCCTACATCCGGCGGCAGCGATCGGAACACGGCCGCAAGGCGGTGGCCGTCCTCCCGGTCCACTACCCCAAGGAGCTCCTCACCGCGCTCGACCTGCTCGCCGTCGAGGTGTGGGGACCGCCCGGAGCGCCCCGTGGCGACGACGCCGGCCGGATCCAGACCTACGTCTGCGCGGTGGTCCGCAACGCCCTCGGATTCCTGGCCTCGGGCGGCGCCGACCTGGTGGACGCGGCGCTCTTCCCCCACACCTGCGACTCGATCCAGCAGCTCGCCACCCTGGCGTCGGACTTCGGGGGTTGGAAGAAGCCCGCACTCACCTTCCTCCACCCCAAGGACCCCGGACGCCCCAGCGCCCGCCGCTTCGCGCGCGAGGAGCTGCGGGCGCTCGCCGGCAAGCTCGAGGCGGTGTCCGGCGCGAAGCTCGAACCCGGGCGGCTCGCCGCCGCCATCCGGCTCCACCGCGAGATCGACGCCTGCCGCGCGGCCCTCCTCGACGGACGCGCCTCCCTTCCGCTCGACGACCGGGAGCTCTACGCCCTGCTCCGGCGCGGCGAGTGGCTCTGGCCGGAGGAGCACCTCTCCGAGCTCCGCGCCGCCCGGGCGCTTCTCGGGACGGGGAGGCCGCAGGCCGGTGTTCCGGTGCTCGTCACCGGCTACGTCCCCGAGCCGGCGGCCACCCTCGGGATCCTGAACGGCGCGGGGGCCTTCGTGGCAGCCGACGACTACGCCGCTGTGGGACGCCGCCTGGTGCGCGAGGCCGACCTCCCCATCGCCGACCCCTGGGAGGCGCTCCTCGACCGGTACCTGGCCGCGCCGCCCTGCCCGACCCGCTCGGCCGACCAGGACGCGCGGATGCGCCACCTCGTGGGGCTGCTCGACCGCAGCGGTTCACGCGGAGTGGTCATCCACGTGGTGAAGTTCTGCGAGCCGGAGCTCTTCGACGTCCCGGCCATCCGCCGCACCTTCGCGGCCCGCGGCGTCCCGGTGCTCTACCTGGAGGGAGAGCTGGAGCGGCAGCTCTCCGGGCAGGTGGAGACCCGCATCGAGGCGTTCGCCGAGATGATCTCCGGCGCGGGAGGTGCGGCATGATCCTGCGGCGCGCGCAGTACGAGCTGGCGCATCGCGCGGTGGGTCCCTTCCTGGCCGCGCTCGACGACTGGCAGCGGCGGCGCAGGAAGCGCCCGGCCCGGGAGAGCCCCTTCGCACCGCCGCTCGAGTCGCTCCACGCCCTCAAGAGCCTGATGACGAAGCACTACTTCGAGGGGCGTTACGCCGACGGCGCCGTTCCGGTGGCCTGGGTCACGAGCGGCTTCCCGGTGGAGTTCCTGCGGACCCTCGGTTTCCACACCGTCTACCCCGAGAACCACGCGGCCATCTGCGGGGTCGGGCGGCTCGTCCCGGCCCTCTCCGACGCGGTCGAGGCGGAGGGCTACTCGCGCGACCTGTGCAGCTACGTCCGCTCCGACCTGGGGTCGATCGCCACCGGCAAGTCGCCGGTGGGGCGCCTCCCGCGCCCCGACCTGCTCGCCTGCTGCACCAACATCTGCCAGACCGTCCTCTACTGGTACCGGGACCTGGCCCGTCACTTCGGCGTTCCGCTCATCCTCATCGACACGCCGTTCGTCTACGGCGAGCCGTCGGCCCACCAGACCCGGTACGTGGTGGACCAGCTCGAGGAGGGGATCGCCATCGCCGAGCGGGTGGCCCGGCGGCCGCTCGACCGGGAGGCGCTCTCCGAGACGGCGCGCCTCTCCCGCGAGGGCAGCCAGCTCTGGGGCCAGTGCCTGGAGACCGCCCGGACGCGCCCGGCGCCCTGGACCGGCGTGGACGGGTTCTTCCACCTGGGGCCGGTCGTGGCGCTGCGCGGCACCGAGGGGTGCAACGCCTACTACCGGGTGCTGCTCGACGAGCTGCGCGACCGGGTGGCGAAGGGGATCGGGGGGCTCAAGGGCGAGGAGAAGCACCGCCTCCTCTGGGACAACCTGCCCATCTGGTACGCGACCCGCGAGATCACGACGCTGCTCGGGAGCCAGGGCTTCAACTTCGTCTGCACGACCTACACGAACGCCTGGGCGGAGGCCTCGAGCGGCATCGACCCGGCCGATCCGGTTCGCTCGGCGGCCACCACCTATTCGCAGATCATGCTGAACCGCGATCTCCCCAACAAGCTCCGGCTGATCTCGCAGATGGCGCGGAAGTTCGAGGCCGACGGTGCGGTCCTCCACAGCGACCGCTCCTGCAAGCCCTACTCGATCGGCCAGATCGACCTGAAGGACAGGCTTTCGAGCGACCTCGGCATCAAGGCCCTGCTCCTGGAGGCCGACCACAACGACCCCCGCTCCTGGGCCAGCGCGCTCTCCCAGAACCGGCTCGGCGCCTTCATGGAGAGCTTCGGATGAGCGGGGCCGCGGCGGTCGGCGTGGACGTCGGTTCCACCACCTGCAAGGTGGTCGTCATCGACGGCGTGGGAGCCATCGTCGCCCGGCGCGTCGAGTCGACCGATCCGCGGATCGAGCGGCAGGTGGAGCGGCTCCTGGCGGAGCTGCTCGGCGAGGCGGGGCGAGGGCTTCCCGTCGGCGCCACCGGGTACGGCCGCAAGCGGGTCCCCGGCGCCCGGGCCCTCACCGAGATCACCTGCCACGCGCGCGGCGCGTTCGCGCGGGCCGGCCGTGCGGCCGTGCTCGTGGACATGGGCGGACAGGACACCAAGGTGATCCGGATCGGCGCCGCCGGCGACGTGGTGGACTTCGCCATGAACGACAAGTGCGCCGCCGGAACCGGCCGCTTCCTCGAGGTGGTGCTGGGGCGGCTTCACGTTCCGTTCGAGGGGCTCGCCGAGCTGGTCGCCGCCGCGCCGCGCGCCGTTCCGGTCTCCTCCACCTGCACGGTCTTCGCCGAGAGCGAGGTCATCTCGCTGGTCGCCGCCGACGAGCCCGTCGAGGGGATCGTGAAGGGGCTGCACGTCGCGCTGGCCTCCCGCGTCGCGTCGCTGGCCCGCGGGGCGCTGGGGCACGAGGACGTGCTGATGAGCGGAGGGGTGGCCCTGAACGGCGCGATGGTGGCGGCGCTGCGGGATGCCCTGGGCAAGGCGATCCGGGTGCTGCCCGAGCCGCAGCTCACCGGGGCGCTGGGGGCGGCGCTGTCGGTGGCGCCGTCACGCTGACCTGATCCGCCGCGGGATGTGTCAAAATGCCAGCCGGTCGGGCGCAGGCTCGGGTACCCAGGGGGCACGATGAGAGGACTTCACGCCGCGCAGCTGGTCAGCGCTCGGGGCGAGCGAGCTCCGCGATCCAGACCGGGCAGATCTGGAACCGTGCTCGGCATCGGGCTGCTGTTAGCCGCCCATTCGGCCGCAGCACTGGATGGCCAGGGCGCCGCCGCGGTCGCCGCGACCCGGACACTCACCGTCACCGTCCTCGGCTCGGGTACGGGCAGCGTGATCTCCCAACCGGAAGGGCTCCACTGCTCGACCGGCGCATCGCCTCCCTGCACCGCCGCCTTCACGGAGGGGACGACGGTGGCCCTCACCGCGACGCCGGCGTCAGGGTCCGACTTTCTGGGCTGGGCAGGCGCCTGCTCCGGCAGGGAATCGTGCACGGTCACCCTGGCGTCCGACGTTCTGGTGGAGGCGATCTTCGAACCCGCATGTGGCCCGTGCGGAGGTGTGCTCCTCCCTTTCCCGAAGGGGGGATGCCAGGCCGGTAGCGGGGCGGACTGGTTGGCGCTCCTCCTCGCCGCCCTGGCCGCTGGCAGATTGCCGAGGCGAGGCCGAGGCGTCGGTACGCGAGGAGGAAGTCCCTGAGCGGCACCACGAGGGGAGATTCTCGAAGATCTCCTCGTCGCCGCCGTTCAGCGGGGAGGTTTGCCGGTCGGCCATCGGCGCCATTTCAGGGCTCGAGCCTGAAGATGCCACTGGCCCCGTCGAACCCGGCGACCTGTGCGGCTGCAGGGCCACCACTCCCCCTTCACGGTCAGATCCATGACGATCCGCTGTCCATGGATCGACACACTTCCGTCTCATGCCCGCGCCTTGCCTCTCGCGCGGGAAGGGGTGCCCCATGCGCATTCTCCTCCTCCTCGCCCTGCTCCTCCCTTCCACGGGCGCGCTCGCGGTGGAGGGCGACTTCCGGATCCCGGTGGCGACGCGGAGGTTGCCGAACGGCCTGACCGTCGTCGTCTCCGAGGACCACTCCGCGCCCACCTTCGGGCTCAGCCTGACCTACCGGGTGGGCATGCGGCTCGAACCGAAGGGCCGGACCGGGTTCGCGCACCTCTTCGAGCACATGATGTTCCAGGGGACGCCGGTCGCTCCCAAGGGAACCTTCGACCGGGTCATCGAGGGCGGGGGCGGGTCCATGAACGGCTTCACGCGCCCCGACTACACGACCTACATCGACAGCGCGCCCACTTCGGCGCTCGACGCCGTCCTCTGGCTCGAGGCCGACCGGATGAAGGCGCTCGAGCTCTCGGAGACGAACCTCCGCAACCAGAAGGACGTCGTGAAGGAGGAGGTCAGGGTCAACGTGAAGAACCGACCCTACGGCAACTTCTACTGGATCGACCTGGCCGGGCTCGCCTTCGACCGGTGGGAGAACGCGCACGACGGATACGGTTCGTTCGAGGACCTCGAGTCGGCCCGGCTCGCCGACGTCCAGTCCTTCTTCGCGAGCTACTACACGCCCGGCAACGCGGTGCTGGCCATCGCCGGGGACGTGTCACCGGACGAGATCTTCGCCAAGGCGGAGCGGTACTTCGGCTCCATCCCGGATCGCCCGACGCCACCCCGGCCTGCCGTGGACGAGGGTCCGAACCGGAAGGAACGCAGGCTGGACCAGAAAGACCCGCTCGCGAAGGCGCCGGCCGTCGCCATCGGCTGGAAGCTGCCCTCGCGCGCCGCCGGCGGCCCGGCGGCCGCGGCCGTGCTCGCGGGCGTGCTCCTCGACGGACCGGCCTCGCGCCTCCACCTCGCCCTGGTGAAGGGAAAGGAGATCGCGACGAACGCCAACGGCGGCCTCAACTGGCCGCTCGGGGACGCCTGGGACTACGACGGGCCGGTCCTGCTCACCGTCTTCTCCATCTACAAGCCCACCTCGTCGGCGGACGAGGTCGTCCAGGTGGTCGAGGAGGAGCTCCGGAGGATCGCAAAGGACGGCATTCCCGAGGCCGAGCTGGCCCGCGTGAAGACGAAGCTCGAGTCCGATCTCTACGACCGACTGGAGACGCCTCTCTGGCGGGCCGTCGCGCTCGCGCGCGCACAGCTCTTCGACGGGGACGCGGCGACCGTCAACGCGATCCCGGTCCGCATCCGGGCAGTCACCTCCGAGGACCTCCGCCGGCTCGCGGCCACGGTCCTCGTCCCGTCCAACCGTTCCGTCGTCGACCGCCAGCCGGCCCCCCCGGCCCCGGCGAAGTGAGGAGCCTCGCATGCGCGTTCTCTGGCTGCTCGCCCTGTTCGCACCGCTCGCCGCGTTCGCGAAGGAGCCGCCCCTGCCAGCGGGCCTGCCTCCCTTCGGCCCGGACCGTCCCCTCCCGATGCCGGACGTCCAGCGCTCGACCACGCCCGACGGGCTGACCGTCTGGCTCGTCCCGCGGAAGGGGCTGCCCAAGGTGTCGATGGTGCTCGCCGTCCGGGGAGGCACCTCCGCGGACAGGGCCGGCCTCCAGGGCAGCTCGGAGATCCTGGGGAAGGTCCTCGGGGAGGGCACGACCACCCGCAGCGCGCGCCAGATCGCCGAGGCCATCCAGGAGGCCGGTGGCGCGCTGTACACGTGGTCGGACGACGACACCACATTCATCGAGGCGACGGGCCTCTCCCGCAGCGGGCTCGACGTCCTGCGGACGCTCGCCGACGTCGCCCGCAACGCCTCCTTTCCCGCCGAGGAGGTCGCGCTCGCGAAGGCGAACGCGCTGCAGGCCTGGCAGGTGAGGAGTTCCACGCCGACCTTCCTCGCGACGCGCGCGCTCGCGACGTCGCTCTACGGGACGCACCCCTACCACGTGGTCGGCGCGACGCCCGAGGTGATCGAGGCGGTGACGCCGGAGATCCTGCGCCGGATGCACCGGCAGCGGTTCCGGCCGGACCGGGCACTGCTCGTCGCCGTGGGCGACTTCGACGCGATGGCGCTGCGGCAAGAGATCGAGAAGGTCTTCGCGGGCTGGAAGGGGGAAGGGGAGCCTCCTCCGCCCACTCCATCGCCCACGCCGATGCCCCGCCAGCTGATCCTGGTCCCGCGACCCGGCTCCGTGCAGACCCAGTACGAGCTTGGCCGCGTCGGCCCGCGCCCGACCGACCCGGGTTTCATCCCGCTGCAGGTGGCGGATGCCGTCTTCGGCGGGGCGGCCGGCAGCCGCCTCATGAGGAACATCCGGGAGGAGAAGGGCTACACGTACACGCCCTACAGCCGCGTCGAGCCGATGCTCCAGTGCTCGACCCTGGTGACGGGTGCTGCGGTGCGCACCGAGGTGACCGGCCCGGCGCTCGTGGAGATCCTGTACGAGCTCGACCGGATGGCCACCGCGCCACCGTCCGAAGAGGAGCTGGAGCGCACCCGGCGGCTCCTGGTGGGAAGGCACGTCATGGCGAACCAGTCCCAGGAGGCCGTCGCGACGCGGCTTGCCGGGTACTGGGGCGTGGGGTTGCCAGCGGAGATGCTCGCGCAGTGGGTGGACCGGGTGAGGGCGGTCACTCCCGCGGACGTCCTCCAGGCGAGCCGGGCCCACCTCGCCTCGCGCCTGCAATCCATCGTGGCCGTCGGGGACCCGGGGATGGAGGCGGATCTCCGGGTGTTCGGACCGGTGGTGGTCCGCGCGCCCTGATCCCGGCGGGGGAAAGAAGAAGCCCCGGGAATCCGGCGGCTTCAGGGTGGAGGCGCGGGAATCGACGACCGCGTCCGGCCAGAGCGGCAAGGCGATCGGACTCTCCTGGATGGCGCCCAGGAGGCTCAAGGTCTCCACGGCGACGGTCTACAAGGCCTGCGCACGGGGGGAGATGCCCTGCGTGCGGGTGGTGAACGTCCTGCGGATACCGGAAGGCGGGCTGGGCGGGCGAGGGATGGTGCGAGGCCGAGACGTCAGTACGCGAGAAGGAAGTCCCTGAGTGGCACCACCAGGATCCGGTCTTCATCGAGTGCGGAGGTCTCCCGGGACACCAGCACTCCACGGCGGCAGCGGTACTGCTTCATGAAGGCGGAAAGCCCCCGAAAGTCCGCGTCGTCCAGCTTTCGCCGGAACTTCACCTCGATCGGAAGGAGGTCGCCATCGGTCCGCTCGGCCACGAAGTCGACCTCCTGGAATGGCGAGCGACGGTCGGAGGGGTCGGTGCGGTCTCGATAGAAGTGGACGGACAGGTCGGTGTCCCGGATGACCGTCTGGACGACGGTCTCGACGAGCGACCCGACCAGGTCCGGCGGGGACCCGAAGAGCGAAGGCGCGCCGCGGAAGATGGCGTTGCGAACGCCGAGATCGGTCAACGTCACCTTGACCGGCACCCTGGCCGTCTTGGCCTTGCCAAGCGGGAAGCGCCGGAACTCCCGCACCAGAAGCGCGTCAGCGAGGTAGTGCATGTAGCGGCCCACCGTGGGCTGGTTGGTACGCAGACCTGCCGCGTTGGCCTCTGCCGCAAGCTCGAGCTGGCTCACCTGCTGCCCGGTTCGCCGAGCC
Source organism: uncultured Anaeromyxobacter sp. (assembly GCA_903874275.1). Lineage (GTDB taxonomy): Bacteria > Myxococcota > Myxococcia > Myxococcales > Anaeromyxobacteraceae > CAIOAK01. Next base: position 26,811 of record CAIQRS010000196.1, read on the forward strand.
AGCGAGAGGTAGAGGTGGCGCAACAGCTGAGGCTGCTGGACGGGGAAGAGTTCCGGGATGTCCACACCGAGCACGCGATCGAACACCGTCTCGATGAGGTAGTCGGCCCAGCCGTCCTCGACGAGCTCCGCGGAGTGGAGTCGTGGGTAGCCACCTCGCTGGTAGTACCGGTCCAGCGCGCGGGCGAGAGGTCGGACGTGAGCCTCCGCGAAGGCGTGCAACTCGCGGAAGACCCCGGGCACACCCCGGTCGAACGTCGACAGGAACCGGAGCGGCGGAACCGGCGGAGCGAGATCGGGGTGCCAGGCCTCCAGCACCTCGCGGAACGAGAAGGTGGGGAACTCGGTGGTCTGGACCCGGCCCGCGAGGCTCTCCCTCGTCCCGCGCGCCACCAGGACGCTCGAGGAGCCGGTGATCACCATGCGAGGCCGGGCGGTCTCCGCGAGGTGCTTCACCTCCTCGCTCCAGCGACGGAGCTTGTGAATCTCGTCGAGGAGCAGGTAGGCGGGCGCGCCGTCATCGAGCGGCCGGCCCCGGACATTTGCCTCATACCAGCTGACGAGGCCGAGCAAGCCGCCCGCCTCCCGCAGCGACTGCAGGTCGAATCGAAGGAGCAGGATGTCGGTGGGACGGACGCCGTCGGCGAGGAGCGACTCGACGAGTTGCAGGATGGCGGTGGTCTTTCCGACCTGCCGAGGGCCACGGATGACCTGGATGAGCGGCACCCGCTGGCTCATCCGCTCCGCCAGGAGGCGAGTCTGGCGGCGGAGGAACGGGGGGACCGTGGGGCGGACCGAGTGAGGCGGGCGCCACCACGTGTTGAGTCCGTGCAGGAGCGCAGGGAGTTCCGGAGGGAAGGGGACAGGCGGGTGAACGGGGCCGGGCGCCATGCTGAACAAGTTATACGTATATGTATAAGTCGTCCAGCTTCCCGGGTGGGGGCGCCCCCGGCGGCGATGGCGACGGTCCTCGGACAAACCGATGCGAAGACGACGATGGAATGGGACGCCGGTGCTTCGGAGGGCCCAGGGTGAAAGAATTCAGGCCGGAAGCTCCTCGAAGAAGCCCGAAGAGTTTCCGGCCAGTGGATTGGAGCGGGAAACCGGATTCGAAACGGCGACCATCCAGGAATTCGAGCAGGCG
>CAIQRS010000197.1 GCA_903874275.1 uncultured Anaeromyxobacter sp.
AGGCAAGGATGCCCTACCGCAGGCCTCCGGATTATGCCGCGTCCTCGATGCGCGATTGCCAGTGCCGCAGCGCTTCCGGATCGCGACGCGGCATAAAACGCCACGCGGAATAATGCCGTTTATGCCGCTCGCGGCATAATTTGCAGAGGATCCTGCAGTTCTCCACCGTCGATGGCCCGCCCTTCCCGCGCGGCACCACGTGGTCCAACTCCAGCCGCGTCGTGGACCCGCACACGCCGCCCCCGTCCAAGGGCCACTGGCACCTGCCTTGGTCGCGCTCCCACACCGCGCGCTTCACCGCCGCGGTGACGTGGTCGGCCTTCGCCGGCCGCGGGTTCTTCTGCGGCTTCTCCACCTCCGCCCGCCGCATGGCCTGCTTCTCCAGCAGGAGATCCAGCGCCGCCTCGATCACCTGCTCCTTCGTCGCGCCCGGTTGCACGTGCCCCTGCCCCCGCCGTGCGGCCTCCAGCTTCTCCAGGAACTGGCTCGAGACGGTCATGTGGATGCGGCTGTCGCTGGCCGTCAGCGGCTCGACCCTCATCGGCAGGGCCGGAACCGCCACCTGCTCCGGGCTGCTCGGTGGAGTTTCGTCCGGACGCAACTCGGCCCGAGGCAGAACAGGACGCACCACCTTCGCCACATGGGTGACCACCTCCCGCCTGGGGACCACCGGCGCCGGCAGGATCGCCGCCGCCACCGCCTTCGCCTGCCGCTTTGACACGTGGAAGAACTGGGGCAGGGTCTCCCCCCGGTTCTCCTCGGTCATCACCCGGGCCAGCTCCACGATGCTCGTGATGCAGAGCTTGCCCTCGCGGAGCGGCTCGACCACCTCGGGGAACCGCTGGATGAGCCTGGCCGCGACCTTGCGGAAGTGCGCCGCCCCGTCGGAGAGCCGGAGCTCGCGTTGAAGGTAGTAGAAGAGGCAGGAGTGGCCCAGCTCCCGCCAGAGCCCCCGATGATCAAAGTCTGCGAGGGCAACCAGGAAATCGGCCATGGCGCCCTGCTCGTGGCGCAGCAGGGTGGAGAGGTTGCGGGAGGATTCGCGGGCCTGGACGAGGTTCGTGTCGTTCATGAACTCACTGTCTCACGGGATTTTCGGCCCTCCCCAGACGCACCAGGATGCCCAGGCGCGCGTCCTCCGGCGCGGAGATCTCGAACCTCGCCCGGAGCGCCGCGCGTCGCCCAGACGCGAAATGCGGCAGCGTGAAGCGCCGTCCCCGTGCAGCACGTTCGCGGAACGTGAACCCGCCCCAGAACGCGTCAAGCACTTTCGACGCGATCATTCCACGCACGCCCCATCTGCCCGATGGTGCGTGCCGCGGACCGTCACCATCCCTCCTCATCCCCTTCGCCGCGCCCCTTCCCCCTGCGAATCCCTGCATCTCCACCCCTCGCTTGACCGTGTCCGCCCCGGGCCTATATTCCACGGAGTAGTTCGTTCAGTACGGGGGCGAACTGGCTTCGACGGAGGACAGAAGGCGCATGGCGCGCGCCGTGGTTGGTCACCAGGCCACGTAAAAAGGCGACCACGCAGAAACGCGAACGAGCCCATGGCTCTCGCGGCCTAAGTGCCGCGCATCCCCCCGTGAGCACCGGGTAACGGGGTCAGGTGTCAGCTCCGGTTGGACCTGAGCGGGAAGCGAGCCGCCTAGATCAGGTCGAGACGTAAGGGCGAGAACGTGACGGGTTGCAGGCCCGGAGGTTGCCGGTCACGTAAATTCTCCGGGACACGCGCGTAGGGCCAGTCGCACGAAGTCTTTCGGACCGGGGTTCGATTCCCCGCGCCTCCATTTCACCGAGCCCCGGGGAAACCCGGGGCTTTCGTTTTCCGGCCACGCAGGGACAGCGAGCCATGATCGCTCATGAGCTGCTTCTGAGCCTGGATGACGGCGCCGGCGCCGCCGGGGCCTGGGTAGCGGAACTCGAGAGGCGCGCCAGCGAGGTTCGCTCGGGCTCGGTCCCCACGGAGGACTGGGAGACGGGCAAGGCGCGCCTGACACGGCGCTGACCGCGTTTCGGGATTTCGTCCGATTGACCCGTCAGAACCGGCTCCCTCCCGTGTCCTACGCAAGTGGAGTGGTGCGCTCCACGACTCACGCCTAGAATGTGTCCTGGTTTCAGTGGCTTGCGGCTCGCTGCAGATTCGGTGGAATCCTCGATTGGGGGGGGGGAATGACTCGTTTCACGAAGGTTTTTCTCGCCGTGCCCGCGCTGCTGCTCGCGCTCTCCGGCTGTTCCGGGCAATCGACGGCGCCCGAGGCTTCGGTACCGGTGCCTGCACCCGCGCGCCTCGCCGTCACCGCCGGCAGACCGGCGGGCACGCTCGACAGCCTTCCCGACCTGGCCTGGTCTCTCCAGGGCAACGACGGGCTTTCACTCGTCGTCAGGGCGCAGGGCCCCGGCGCCTCCGCTCCGGGTGCCGGCTTCGCCGGGGTCCGCGTCTCCACCGGCCCGGTCCGCTACCTCGCCTCGGACGGCACCTGGAGCGAGACGGAGGTGGCCTTCGCCGCCAGCGCGGGCGCCAGCGGCACCATCCGTCCGACCGCGCCGCTCCGGCTCGAGGGGGAGTGGCGCTTCGACCTGATCGCGAAGGACGCGACGGGTTCGCTTCAGTCCTTCGCCTCCGTGCCGGTGCTCCTCTCCAGCGTCCCCGCGCTCCGGGTGACCCTGTCGCGCCGGGCCGCGGTTGCGGGCGACGTGGTGAACGGGACGGTGGTCCTGGCCAGGGGAAGCACGGCCCGACCGGTTCGGCTCGTGGCCTGGTGGCAGGGTCCCGGTGGCGTCACCGACAGGCTGCCGCACGGAGCACCCCTCGCGTTCGATGGTCCGTCGGCCGACGTTGCCCTGCCCCTCCTCGTCAGCAGGCTCGACGGCGCCGCGCCT
>CAIQRS010000198.1 GCA_903874275.1 uncultured Anaeromyxobacter sp.
AAGCGATCGACGAGGCCGCGCGGGGGAACCGGCGGGAAGGAGGCCAGGAGCGGCTGCTCGGCGTCGAAGACCGCGCGCGCGGCCGAGAGCGCCGCGTCGAGGCGGGGCGCGTCGCCCGGCCACTCCCGGCGCAGCTCGGCGCTCCGCTCGCCCTTTGCCGAGGGGAGGTCCACGCGGTGGCGCGGGAGCAAGATCTGGAGGGCGGGGCGGGCCGGCTCGAGCAGGCGCGCGGCGTCGGTGGCCAGCCCCAGCTCGACCAGGATGGCCTCGGCCGCCGGGAGGGACCGCAGGGCCGGGACGAGGGCCGGTCCCCAGGGGATCCGCCAGCCACCGTCCTCGTAACCCGTTCCGGTCCCCTCGTGATCGACGTGGAGGACCCGGTAGCCGCGGCGGGCCAGGAGCGCCCCCGCGGCGACGCCGCCCAGCTGCGACCCGATCACGCAGACGTCGTAGGCGCGCCGGACCGTGGCGGCGCGGGGGACGGCGGGCGATCGGGTGTTGGCGGACAAGGCGGGTCAGCGATCCTGGGAGGGGTTCAAGACGCCGTCCATCATGGGAGCGGCCGCGTCGCGGAGCGAGACCCTGCGGCCGTCCAGGGCGAGCCTCCCCTCGGCGAACCACTGCACTGCGAGCGGGTAGACCCGGTGCTCCTCGACGAGGATCCGGGCCGAGAGGGCGGGCTCGTCGTCGCCCGGCAGCACCGGGACGGCGGCCTGGACGATGACCGGTCCGGTGTCGGTGCCGGAGTCCACGAAGTGGACCGTGCAGCCGGTGAAGCGCACCCCGTAGTCGAGCGCCTGGCGCTGGGCGTGGAGCCCCGGGAAGCTGGGCAGCAGCGCCGGGTGCACGTTCATCACGCGCGGGCAGCCATGGCTCGCCGGCGAGGGGGCGAAGGCCTCCAGGAAGGCCGGGGTGACGATGCGCATCCAGCCGGCCAGGCAGACCAGGTCCACCCGGTGGGCCCGCAGCCTGGCCACCACCTCCCGGTCGTAGGCGTCCCGGTCGGGAACCCCCTTCGAGGGGAGGAGCTCGGTGGGGATGCCGGCGACCCGCGCCCGCTCCAGCGCGCGCGCGCCCGGCACGTTGCAGATCACCACGGCCACCGTGGCGTCGATGCGCCCGTCCCGCGCGGCGTCGACGATGGCCTGGAGGTTCGAGCCCGACCCGGAGGCGAGGACGCCGACCCGGATCACCCGACCACCTCGCAGGTGGCCTCGCCGGCGCCCGCCTCGACGGTTCCCACCACCCAGCTCGAGAGGCCGCGCGCGGCCAGCACGGCGCGGGCCGCCTCGGCGGAGCCGGCCGGGAGCGCGATCACCAGCCCCAGCCCCATGTTGAAGGTCCGGTACATCTCGTCGCGGGGGACCTCGCCCTCCCGCTCGATGAGGCCGAAGATGGACGGGACGGGCCAGCTTCCGGCGCGGATCACCGCGCGGGTCCCGTCGGGGAGGTTGCGGGGGGCGTTGCCCGGCAGGCCGCCGCCGGTGATGTGGGCCACCGCGTGGACCGGCGTCCCCTCGAGGAGCGCCAGGATGTCCTTCGCGTAGATCCGGGTGGGCTCGAGGAGCGCCTCGCCGATGGTCCGGCCGGAGAGCTCGGGAGGCCGGTCGGAGAGGGCGTAGCGATCGAGCAGAACCTTGCGGGCCAGCGAGTAGCCGTTGGAGTGGAGCCCCGTGGAGGCCACGCCGAGCAGGACGTCGCCGGGACGGACCTTCCGGCCGTCGAGGATCCGGTCCCGCTCCACCACCCCGACGGCGAACCCGGCCAGGTCGTACTCGCCGTCGGCGTAGAAGCCCGGCAGCTCGGCGGTCTCGCCGCCGATGAGGGCGCAGCCGGCCTGGCGGCACCCCTCGGCGATGCCCTTCACCACCTGTGCGGCCTCCTCGGCGCGCAGCTTCCCGGTGGCGAAGTAGTCGAGGAAGAAGAGGGGCTCGGCGCCGGTCACCGCCACGTCGTTCACCGACATGGCGACCAGGTCGATGCCGACGGTGTCGTGGCGGCCGGTGAGGAAGGCCAGCCTGAGCTTGGTGCCCACCCCGTCGGTGCCCGAGACCAGCACCGGGTCCCGGTACTTCTTCACGTCGAGGGCGAAGAGCCCGCCGAACCCGCCGATGCCGGCGAGCACCTCGGGGCGCATGGTGGGGCGCGCCAGCGGCTTGATGAGGTCTACGAGCCGATCGCCCTCGTCGATGTCGACGCCGGCGTCGCGATAGGTCGTGGCCATGTGCCCCCCCTTACCGGATGCGCGGCGATGCCGCAAGGCGTCACCGGCCGTCGCACGCGCGCGTTGACACCGCGGAGCGCCGTCGGCTAAGGACCGTCCGTGGACCCGGGAGATCTGATGCGTCGCTTCGGCCGCGAGTTTCCGCGCGGCACGGTGCTCTTCCGCGAGGGGGACCCGGGCGGCGACATGTACGTCGTGAACCGCGGCAAGGTCTCCATCTCGGCGCGGGTCGGCGCCGTCGAGAAGGTGCTCTCCACGCTGGGGCAGGGCGAGTTCCTCGGAGAGATGTCGATCCTGAACGGCGCCCCGCGCTCGGCCACGGCGACCTGCGTCGAGGACTGCCTGCTGCTCGTCGTGGACGCCCGGACCTTCGAGACCATGGTGCGCGCCAGCTCCGAGATCGCGGTGCGCATGATCAAGAAGATGGCGGGGCGGCTGGCCGAGGCCGACCGGCAGATCGAGAACCTGCTCCTCCGCGACGCCAGGGCCCGGGTGGTCCACTTCGTCTCCGGCGAGGCGTCCCGCCATCCGGACGCGCTCCTCGCGTTCTCCCCCGAGGAACTGGCCAGCCGGCTCGACGTGGACGTGAAGCAGGCGGCCGACGTGCTGCGAACCCTGGAGCGCTCCGGGCTCCTGGTCGGCTCGGAGGGCGCCTGGACCGTCCCGGACCCCGACCGGCTCCGCCACTTCCTCGACCTCCTTCAGCTCGACTCCCGCCCGGGGACCCACCAGTGAGGATCCGGGTCCTGGGGGCCTCGGGGGGCGAGCTGCGCGGCCACGGCAGCACCTGCTTCCTGGTGGACGGCCGCCTCGCGCTCGACGCCGGCGCGCTCACCTCGCGCCTCGAGCTCGCCGAGCTCGACCGCATCGACCACGTCCTCGTCACCCACGCCCACCTCGACCACGTGAAGGACGTCCCCCTCCTCGCCGATCTCATGGTGGGGCGCCGTCGCCGTCCGGTCACGGTCCACGCCTCCCGGGGCGCCACCGAGACCCTCCGCCGCAGCCTCTTCAACGGGAGGCTCTGGCCGGACTTCACCCGCATCCCCAGCGCGCACAGCCCGGTGGTGCGCCTGGCCCCGTTCGCGTACGGCGTCCCGTTCCGGATCGGCGCCTACGGCGTCTCGGCGGTGAAGGTCCGCCACCCGGTCGAGTCGTCGGGGTTCGTGGTGCGGCGCGGCGCGGCGGCCTTCGCCATCTCCGGCGACACCGGCCCCACCACCTCCTTCTGGAGGGAGGTGAACCGCGCCCGGGGTCTCGGTGCGATCCTCGTCGAGCTCTCGTTCCCCAGCCGGATGCAGGCGCTCGCCGATCGCTCGGGGCACCTCACGCCCCGGGCGCTCGTCGGCGAGCTGGCCAAGGTGGAACGGGAGGACGTTCCCGTATATCTGTACCACCTCAAGCCGGCCTTCCGGGCCGAGCTCGAGGCGGAGCTCGCGGAGCTCGGACTCCGCGGAGTCACGGTGCTCGAAGACGGCGACGAGATCGCGTTCTGACGATCCGGCGACGGCAAAGGTGAACATGGCCTGGTTCTCGAAGCGACAGACCCTGAAGGCTCAGCCGTCGCTGGACAAGCCCACCGGTCCGGTTCCCGCCAAGAAGGGCGAGGGGCTGTGGACCAAGTGCGCCGAGTGCAGCGAGGTGATCTACACGCAGGAGTGGGAGGGCAACTGGAACGTCTGCCCGGGCTGCGGCCACCACGACGCCCTGCCGGCGCGCCGCCGCCTGGAGATGGTCCTCGACCCCGACACCTTCGAGGAGCTCGACACCGAGCTCATCCCCGAGGACCCCCTCGGATTCACCGACGCCAAGAAGTACCGGGACCGGTTGAAGAGCACCTACAAGGCCACCGGCCTGCGCGACGCCTTCATCTCCGGGGTGGGCACCATCACCGGCCAGCCCGTGTCCCTCGGAACCTTCGCCTTCGAGTTCATGGGCGGCTCCATGGGCTCGGTGGTCGGCGAGAAGGTGGCCCGGGTCATCGACCGGGCCTACGAGCGGCGCTGCCCCTGCATCGTCTTCAGCTCCACCGGTGGCGCGCGCATGCAGGAGGGCATCTTCTCCCTCATGCAGATGGCAAAGACCTCCGCGGCGCTGAACCGGTTCCGGCAGGTGCGCAAGCCCTACATCTCGGTGATGCTGCACCCCACCACCGGCGGCGTGGCGGCGAGCTTCGCCTGGCTGGGCGACGTCATCATCGCCGAGCCCAAGGCGCTCATCGGCTTCGCCGGGCCGCGCGTCATCGAGCAGACCATCCGCGAGAAGCTCCCGCCCGGGTTCCAGCGCAGCGAGTTCCTGCTCGAGCGGGGGATGATCGACGCCATCGTCCCGCGCCTCCAGATGCGCGAGCGGCTGGCCCAGATCATCTCGCTCCTCGGCTAGTCGCGCCGAGCGACCGGCGCATCCCCCGGGGCGAATTGGGCCCGAACGACTACCTCGACACGCTTCGTCCGCTGGCCATGCGGTTCGGCCTCGAGCGCATGGAGCGGGCCCTCGACGCCCTCGGGCGCCCCGACCGCGATCTCGCCATCCTCCACGTGGCGGGGACGAACGGGAAGGGCTCGACCTGTGCCATGGCGGCCCGCGCCCTCCAGCTGGCCGGCCACCGGGTGGGGCTCTACACCTCTCCGCACCTGGTCCGCTTCCACGAGCGCATCCAGGTGGACGGCCGTGCCATCGACGACCCGGCGCTCGCCGCGCGGATCGAGGAGGTGCGGCGGGCCTGCCCCTGGCACGAGCAGGGCGGCGAGGCCGACCGGCTCACCTACTTCGAGTTCGCCACTCTGGTCGGTCTCCTCCACCTGGCCAGGGAGCGGGTCGGCGCCGCGGTGGTGGAGGTCGGGCTGGGGGGGCGCTTCGACGCCACCAGCTCGGTGAGTCCCCTGGTCTCCGCGGTGGCCCGCATCAGCCTCGATCACATGCAGTTCCTGGGTGACCGGGTGGACGCGATCGCGCGGGAGAAGGCCGGGATCTTCAAGAGCGGCGTCCCGGCGGTGGTGGCATGGGCCCAGCCCGAGGCGGCCATGGAGGCCCTGCGAGACGAGGCGGCGCGGCGGGGTGCCCCCTTCCATGTCGCCGGGCAGTCCTGGGGAGGGCCCATCGCGCTGCGCGGCGCCCACCAGGAGGGGAACGCGGCGCTCGCGGCGGCAGCCCTGCGTCTCCTCGATGCCGCAGGCGTCCGGGTCGGGGAGGAGGAGATCCGCTCCGGCATCGCGTCGGCCCGCTGGCCGGGGCGCATGGAGGAGGTGGGCGGCGTGCTGCTCGACGGCGCGCACAACCCGGACGGCGCGGCCGCGCTGGCGGCGGCGCTGCCGGTGCTCCACCCGTCCCGGCCGGTCGAGCTGGTGTTCGGGGTCCTGTCCGACAAGGACCACGAGGGGATGATCGCCGCGCTCGCCCCGGCCGCCCGTCGTCTCCACCTGGTCGCCCCCGACTCGCCGCGCGCCCGGGATCCGGCGAGCTGCGTCCAGGTGGCCAGGGCGCTCGGCGCCGATGCCGACGTCCACGCCTCGCTCCCGGAGGCGCTCGCCTGTGCGCGCGCGGCCGCCCTGGACGGGGCGCTGGTCTGCGTGGCCGGATCCCTCTACCTCGTCGGCGAGGCGCGGCGGCGGCTCGCGGGTGAGGAGATGTAGGCCCCCGCTTCTCCTTTGTCGGTCCCTGCAGGGTGCGTGCTATCTTTCCGCAAACGCACGACGGGAGCGCTCCATGCGCAAGTCCACGCTACTCTCCGCTGCACTCATCCTCGGTCCTGCCGCGGCGTTCGCCGCCGGCATCAACGGGATCACCGCGATCGAGGTCGCCGAGACGGGCGGTGTGGCCGAGGTGACCATCGGAGCCTCCAAGGCCCCGTCGTTCACCACTTTTTCGCTCGTCGATCCCCCGCGCTTCGTGATCGACGTCTCCGAGGCCGGGCTGGACGGAGCGAAGAGGAAGGTGGCGGGCGCCGGTCAGGTGAAGGAGGTGAACGCCATCTCCTTCGGTGAAGGCACGCACGCCACGGCGCGCATCACCGTCACGTTCGTCGGTGTCGTCGAACCGCCCGACGTGGTGGTCTCCGGAAACCGGATCGTCCTCCGCGTGCAGCCCCCGCAGCCCCCGAAGGGCGCGATGGTCGCGGCTGCGCCGGTCGCAAGGCCCCCGCCGGCCCCGGCTCCGCCTCCGGAGCCCGCTCCGGCGCCGGCAGTCGCCGCCGCTCCACCGCCACCTGCTCCCGCTCCGGCGCCGGCAGTCGCCGCCGCTCCACCGCCACCTGCTCCCGTCGCCACCACGTCTGCCGTTGCCGCAACGGCAGTTGCTTCACCGGCGCCCGCCGCCAGCGCTTCCGGGGCAGTACCGTCCCGGATTCCCGCTCCCGTGCCGCCGCCTGGATCGCCGGTCGCGGCCGCAACGGCTCCGGCCGTCGCCGCGTCGCCCGTCGCCGCGTCGCCGCGGCCTGCTCCCCCCGCACCAGCGCCGACGGTCGCCGCCGCTCCGCCGCCGGCTTCTCCCGCGGGTGCTCCCGCCGCCATCCCCAAGGCCGCCGTGACCGCCACGGGATCTGCTCCACCTGCACCCGTTGCCACGGCGGCACCCGTCGTATCGACCGCAGCCGCCGCCGATGCGAAGGCAGCAGCGGACGCCAAGGCCGCCGCCGAAGCCCGGGCCGCCGCCGATGCGAGGGCCGCAGCGGACGCGAAGGCCGCCGCCGAAGCCCGGGCCGCCGCCGATGCGAAGGCAGCAGCGGACGCGAAGGTCGCCGCTGAGGCTCGGGCCGCTGCTGAAGCGAAGGCCGCCGCCGACGCGAAGGCCGCCGCCGATGCGAAGTCTGCCGTCGCCGCCGCACAGAAGCCGGCACCGGCACCGGCCCCGGTCGCCGCGAAGCCCGCGCCCGCAGCCAAGCCCGCGCCCGCCCCCAGCCCCGCCGCCGAGCGCAACGAGGTCGAGTTCCTCGGCTTCAAGCAGACCGCCACCGGTTCCCGGGTCTTCATCCGTCTCCGCTCGACTCCGAAGTTCAGCGTTTCGGAGCCCCAGGAGAATCTGATCCGGGTCGAACTCCCGAACACGGGGGTCCCGCTCCGCAACGACCTGAAGGCGCTCGACACGTCCTTCTTCCCGACCGCGGTGGCGAAGGTCACCCCGGTCCGGCAGGGCAGGAGCTACGTCCTCGAGATCCGGCTCCGCGAGCGCGTGGCCTGGCAGCAGCGGATCGAGGGGACGACGCTGTCCCTCGACTTCGACCGGCCGGCAGCGCCCACGACGCCCCCGGCGCCGGCGAAGGCAGCCAGCCCGGCCAAGCCGGGCAAGTAGCGGGTGACGCGGCCGCTCGCTCTCCTCGCCGGGCTGCTGCTCCTCCTCCCGGGCGCGGTCCGGAGCGCCACGGCCTCGCTCCCGGGCCCCGGAGGACCGGTGGAGGTCGAGGCCGACCTCGTCACCTACGACGCGGCCCGTGAGCGCTTCCTCCTCGAGGGCGGCGTCCGGATCCGCCGCGGGGCGGTCCTGCTGCGTGCCCGGACCGGCAGCTACGACCCGCGCACCGGCGAGGTGGACGCCACCGGCGACGTGCTCCTCACCGGGCCGGGGAGGGTGGTCGCGGCCGAGGGGATCCACGCCGTCCTGGACGGCGCCTGGGAGGCCCGCGGCGTCCTGGCCTTCTACAAGGACACGCCGCTCGACCTCTCCCGCGACGCCACCATCGCCGAGGCCGAGAAGGACGGGAGGAACCGGCTCTCGGTGCGGGCCGACCGCGCCGCCGGAACCGTCCCCGGCGGCGACGCGCCCTCCCGCTTCTCGGCCGAGGGGGTCCGGCTCACGCTCTGCGACTGCTGCGGCGGGGCGCCCTCCTGGGAGATCCGCGCGGAGCGCGCAGAGATCGAGCCCGGGAAGACCGCCACCCTGACCTGGCCCATCGTCTACGTCACGCCGCGCTTCCTCTTCATCGACGAACCCATCCCGGTCCTGCCGCTCCCCTGGCTGCAAGTGCCGCTCTCCGGGCGGCAGACCGGCTTCCTCTTCCCCATGGTGGACGTCGGCTCGCGCACCGGCTGGTGGCTGGCCGAGCCCTTCTTCCTGACCCTGGGGGAGAGCCACGACCTCACCTTCACCGCCGGTTACGCCTTCGGTCCGCCGCAGTCCACGGTGGACTCCCGGATCGCCGAGGGGCAGAACCCGGGGGTGCGCGGCGCGGGCGGCGCGATCGAGTACCGCTGGGCCCCTTTGCCCGGAGTGAAGGGCGAGGCGAAGCTCCTCCTCCAGCACGACACCCTGGCGTATCGCTGGAAGCCGGAGAGCGGGGTCCGGACCGGGATCGCGCTGCGCAGCGAGGCCCGACCGTCCCCGGGGAGCTTCGTGAACGCCGAGGCCTTCCTGGTCGGCGACCCGGCCTGGTCCCAGGACTTCGTGGGCGACATCCTCCAGCGCGACGCCTCCTACTACCGGTCGTCGCTGGCGGCCGGGTACGCCTTTCCCCACCTGCTGCTCGAGGGGAACCTCACCTACGTCGAGCAGATCGGGACCCTGGGCCAGCCGAGCCCTCCCGGCCAGCCGGTGATCCCGCTCGTCCCCTTCGGCTTCCTGGGCGGGAGCGTGCCCTCCTTCCACCGGCTCCCCGCCATCTCGGCGACGCTCCTGCCGATCCAGGTGGTGGGGCCGCTCGCGGTCTCGGCCCAGGCAGGGATCGCCCGCTTCGCGCCCCTCTCCGGGATCACCGACCAGAGCGTGAACGGACTCGGCCCCGGCGAGCGCGGCTGGCTGGGGCCGGCGCCGCCGCCGGGCGACGCCTGGGTCGCCGGGCAGCGCCTCTCCGCCTCACGGGCCTGGGCCCGGGCCGAGCTCCGCGCCCCGCTCTCCCTCGGGGGCGTCGCCCTGCTGGAGCCCTGGGTGGCCGGGAACGGTGCGACCTACCTCTTCGGCGGCGACGCCCAGCCCGCCCTGGCCAGCGGGTGGGTGAGCGGCGGGGCCGTCCTCGGAACGTCCATCTCCCGCAACTTCGGCGCCGGCCCCGACGCCCTCCGTCACGTCATCGAGCCGCGCGTCGAGTGGCGGGGCTCCACCGGCATCGGCGGCACGCCGCTCCCCGCCTACGGCTACGACGAGCGGGACGCCGCCCCGGTCCTCCCCGGCGCTCCCTGCCTCGCTCCGCCGTCGGGCGTCAGCGGAGCCTGTCTGCCGCTGCGGACCCTCTCGGCCACCTTGCCCGGCGGCTTCCAGCAGATGCGCGTCTCGCTGCGCAACCGGCTCGTCGCCCCCGGGAAGGACACGCCCAGCGTCACGCGGATCGACCTCGACGTCGGGCAGGACCTCGACCTGTCCAGCGGGCAGCTGGGCGAGTCCTTCGTCCGGGGAGCCGCCGAGTGGGGGCCGGTGCAGGGGCTCGTGCTGGCCCGGTTCCTCGCCTTCGGCGCGGCGCCGGCGGCCGGGACCTGGGGCTCCCTCGACGCGGGGTTCCTGGACCACTTCACCGAGATCCGCTTCGACCTCGCCGCCGCCGATTCCCGCGGCGACCGGCTCACCCTGGGATTCCTGGCGCTCTCCTCGGCGTCCTCGGCGACGCTCCGGGCAGGGCTCGACCCCCTCTTCGACGCGCGCCCGGTGCCCTTCCAGACCTTCGGGCAGGGCACGGCGGGACTTCGAGTTCACGTGGCCGGCGGCCTCGACGTCCAGTGGGACACGCTCTTCTCCGTGCGGACCGTCTACGCCACCCCGTGCAGCGGCGGCACGCCCGCCCCGGTGGGCCCCTCCATGCAGCAGAACACCGTCACCGCCTCCTGGAATTCGCCGTGCAACTGCTGGCGCGCCCTGGTCCGGGTGCAGGTCTCCCAGTGCGGCTACTACGGCGTGACCGCGGGGCTCGACCTCTCCGCCATCACCGGCCTCACGCTGATCCCGTAGCCCCCCAAGGTCGTTTGACTGTCCCCGGGAGGGCGCGTAGCCTGCGGTTGACTCGGGAGTCAATGGTGGCACGCCAGCGAAAGAGCACCGAAGCGCAGCACCCCGCCCCCCCCGTCGAGGGGGAGCCGGAGAAGCGGCGCGCCATCCTCCACGCCGCGCTCAAGGTCTTCGCCGAGCGGGGGTACCACGGCTGCCGCATCGCCGACGTGGCCGGCGAGGCCGGCGTCGCCTACGGCCTCGTCTACCACTACTTCCGCAACAAGGACGAGCTTCTCGAGAGCGTCTTCGACGAGCAGTGGCGGATCTTCCTCGGCGCCATCCGCTCCATCGCGGACGGCCCGGGCAGCGCCCCCGAGCAGATCGCCTCGGTGATCCGCTTCGCGATGGACGTCTTCCGCACCGCGCCCGCCGCCGTCCGGGTCCTCATCCTCGAGGTTCCCCGGTCGCCCGACGTGGTCCGCGCCGGCAGCACCCGGCAGACCTTCGAGACGGCCATGCGGCTCATCGCCGAGATGGTGCAGCGCGGGCAGCGGGAGGGCGACCTGCGCACCGACCTCGAGCCGCTGGTGGCCGCGGCCAGCGTGCTCGGCGTGCTCGACATGAACCTGGCCGGCATGCTGACCGGGCTGCTCACGTCGCCCCAGCCCACCGAGGAAGATCTGGAGAAGATGAAGCGCCAGGTCGTCGCCGCGGCGCTGGGCGCCGTCCTCCCGCCGGGGAGTCCCTCATAGCGCCGACCGGTTGGCCAGATCCCTGCTGCGGCGCACGCTGCCTTGCTGCGCCGGGCAGCCTCCTCCGTCCGCTGTTCAACGTGCCTGACTGGCACGCCTCCGCTGCTCCGTCGTCGGGTGCCCGGCTCGCCGACGGCATCGTGCGCCTCGCGACGGGCTCGGGCCAACCGGGCGGCGCTTTCGCCGGCACGTTGACGCACCCCCGGAGCGCCGTTAAGCGGGGGGTCCACCCGCTGCCGCCGTCCCGGAGATCACATGGCCCACCGCGTCCTCGTCGCCGACGACCTCTCCTCCGAGGGGGTCGAGGTCCTGCGCCGCGCCGGCCTGGAGGTGGACGTCCGGGTCGGGATGAAGCCGGAGGAGCTCGAGGCGGCCATCGGCGACTACGACGCCATCGCGGTCCGCAGCGCCACCAAGGTGACGGCCCGCGTCCTCGAGAAGGCCGTGCGCCTGCGCGTGGTGGGGCGGGCCGGGGTCGGGATCGACAACGTGGACCTGGACGCCGCCACCCGCAGGGGCGTGGTGGTGATGAACTCGCCGGGCGGATCCTCGGTCACCGTGGCCGAGCTCGCCATCGGCATGATGCTTGCGCTCTCCCGGCACATCGCCCAGGCCACCGTCTCGATCAAGGCCGGCAAGTGGGAGAAGAAGCGCTTCCAGGGTCACGAGCTCTCGGGGAAGACCCTGGGGGTGGTCGGCATCGGGAACATCGGGTCGGTCGTGGTCGATCGGGCCCGGTCGATGAAGATGAGCGTGGTGGCCTACGACCCCTTCATCTCCGCCGAGGCGGCCGGACAGCTCGGCGTCGAGCTCGTGACCCTCGACGAGCTCTGGGCGAGGGCCGACGCGATCTCGCTCCACGTGCCGCTCACCGAGCAGACCCGCAACGTCGTGAACGCCGCCACGCTGGCCCGCATGAAGAAGGGGGTCCTCCTCGTCAACTGCGCCCGCGGCGGCCTGGTGGACGAGAAGGCCCTGGCCGACGCGCTCGCCTCGGGGCACGTGGGGGGCGCGGCCCTCGACGTGTTCGAGAAGGAGCCGGTCTCCCCGGACAACCCGCTCCTCGTGCAGGACCGGTTCATCTGCACCCCGCACCTGGGCGCCTCCACCGAGGAGGCCCAGGCCGCCGTCGCGGTGGGAATCGCCGAGCAACTCGCCGCCTACCTGACGCGGGGCGAGGTGAGGAATGCCGTCAACGTCCCCTCGATGTCGAAGGAGGCCCGGGAGCGCTTCGGCCCCTACCTGAGGCTCTGCGAGAAGCTGGGCTCGCTCGTCGGGCAGATCGGCCCCGCCGGGGTGCGCGAGGTGAGGGTGACCTTCGCCGGCGAGGTGGCCGACGCCCCGCAGCGGCTGCTCACGTCCGCCGTGCTGAAGGGGCTCCTCTCCACGGTGGAGACCGTGCCGGTGAACGAGGTGAGCGCTCCGGGCATCGCCAGGGACCGGGGGATCGCGGTCCTGGAGGAGCGCGCCGCAGGGCACCAGGACTACGCCAGCCTGGTGACGGTGTCCGTGGGCGGGGCGGGGGGCGAGGCAGCCGTGGCAGGGACCGTCTTCGGGCACCGCGACGCCCGCATCGTCCGGGTGAACCAGTTCCACCTCGAGGCCGTCCCGGAAGGTCACATCATCCTCTGCGTGAACGACGACTCGCCGGGCGTGGTCGGGAACGTCGGGACCGCGCTGGGCAAGGCGGGCGTGAACATCGCCGGCATCTCGCTTTCCCGCGACGTCGCCGGGGCGGCGGCCGCGTCCCTCCTCAACGTGGACTCCGAGCCGAAGCCGGAGGTGCTCGACACGCTCCGGGCCCTGCCGCACGTCCGCGACGTCCGGCGCATCCGGCTGTAGAGTCGGGTTCATGCTCGACCTCTCGCTCCCGCTCGGCCTCCGCGACCTCACCCCCGACCACTCGGCCCACCTGGCCGACCTGTCGGCGCGGCTGCACGAGGTCTTCGCGTCTTTCCGCTACCGCCGCCTGCTCCTGCCCACGCTGGAGCGGCTCGAGGTGGTCGAGCGGGGACTTTCCCCCGCGGCGCTCGCCCAGGTGCTCAAGTTCGTCGAGCCCGGCTCGGGCGAGGTGGTGGCCATCCGGCCCGACATCACGCCGCAGATCGTGAGGCTCTACGCGGCGCGCCCCGACGCCCTGCCCGACCCGGCGCGGCTCTGCTACGACGGGCCGGTGCTGCGGGCCCGCGAGGCCCGCGCCGGGAGGCCTCGCGAGGTCTACCAGGCCGGGGTCGAGCTCCTGGGAGCGGGCGGGCCGTCGGCCGACGCCGAGGCGCTCGCGGTCCTGCGCAAGGCGCTCGACCGGGTGGGGCTCGACGCCGCGGTGCTCGAGGTCGGGCACGCGCGGTTCGCCGGCGCGGTGATCGAGGCGGCCGGACTGCGGGGGCCCGCGCGCGCCGAGGCCGAGGAGGCGCTCTCCCGCAAGGACCAGGGGTCGCTCTCCCGCCTGGCCGGGCGGGCCAAGGGCTCGCTGGTCGCACGCAAGCTGCTGCCCTCCCTGGCCACCCTCTACGGCGAGGGGGCGCTCTCTCGGGCCCGCTCCGTGGCCAAGGGCGTGCCAGGGGCGGCCGGGCCGCTCGCAGATCTGGAATCCGCGCTGCGCCTGGCTCGCCGGCGGGGCGTGCGCGAGGTCGAGGTGGACCTCGGCGAGGTCCGGGGGCTCGGGTACTACACCGGCATCACCTTCGCCGGGTACGCGCCGGGCGCCGGCAGCGCGGTCGCCTCGGGGGGGCGCTACGACGGCCTGCTGGCCCGGTTCGGCCGCCCCGGTCCCGCCATCGGCTTCGCGGTCGATCTGGAATTCGCCACCCAGGCCCTGGAGCGGCGCGCCCCGGGCCGGTCCCGTCGATGACGGTGGCCCCCGCCGCCCACCCCTGGTAACGTCGGACATCGCGCGCGCCGAAGAGACGGCGCATCGCTGCGAGGAGCCAGGCACATGCCGAACGTGGTCGTCGTCGGCGCCCAGTGGGGCGACGAGGGTAAGGGAAAGATCGTCGATCGCTTCACCGAGTTCGCCGACGTCGTGGCCCGCTACCAGGGGGGCAACAACGCCGGGCACACCCTCGTGGTCGGCGGTGAGAAGACGGTGCTGCACCTCATCCCCGCCGGGGTCCTTCACAAGGGCAAGACCTGCATCATCGGGAACGGGGTGGTCGTGGACCCCACCGTCTTCATGATGGAGATCGACCGGCTGAAGCAGAAGGGCTACCTGGCCGACGACTCCCAGCTCGTCCTCTCCCTCGACGCCCACGTCATCATGCCCTGGCACAAGGCGGTGGACATCGCGCGCGAGAGCGCCATGGGCGCCGGGAAGATCGGCACCACCGGCCGGGGAATCGGCCCCACCTACGAGGACAAGGTGGCGCGGAGGGGCATCCGCGTGCGCGACCTGCTCGACACGGCCAAGCTCGAACGGAGGGTGAACGAGCGGCTCCCGGTGGCGCAGGAGGAGCTGCGCCGGCTGGGCGCCAAGGACGAGCTCGACGCCGCGACGATCACCCGGGAGTACGCCGCGCTCGGCAAGCGGCTCGCCGTCTACGCGAAGGACGCGTCGCGGGTGCTCCACGGGCTCATCAAGGCAGGGAAGTCGGTCCTCTTCGAGGGCGCCCAGGGCACCATGCTCGACGTGGATCACGGGACCTACCCGTTCGTCACCAGCTCCAACACCGTCGCGTCCAACGCGGCCACCGGGACGGGCGTGGGCCCCACCTCCATCGACGAGGTGATCGGGATCGCCAAGGCCTACAGCACCCGCGTGGGCGGCGGCCCGTACCCCACCGAGCAGAAGGGGCCGGTCGGCGAGGAGCTCCGCCGGATCGGGCAGGAGTTCGGCGCGACCACGGGACGCCCCCGGCGCACCGGCTGGTTCGACGCCGTCGCCATGAGATACGCGGCGCGGGTCAACGGGCTGCACGGCCTGGCCATCATGAAGATCGACGTGCTCTCCGGCTTCCCGGAGCTGCAGATCGCGGTGGCCTACGAGCTCGACGGCAAGACCATCGATGAGATGCCCGGCGACCCCGAGGACCTGGAGCGCTGCAAGCCGGTGTACGAGACGCTGCCGGGATGGACCGAGCCGCTCACCGGCATCCGGACCTGGGACGCCCTGCCCGCGGCCGCGCGCTCCTACGTGAAGCGGCTCGAGGTGCTGACCGGAGTGCCGGTCATGGCCGTCTCGGTCGGTCCCGACCGGGAGGAGACGATCCTCCTGCGGAACCCGTTCGCGGCGTAGTCCGGGGCGAGGTCAGGCGGCGCGCCGGGAGCCGGGCGCCGCGCCGAGGAGGCTCGCCACCCGCTCCTCGCGGTGGTCGAAGACGCGCGCCAGCGTGCGACGCACCATGAGCGGGTGCGCGACCTCTCCGAGCGCGCCCAGCGGCAGGCGGTACTCCACCCGGTCGGTGACGCGCGTGCCCCCGTTCACGATGAAGAAGGTGTGGGTGTGCTGCCAGAGGGCGTAGGGACCACGCTCCTGGACGTCCACGAAGCGCAGGCCGGGCTCCCAGGCCGCGATGCGGGTCCTCCAGTGGAACGGGATGCCGAACAGGGAGAGCCGGTACTCGATGCGCGAGCCCATGTCGAGCGAGGTGGGCACCGGAGGGATGATCGAAAACCTCAAGAATGCCGGGGTGATGGCTTCCAGGTTCCGCGGGTCGGCGAAGAAGGAGAAGACCTCGGCGCGGGGCAGGGGGACGATCTGGCTTCGCTCGAGAATGTGAATCCGGCTCATCCGTGACCTCGCTGCCTGGTGTGCGACATATCGTTGATCGTAATTTGTCATGGATAAAGGCGTGACAAAGTCCTTGCAACGGTTTCCGGTGTCGCTAGAGAGTCCTGATGATTCCAGAGACCGAGAGGCCGTCCGGCAAGTACCCGATCCGCGTCGTCGCCCGCCTCACCGGGATCCCCATCGACACGCTTCGAGCCTGGGAGCGGCGGTACGGGGCCGTCGAGCCTTCGCGGGACGACCGCGGCCGGCTCTACGACGACGTGGATCTCCAGAAGCTCAAGCTGCTCCGGCGGCTCGTGGAGCGCGGCCACGCCATCGGCCGCATCGCCAACCTCGGAGAGCCAGAGCTCGGGAAGCTCCTCGAGGCCGGGCTCGAGCCGTCCGACCGCGGCGGGAAGGCCGACGCGGTGGACCTCGTGGGGCTGCTCGACGCCGTCGATCGGTACGACCTCGCGGCGGTGGACCGGAAGCTCGGGAAGCTCGCCGCCGTGCTGGCGTCCCGCGAGATGGTGCACGAGGTGGTCCTGCCTTTCCTGCGCGAGGTGGGGAAGGGCTGGCAGGAGGGGCGGTTCACCGTCGCCCAGGAGCACATGGTCTCGGCTTCCCTGCGCGGCCTGCTCGGCTCGCTGATCCGGGTCCAGGCGCCACGCGAGAGCCGGACCGGCCTGGTCTTCGCCACGCCTCCCGGGGAGCGGCACGAGCTCGGGCTCGCCGCCGCCGCCATGCTCGCCGCGGCCGGGGGGCTCGGGGTCGTCTACCTGGGCGCCGACCTGCCCGCGGCGGACATCGTCGAGGCCACCCGGAGGACCGGAGCCCGGGCGGTGGTCCTGGCCATGACCCGCCTCGACACCGGCCCGTCGGCCGTGGATTCGGTCCGCGCCGTCGTCGATGGAGTTCCAGCCGGCGTGGAGGTCTACGTGGGGGGAGCGGCGGCCGAGGCGCGCCCCGAGGACGTGGCGCACGCCGGCGGCACCCTGCTCCAGAACTTCGACGCGCTCGAGCACGCCTACCGCGCCCTGGGCGGCCGGTTCTAGGACCGGCGGTCAGAGCGCCAGGAGTGCAGCCGCGGCGGCGGTCGCCGCGGCCAGCAGCGCGAACCGGGATGCCCGCCCGGGAAGGGGCTGCACGGGGCTCTGGTCGGGCGCCGGCGCGTCCGCTCCTCCCGCTGGCGGGACGATGCCGAGGGCGAGCACCGTCCGTCCGGCACGGAACTCCTGGCCCGGCGTCATTTCACGGAGCCCGACCAGCCGCGCCCCTCCGAGCCAGGAGCCGTTCCGGCTGCCCAGGTCCTCGACGAGCACCCGCCCATCCTCCACCCGGACCCTGGCGTGCTCCCGGGAGACGGTGGGGTCGTCGAGCCGGGTCGCGGCCGAGGCTGCCCGGCCGATCACGCCCGGTCGGAGCCGGAGGCGCCGCCCCGCCAGCGGGCCGGCCAGGGCGTGGAGTTCCGGCCAGGCTTCGCCCTCCTCCCCGCGGAGCGCAGCCAGCAGGACGGAGCGGGCCTCGGCGGCGGTGCCGGGGTCGTCCCACCCTGCGACGATCCGCGCGCCGTCCACGGTGGCCCACTGGCCCGGCCGCAGGAGCCACCGCTCCCCCGGGCGAAGAGGCCGCCCGGCGACCCGGATCCGGCGGGGCGAGCCCTCGATGACGATCCCCGGGGCGTCGGCGGCCGACACGCGGACCGAGGGGAGGACCTCGGCGGTCGCGCCGGCCGCCAGGGGGACCTCGACGGGAGGCTCCCCGGGGCGGTGGACGGTGGCGCGCGAGGCCACGGTGGCTACCTCCCCTCGAGGAGCGCCCAGGCGTCGAGCGCGGCTTCCGGGCCGGCACGCCACACCGCCCGGCCGTCGGAGCGGAACCGGACCGGACCCTCGTCGGTGCGGAGCATCTCGGCGCCCGACTCCCGCCAGCGGGCCACCGTCTCGGCGTGGGGGAACCCGTACCGGTTGCCCAGGCCAACCGTGAAGACCACCCAGCGCGGGCGCGTGGCGGCGACGAGCCCGCGCCCGGAGCTGGTGCGGCTCCCGTGGTGCGGCGCCTTGACCACGTCGGCGCGGGGGATGCCGGCGGAGGCCAGCGCGGCCTCCCCGGCTGCCTCCAGGTCGCCCGGGAGCAGGAAGGAGGTTTGACCGTAGGTGACGTGGAGGACCAGGGAGGCGTCGTTCTCGACGAGGCGCCTGTCGCCCGGCGGCGGGCCGAGGACCCGGAAGCGGACGCCCTCGAGGTCCACCTCGTCCCCGGCGGCGAGCTCGGTGGCCGGGGGCATGCGGGCGAACGCGGCGCGGGCCGCCTCGTCGCCGCGGTCGTGGGACGCGTAGACGCGCGCGGCGCCCAGTCCCGCCACCACCGCCGGGAGTCCCTGCAGGTGGTCGGGGTGTGGGTGGGAGACGAAGGCGGCGGCGAGCCGCGTCACCCCCATGTCGCGGAGGAAGGGGAGGACGTCGCGCGCGCCCGGGTCGTACCGGCCGGAGGGATCCCCGCCGGCGTCGATCACCACGGCCGAGCCGCCGGGGAGCCGGACGATGGTGCAGTCCCCCTGGCCGACCGCCAGGAAGACCACCTCGATCCCCGCACGCGCGCGGGAGGCGAGGAGCCTGGCCGGGCCGGGCAGGAGGAGGGCGGCGATCCCGGTGGCGACGAGGACGAGGCGGAGGCGGCCGCGGGCCAGCAACGCCCCGATGCCCGCCGCGTAGGCGGCCCAGACGAGTCCCCAGCCCGGCGAGGCCAGGCCCACCGAGGCGAAGGACGGCGCGGCGAAGAGGTCGTTCACCCGGAGGAACGCGGTGGCGAGCGGCCGGCAGGTCCAGAGGAGCGCGGGTGCGAGGGGCGGCAGGGCGGCGCTGGCCAGGAAGGAGAGCGCCGCCACGACCGTGAGCGCGGAGGCCAGCGGCAACGCGACCGCGTTGGCGAGCACGCCGACCAGGGAGAGGCTCCGGAAGTGGAGCGCCAGCAGCGGGGCGGTGGCCACGGTGGCCGCGGCGCTGGCGCAGGCCCCCTGGAGCGCCGCCTCGAGCGCCCGGCCACGCCAGCCGGACCGGTCCGCCCGGAAGGGGAGCGCCGCGCGGAAGGGGCCGGAGAGCGCGACGAGCCCGGCCACGGAGGCGAAGGAGAGCTGGAACGACACGTCCACGAGCGCTCCGGGATCGACGGCGAGGAGGACGAGCGCGGCGATGGCCAGCGCCGAGGCGGCGTCCGCCCCGCGCCCGAGCAGGACCGAGGCGAAGACCAGCCCGGCGGCGAGGGCCGAGCGGAGGACCGGCACCGACGCCCCGGTGGCGACCGCGTAGAGAGCGGCCACCGGGAGGGAGGCGGCCGCCGCAGCGCGCCGGACGTCGAGGCGCGACGACAGCGGGCGCACGCGGAGCAGGAGGGCCTGGAGGGCGCGCCAGGTCCCGAGCGCCACGACCGCGAGGTGGAGGCCGGAGACCGAGAGCACGTGGGCGAGCCCGCTCCGCGCGAAGCGCTCCCGGGTCGCCGGGTCCACCTGCGACTCGTCTCCGGCGCCGATGGCCCGGACGAGCGCCGCCTCGGGACGGGGCAGGACCCCCGACGCCGTGGCGCCGAACCGGAGCCGCGCCGCCGCCACCGCCGAGAGCGGCGAGGGCGGGGCCGAGCGGGCCGGCGGGATCCGCGTCCATGCCTGGGCGGAGACACCGTGGGCCGCCATGGCGGCGGTTCCGTCGCGACCGCCTGGGTTCCGGACTCCCCGGGGCTCGCGGACCTCGACCGAGAGGAGGACCTGATCGCCGGGGGCGAGGGGAGCGGGCAGGTCGGGGGCCGAGACCTCCACCCTCCGCCGCGAAGGGTCGGAGAGCAGGAAGCGGGTCCTGTCCTCCTGCCTTCGGGGCATGGAAACCACCTCTCCTCGGAGGGCCGAGACACCCGAAATGGGGGTGTCCGGTGCTGCCCTGGATGCTGCCGCGGCGACCCATCCGGCTGCGGCGAAGGCGAGGGGGGTGCTGGAAAACCAGGCTGCGGCGACGGCGGGGACGATTCCTGCCACTGCTGCGAACGTCCCTGGTTTCAAGGAGATGGCGGCGCCGGCTCCCGCGGCGAACGCGACCGCCGCGACCCGCATCTGCCTGGAATTCCTCAAGAAAGGTCCCGGAATCGGACGATTTTTTCAATATTGACGGGGCTCAACCGTTGTGGTAGGGTTCGCGCTCCAGGCCCAGCGCCCGCCCGCCCGGCATTCCGGGTGCAGGCGACACCGGCAGCGGGGCGGAGGAACGAATGGCGGCAATCCAGAACCCGTTGGGCCCGATCTTCAAGGTCGGGGACAAGGCAGTCTACCCTGGCCAGGGCGTCGGCGAGGTCATGGGCATCGAGCACAAGGAGGTCGCCGGCCAGCGGCAGTCCTTCTACGTGCTCCGCATCCTCGACAACGGGATGAAGATCATGATCCCGATGAACAAGGTCGGCTCGGTCGGCCTGCGCGAGATCATCGGCGACAAGGAGGTCCGCAAGGTCTACACCATCCTCCGCGAGAAGGAGGTCTCGGTCGATTCCACCACCTGGAACCGCCGGTACCGGGAGTACATGGACAAGATCAAGACCGGCTCGGTCTTCGAGATCGCCGAGGTGCTGCGCGATCTCTACCTGCTCCGCTCCGACAAGGACCTCTCCTTCGGCGAGCGCAAGATGCTCGACACGGCACGGTCGCTGCTCATCAAGGAACTGGCCATCGCCAAGGACTGCGACGAGCAGGACGTCGAGACGGAGCTCCGGAAGATCTTCAACATCACCTGATGGCGCGGGTCCGGGACGGCATGCCGTTTCGGATCGGCAAGGACGACGTCCGCCGCGCGGCCCATGGCCCGTGCGGCGGTCGTGTTTCCGGGGGACGGATCGTGGCGTGGCGGGCCGCAGGGTCATCGACGGTGGGCGAGAGCACGAGGAGTGCCAGCCCGGAGGAGGCGCCTTGATCGGGGGCGAGCGGGTAGGGGGCATCCTGGCGGCGGGCGGCTCGGGGCTCCGCGCCGGCGTCGCCAAGCAGTGGGCGACGCTCGGTGGCGAGACCGTGCTCCGCCGCGCGGCGCGCGCACTGGCCGCCAGCGGCGTGGTCGATGAGATCGTGGTGGTGGTTCCCGCCGGCGAGGAGTCCCGCGCTGCAGCCGACCTCCAGGGGCTCCCGGTCCCGTTGCGGGCGGTGGCCGGAGGCGCGGCCCGTGCCGACTCGGTCCGCGCCGGGCTCGAGGCGCTGGGCGAGGTCGCCGTGGTGGTGGTCCACGATGCCGCCCGACCCTTCGCGACGGCGGAACTGGCGAGGGCCGTGGCCGAGGCTGCCGCGGCCCGCGGCGCGGCGCTGGCGGCCCTCCCGGCCACCGACACCGTGAAGCGGGGGGAGGGGGACCGGGTCGTGGAGACTCTCGACCGGCGGGTGCTCTGGCTGGCCCAGACGCCGCAGGCCTTCCGCGCGCCGCTGCTGCGCCGGGCCTTCGCGGAGGCCGGTTCCGCGGCGACCGGGGCCACCGACGAGTGCCAGCTGGTGGAGGCGCTCGGCGCCGAGGTCGCTCTGGTCCCCGGCGAGCCTGGAAACTTCAAGATCACCGGACCGGACGACCTGGCCCGGGCCCGGGCGCTCCTCGAGCCGGCGGTGGCCATGGGGGTGGGCTACGACGTCCACGCCTTCGCGCCGGGGAGGAAGCTCGTCCTGGGCGGCGTCGCGTTCGAGGGGGATGGCCTCCTCGGCCACTCCGACGCCGACATCTGCGCCCACGCCCTCTGCGACGCCGTCCTGGGCGCGGCGGGGCTGGGGGACATCGGCCGTCACTTCCCGGACACCGACCCGCGCTGGAAGGGGGTCTCGTCGCTGCTGCTGCTCCGCGAGGTGGCGGGCAAGGTGCGGGCGCTCGGCTGGACGGTGGGGAACTGCGACGTGACGCTGGCGGCCCGGCGCCCCAAGATCGCGCCGCGCGCCGACGAGATGCGGGCCCGGCTGGCCGAGGCGCTCGGGGTCTCGCCGGCGCAGGTCAACGTCAAGGCCACCACCGGCGAGGGGCTCGGTTTCGTGGGGCGGGGCGAGGGCATCGCCGCCCACGCGGTTGCACTCTTGGTGAAGAGGTAGGCGAGATGGCCATCCAGCTCCACGACACCCTGGCCGGGGAGAAGGTCGAGTTCCGGCCCATCGTCCCCGGCAAGGTCGGGCTCTACGCCTGCGGCCCCACCGTCTACGACCACGCCCACCTGGGGCACGCCCGCTGCTACGTCGTCTGGGACGTGGTGGTGCGCCACCTGCGCGCCCGCGGGCTCGAGGTGAAGTACGTGCGCAACTTCACCGACGTGGACGACAAGATCATCTCCCGGGCCAACGAGCGGGGGGAGGATCCGGCGGCGCTGGCCTCCCGCTTCGCCGACTCGTTCCTCGAGGACATGGACGCGGTGGGCTGCCTGCGCCCCGACGCGGCCCCGCGGGTGACCGGGACCATGCCCGGCATCGTGGCCCTCATCGAGCGGCTGGTGGCCCGCGGCTTCGCCTACGCGCCAGGCAACGGCGACGTCTACTACGCGGTCCGGAAGTTTCCGGCCTACGGGCAGCTCTCGCGGCGCGACGTCGATGACCTCCGGTCGGGAGCCCGCGTCGAGACCGGGGACGTGAAGCGCGACCCGCTCGACTTCGCGCTCTGGAAGGGGGCCAAGCCCGGGGAGCCGTCCTGGGACTCCCCGTGGGGGAAGGGGAGGCCGGGCTGGCACATCGAGTGCTCGGCCATGACGCTCGAGCACCTGGGCGCGCAGTTCGACATCCACAGTGGTGGGAAGGACCTGGTCTTCCCGCACCACAGCAACGAGATCGCCCAGTCGGTCGCCGCCCTCTCCGACCGGCTCGACCCGCGGGACTTCGCCCGCCACTGGATGCACAACGGCTTCGTCGAGATCGACCAGGAGAAGATGTCCAAGTCGCTCGGCAACTTCTTCACGGTGAAGGACGTGCTCCAGCGCCACGACGGGGAGGCGCTGCGCCTGCTCCTGCTCGGCACCCACTACCGCAACCCCATCAACTTCTCCGACGGCCTGCTCGGCGACGCCGAGCGGCGGCTCGCCTACCTCCACGAGACCCTCGAGAAGGCCGACCGCATCGCCGAGGGCGCCACGCCGGACGAGGCCGCGACCCCGTGGGCCGAGGCGGCCCGGGCGGCGCTCGACGACGACTTCAACACCGCGGCGGTGCTGGGGATCCTGGCCGAGGCCTTCACCGCCGCCAACGCGGACGCCGATCGCAAGGGAAAGAGGACGCCGGCCGACCGCGCCGCGCTGGCCCGTTTCGCCCGCGACGCCCGGTCGGTGGGGGGCGAGCTGGGAATCCTGCAGCGCCCGCCCGCCCAGGCGCTCCTCGCCCTGCGCGGGAAGGCGGTGGTGCGGCGCGGCCTCGACCCGGCGCTCGTCGAGGCCCGGATCGCCGAGCGGGCCGAGGCCCGGCGGGCCAAGGACTTCGCGCGTTCCGACGCGGTCCGGGACGAGCTCCTTTCCCTGGGAGTGACCATCCAGGACGGGCCGTCCGGAACCAGCTGGAAGGTGGAGTAGACCAACCCCGCGGCCTGGCCGCGGAATTCGACCTCGGATGACGCGTCGCGCGATGCGGCGAGCACGCGCCCCCGCTAAACGGGAACGGCCGGGCAAAGCGAACTCTTTCCGCCTGTCCACCCGCAGCTTCGCGCAATCACCCGAGGTGAAAATGATCCGCCGAGCCCTCCCCGCGCTGCTCCTCGCCGTGACCCTGGCCGCCTGCCAATCGACGGCAACGCCCGCGGGCCTCCCCATCGTCGGGGTGGTGTCGGGCGTCCCAGGCCTGGGTGCCGAGGTCACCGTCGCCTACGACGGGCTGGGCGTCCCCCACGTCACGGCGGGCAGCGACGACGACGCCGCCTACGCCATCGGCTACGTGCACGCGCGCGACCGGCTCTTCCAGATGGACTTCATGCGGCGCGCCGGCAGGGGAAAGCTCGCCGAGATGCTCGGTCCGGCCGCGCTCTCGATCGACGTCTCCATCCGCACCCTGTTCACGGCGCAGGCTCCGGTGGCTGCGGGGCTCCCTGGCGCCGGGAGCTACCGGATCGAGGACGTGATCGTCTCGACGCTCTCCCCGTCCTTCCGGTCGTACCTCCAGCGCTACGCCGACGGGGTGAACCGCTTCCTCGTCGACATGGCGACCGGCGCGAACGGCGCGAGGCTTCCCGCGGAGTACGTGGCCATCGCGTCCCTTCCCGGGACCTACGCCCCCACCCCCTGGTCGATCGAGGACTCGATCGCCATCGGCAGGCTCCAGTCCTGGAACCTGTCGGAGACCCTCACCGAGGAGGTCAACTACGGGCGGCTCGCCCAGGGCTTCGCGGCGGCGTGTGGCTCGACCCCGGTCACCCAGTGCCCCATCTTCGCGCTCTTCACCGACCTGAACCGTTCCGCCGGCGCGACCCAGACCACCATCCTGCCTCCCCCGGCCGCTGCCTCGGCGGTGATGGCCGGGGCGCCCGCGGCGCACGTTCCCCCTTCCACCTCCGGGGTCATGCAGGGGCTTCGCTCGCTCCGGGACATGCTCGGGCTCCGCGCCGGCGATCCGGTGGGCTCGAACAACTGGGTGATGCGCGCGCCGCTCACGGCCCACGCCATGGTCGGGAACGACCCGCACCTCCCGCTGCAGAACCCGTCGGTCTTCTATCTGCTTCAGGTCACCACGCCGACCCGGAACGTGGGCGGCGTGGGCTTCCCTGGAGCGCCGGTCCATGCCATCGGACACAACGACTACATCGGGTGGGGAGACACCGTGGCGTACTACGACGTCACCGACGTGTACTACTTCCCGATGGCGGCCGGCGGCCTGCCGTCCACCACCGTGCCGGTCGTCGAGACCTACGCCGTCCGGGGCGGCACGCCGGTCACCCCGAACCCGCCCATCATGATGGTGCCGAGCTACGGGCCGGTCGTCGCCGCCGACGCGAGCGCCTTCTACACGGCCCGATGGACCGGGCAGGAGCCCTCCAACGAACTGCTCGCGTTCTACCAGCTGAACGCGGCGAAGAGCGTGGACGAGGCCTTCGAGGCCGTGAAGACCTTCGAGGTCGGGGCGCAGAACTTCGTCTTCGCCGACGTGAACGGCAACATCGGCTACTACCCGCACGCCTACGTGCCGATCCGCAAGGCCGGGTGCTTCAGTCCCGCCGTCGTTCCCTGGGCCCCCATGCCCGGTTACGACGGCAGCTGCGTCTGGACCGGACGGATCTCCGACGCGGCGCTTCCGCAGTCGAAGAACCCCTCCGCCAACCGGATCGTGACCGCCAACAACGACATCACCGGCGTGCTCCTGGGAAACAACCCCCTCTCGCACGGCGCCGACTCCTACCTGTACGCCTTCCCGGACCTCGGCTACCGGGCCGCCCGTGCGACCGCGCTTCTCTCGGCGAAGAACGGCGGCTACACGCTCGACGACTTCACCGCCATCCAGGCCGACAACTTCTCCTCGCTCGCGGCCGACGTGGTGCCCGGGCTGCTCGCCTGGTTCCAGGCCCAGAGCGCGCAGGTCACGGCGAAGGGGCTCGGTCCGGCCGTCGATCTGCTCACCCACTGGGCGAGCGCCACCAATGCCCGCCGCTACACGACGCCCACCGGCCTCGCCTCGAGCGACCCCACCGGCGCACGGTCCTCCGACGCCGAGGTCGTGGCCGCCTCCAACGCCTCGATGCTCTTCCACGCGCTCCTGCCGCGGCTGGCGACCAGCCTGCTCGACGACCCGCTCTCCCAGGTCGAGGTCGGGGGCCACTCCCTCGACACCCGCACCTACCTCTCCCTGACCGGTGGACAGACGGTCGCCAAGTACCTGGCGGCGCTCTCGACCTACGCGATCGGGGGAGCGCCGGCCGTTCCCCTCAACACCTGCCTCCAGAGCCAGTGCCCGGTCTCCCTGTACGCCCCGGCCGCCCTGGCCGCGCTGGAGGATACGGTGAGCTTCCTCTCCTCGACGGCCGCCTTCGGCAGCGCGTCCCCGTCCGACTGGATCTGGGGGCGCAAGCACCGGGTCACCTTCGACAGCCTCCTGGCCAGCGCGGGGGTGGGCTTCTTCAACGACGGCCCCTTCGCCAACGACGGGGGGCTCTACACCGTGGACGTGGCCAACTTCTCCTGGAACGACGCCGGGGGCGACGGGTTCATCCAGCACTCCGGGCCCAACATCCGCTTCTCGGCCGAGATGATCGCCCCGGGCAACGTGGTGTGGCGGGCCGTCCTCCCCGGTGGCGCGCCCGACTTCGTCCAGGACCCGAACTACGAGAACCAGATCCCGCTCTGGCTCTCGAACGCGCCGGGCGTGCAACCCTGGACCGCCGCCGAGGTGCAGGCCGCGGCGGTGGACCGCTTCGTCATCCGGCCGTAGGAGCCGGTTCCGTCGCGCTGAACCCGGGGGCGCCGGGCGTTAGGATCGTCCGGTGCCCCTCGACATCCAGACCGATCTCGCCCCCTGCGGCGACCAGCCGCGCGCCATCGAGGAACTGGTGGCCGGCCTGCGCCGCGGCGACAAGGACCAGGTCCTGCTCGGGGTCACCGGGTCGGGGAAGACCTTCACCATCGCCCAGGTGATCTCGGCGGTGAAGCGGCCGGCGCTGGTCATGGCGCACAACAAGACGCTGGCGGCCCAGCTCTACGGCGAGTTCAAGGAGCTCTTCCCCACCGCCGCGGTCCACTACTTCGTCAGCTACTACGACTACTACCAGCCGGAGGCGTACGTGCCCTCGACGGACACGTACATCGAGAAGGACTCGTCCATCAACGACGAGATCGACCGGATGCGCCACGCCGCCACCCACGCGCTCCTCACCCGGAACGACGTGATCATCGTGGCCTCGGTCTCCTGCATCTACGGCCTGGGGACCGCCGAGGCCTACTTCGGCCTCCTGCAGCAGATCGAGCGGGGCCAGGAGTTCCTGCGCGACCGGTTCATCCGCTCGCTGGTGGACATCCAGTACGAGCGGAACGACCTGGACTTCCACCGCGGAACCTTCCGCGTGCGCGGCGACACGGTCGAGGTCTTTCCCCCGTACGAGGAGTCGCGCGCCGTCCGCATCGAGTTCTTCGGCGACGTGGTGGAGCGCATCAGCGAGTTCGACCCGCTGCGGGGCGTGTCCATGGCCGAGCTCGACAAGGTGGCCATCTTCCCGAACAGCCACTACGTCTCCGCGCCCGAGGTGCGTCACCAGGCCATCCAGGGGGTGCGCGACGAGTTGCTGGGAAGGCTCCAGGAGCTGCGCGGGGCCAACAAGCTCGTCGAGGCCCAGCGGCTCGAGCAGCGGACCATGTTCGACCTGGAGATGCTCGAGCAGATGGGCTTCTGCACCGGGATCGAGAACTACTCGCGCTGGCTCTCGGGGCGCCGTCCCGGCGAGCCGCCCCCCTGCCTGCTCGACTACTTTCCAAAGGACTGGCTGCTCGTGGTGGACGAGTCGCACCAGACCTTGCCCCAGGTGGGCGGAATGTACCGTGGCGACCGGAGCCGCAAGGAGACGCTCGTCGAGCACGGTTTCCGGCTCCCCTCCGCGCTCGACAACCGGCCGCTCCGCTTCGAGGAGTTCGAGGGGCACGTGGGCCAGGCCATCTACGTGTCGGCTACGCCGGCCAGGCTCGAGCTCGAGAAGGCGGGCGGGGTGGTGGTGGAGCAGATCATCCGTCCCACCGGGCTGGTGGACCCGGAGGTGGAGATCCGGCCGGTGGGCTCCCAGGTGGACGACCTGCTCGCCGAGGTCCGCCGCCACGCCGAGGCGGGCGAGCGGGTGCTCGTGACCACCCTCACGAAGCGCATGTCGGAGGACCTCACCGAGTACTACACCGACGTGGGGGTGCGCTGCCGCTACCTCCACGCCGACATCGAGACGCTGGAGCGCAGCGCGCTCATCCGCGACCTGCGCCGCGGCGAGTTCGACGTGCTCATCGGCATCAACCTGCTGCGCGAGGGGCTCGACATCCCCGAGGTCTCGCTGGTGGCCATCCTCGACGCCGACAAGGAGGGCTTCCTGCGCTCCGAGGTGGCGCTGGTGCAGACCATCGGCCGGGCCGCGCGAAACGTGAACGGCCGGGTCATCCTCTACGCCGACTCGGTCACGGAGTCGATGCGCCGCGCCATCTCCGAGACCGACCGTCGCCGGGAGATCCAGCGGCGCTACAACCAGGCCAACGGGATCACCCCGCAGACCGTGAAGAGCAACATCCGCGACCTCTCCATGGCGGTCTACGAGGCCGACTACGTGACCGTGCCGGCCGGCGGGGACGGGGCCGAGTACCAGCCCGAGCAGATCCCGGCCATGGTGGCCGAGCTGGAGGCCGAGATGCGGCGGGCCTCCGAGGCGCTCGAGTTCGAGCGGGCGGCCCAGCTGCGCGACCGGATCCTGGCCATGAAGGACATGGAGCTGGGTGTGCGCCGCAACACCACCGGCGTGCGGGGGATGCTGGGGAGCGGGGCCATGGCCGGGGCCTTCGGGACCGGCCCGGCGGCCCGGCGGCCGCAGCGGCGCAAGCGGAGGTGAGGGGCGCCGTACGCTGCGA
The DNA here is from genome assembly GCA_903874275.1 of uncultured Anaeromyxobacter sp. GTDB lineage: Bacteria > Myxococcota > Myxococcia > Myxococcales > Anaeromyxobacteraceae > CAIOAK01. The sequence continues at coordinate 28,067 of CAIQRS010000198.1, forward strand.
CGGCCTCCCTTGCCAGCGGGGCGTCGCCGGTTGATCCACCCCTGGTGAACAGGTCCATGTGCGCGTCGCCGTACACCTGGCGGGCGGCTTCCAGGTTATGGGAGTCGCAAAGGATCCTGCAGTTGTCCACCGTCGACGGGCCGCCCCTCCCGCGAGGCACCACGTGGTCCACCTCCAGCCGCGCCGTCGCCCCACACACTCCTCCATCGGCAAGCTTCCACTGGCACTTGCCCCCGTCCCTCTTCACGATCTCCCGCTTCACCCTGGCCGGCACGCAGGCCTTCCGCTTCCCCTGCTTCTCGATGAGCAAGTGCAGCGCCGCCGTGAGGACCTCCTCGTCGCTCGCTCGGGGATTCCGGTGCGAGTCCCCCGCCTTCGCCTTCTTCAAGAGCGCCAGGAACTCCCGTGAGACCGTGACGTGCATCCGGCTCGACGTGGCGGTCATCGGCACGACGACTGTCCGCTCCGCCGTCGTTCGTTCCACCCCCGTCCGGGGCGCCAAAAGTTCGCCTGGGCGAATGTCCGGATCCGTCTGCTTCACCTCCGCGACCGGGCCGACCGGCCGAGACGTCTCTGCTCGCGTGACCACCGTCCTCGCCGGCACCACCGTCCGGGGCTTCAACTCCGCCGCCAGTTCCAGCGCCTCCTGCTTGGACAGGCCGTAGAATCGCGGAAGCACCGCGACCAGGTTCTCCTCCGTCGCAACCGAGGCCAGCACCGCAGCGGTGGTGAAGCACAGCTTCCCCTCGCGGATCGGTTCCAGCACCTGGGGGAAGCGCTGGACGAGCCAGGCGGCTGCGCGCCGGTGATGGGCCGCCGCGCGCGAGAGGTTCAACCCCTTGTGCAGATACGCGAAGAGGTCCGCGTGGCCGAGGGTGCGGAAGAGCTTTCGCCGGTCGAACTCGGCCAGGGCCTCGAGGAAGGCGCCCAGTGAGACGAACTCGACGCGGAGGAGGTCGATGAGCCGGGAGTGGAAGGAGCGGGCCTCGAGAAGGGTGTCGTCGTTCATGAAAGGCAGTGTCTCACGTGATATTCGGGCCTCCTGGGACGCGCGAGGATCCCCTCCGCCGCGTCCTTTCGTCGGGAGATCTCGAACCTCGCCAGGAATTCCGGAAGGGCCCCAGCGAGCCCGTGGCGCAGCGACAGGGGCATTCCTTCAGTCGACGCTTCACGGGAAACGAATCTCACGGAAACGCTGTCAATAGAGGCGTTTGCGCACGCCCCATCTGGCCGAAGGTCCGCGGAACGGACGGTTCGAGGAGCCGAGGTGGCAGGGCCACGCGCCGGCGGGAGCCCTCCAGGCTCTCCTCGCCGAGCTGGCCCGAACCCCGGGGGCCGGAAGCGTGCCGCACCGCAGCCCCTCCCCGGCTAGACTCTCCGTGCCGATGGACCCCGCCCTCCGCAAGAAGCTCGACGAGCTCCCCGCCGCGCCCGGCGTGTATCTCATGAAGGACCGGCAGTCGAAGGTGGTCTACGTGGGGAAGGCCTCGTCGCTCCGCTCCCGGGTCCGCAGCTACTTCGACGCCGGCGGAGGGGACGACCGGCACTTCATCCCGCTGCTCGACGACCTGCTCGGCGACATCGACGTGGTGGTGACCCGCTCCGAGAAGGAGGCGGTGCTCCTCGAGAACGAGCTCATCAAGAAGCACCGGCCCCGCTTCAACGTCCAGCTGCGGGACGACAAGGACTTCATCGTCCTCCGGCTCGACCGGCGCCACCCGTTCCCGCGCATCGAGGTGGCCCGGGCCCGGGCGCGCAAGGACGACGGGGCGCGCTGGTTCGGCCCCTACTCCAGCGCCAGCTCCATCCGCGAGACCCTGCGCCTCGTGAACCGCTGGTTCCAGCTGCGCACCTGCACCGACCACGTCCTCGACCACCGCAAGCGCCCCTGCATCCTCTTCCAGATCCACCGCTGCCCGGCCCCCTGCGTCTACGATCTCCCCCCAGGCGAATACGCACGCAGCGTGGAGGACGCGGTGGCCTTCCTGGAGGGGAGGGAAGGGGAGCTCACCGTTCGCCTCCAGGAGCGCATGCGCGAGGCCGCCCTGGCGACCAGGTTCGAGGAGGCGGCCCGTCTGCGCGACCAATTGCGCGCCGTGGAGCGCAGCCTGGAGACCCAGCGGGTCTTCATGGGCGACCTGGCCGACCGGGACGTGCTGGGCATCCACCGCGAGGGGCCCGACCTGGTCTTCCAGGTGCTCTCCATGCGGGGCGGGAAGCTCCTCGACTCCCGGGCCTACCCATTCTCCGGGCAGGAGTTCCCGGGGGACGAGTTGCTCTCCTCCTTCCTCTCCCTCCACTACGAGCGGATCGAGCCTCCCGACGAGGTGCTGCTCCCCATCGAGCCGACCAACGTCGACGCGCTGGCCGAGGTGCTCTCGGATCGCCACGGCAGGAAGGTGCGGCTCCTCTTCCCGCGCCGCGGGGCCAAGGCCGACCTGCTCGACGTGGCCAACCGCAACGCCGTCCAGTCGTTCGAGAACTGGCGCGCGGAGGGGGTGAAGCGCTCCGATGCGCTGGCCGCACTCTTCCGGGCGCTGTCGCTCCACCGGGAGCCGCGCTGGATGGAGTGCTTCGACATCTCCACCTTCCAGGGCTCGATGGCGGTCGGCTCTGGCGTCTCCATGCGCGACGGCGAGCCCGACCGGGACGGGTACCGGCGCTACCGGGTGAAGGGCGTCGCCGGCCAGGACGACTTCGCCATGCTGCACGAGGTGATCACCCGGAGGCTCCGGCGGGCGCTCGCCGAGGAGGCCATGCCCGACCTGCTCGTCATCGACGGGGGCAAGGGGCAGCTGTCGGCGGCGCTGGCCGCGGCCAAGGACCTGGGGGTCGCCACCCGCCCCGACCCGGGCAACCCGGGACTGCCCTTCGTGCAGATGGTGGGGCTCGCCAAGAGCCGGACGCTCGACGCGGCGGCGCTCTCCACCACCCGGGTCGTGTCCCGCCGCTCGGCCCGCAGCGCGGGGCTGGCCGACGCGGCCGAGCGGGCCGGCAAGGGGTTCGTGACGGAGGCGGCGCGGACGCCGGAGCGGGTCTTCCTGCCGGGGCGCAAGGACCCGGTGGTGCTGCGGCAGAACTCCGCCGAGCTCTACCTGCTCGTGCGGCTCCGCGACGAGGCCCACCGATTCGCCATCGAGTTCCACCGCAAGCTGCGGCGCGCCCGCACGCTCCGCTCCGGACTCGACGAGATCCCCGGCATCGGGGAACTGCGCCGAAAGGCGCTGCTCCGCCACTTCGGATCCCTGCGCAAGGTCCGGGAGGCGACCGTGGAGGAGATCGCCCGGGTCGAGGGGCTGGGGGAGACCCAGGCCCGCGCGGTCCGGGAGTTCTTCCACCCTTCGGAGGAGGGGAGGTTGCCCGGGGACGGCGGGGAACGTATGAATCCAGGCTCCCGGAGGAACCAATGACCCCGCCCGACGACTCCCCCATCCAGCCCATCGTGGACGAGCTCTGCCGCGAGGCCCAGCACGTGCTGTCCGGCCACTACCGGATGGTGCTGCCGTCCCGCGAGCGGGTCATCTCCATCGTCGAGGACGTCCGGTCGCTCTTCTTCCCGGGGTACTTCGGGACCCAGGACCTGCGCGGCGACACGCTCTCCTTCCACATCGGCGCCACCCTCGACCGCATGCGGGTGGTGCTCGACGAGGAGATCCGGCGTGCCGTCGCCTTCGCCGAGAAGCACGACTTCGAGGCCTGCGCCCACTGCGCCGTCGCCGCCTCCGAGGCCACCCGGAAGTTCGTGGCCCGCCTGCCCGCGGTGCGCCGCCTGCTGGCGAGCGACGTGGAGGCGGCATTCGAGGGAGACCCCGCCCTGCGCACCCGCGACGAGGCCATCTTCGCCTACCCGGGGATCTTCGCGGTGACGAACCAGCGCATCGCCCACGAGCTTCACGTCCTGGGAGTCCCGCTCATCCCGCGCATCATCACCGAGCACGCCCACACCATCACCGGGATCGACATCCACCCGGGCGCTCGCATCGGGGAGCGCTTCTTCATCGACCACGGCACCGGCGTCGTCATCGGCGAGACCAGCGTCATCGGGAACCGGGTCCGCATCTACCAGGGCGTCACGCTGGGGGCGAAGAGCTTCCCGCTCGACGAGCACGGGAAGCCCATCAAGGGCGTCGACCGCCATCCCATCGTGGAGGATGACGTGGTGATGTACTCGGGCGCCACCATCCTGGGGCGCATCGTCATCGGCAAGGGTTCCAGCATCGGCGGAAACGTCTGGCTCACCCACGCGGTGCCGCCCGGCAGCAAGGTCACGCAGGAAGCGCCGGTGGAGCGGGGATAGCCCCGGTCCACCTTCCCTTCGCACCGGAGAACCGAATGTCCTTCCACCCGTGGCACGACGTGGAGCTCCCCCGCTACGTGGAGGAGGCCATCCCGGCCATCATCGAGATCCCCACCGGCTCCAAGGTGAAGTACGAGCTGGACAAGGCGAGCGGGCTCCTGCGCGTGGACCGCATCCTCTTCAGCGCCGTCCACTACCCGGCCAACTACGGGTTCGTGCCCCGCACCTACTGCGACGACGGGGACCCCCTCGACATCCTGGTCTACTGCCAGGAGCACATCGTGCCGCTCGCCATCATGCAGGCCAAGGTCATCGGCGTGATGCGCATGCGGGACGACAAGGGGGAGGACGACAAGCTCGTCGCCGTCTCCGCCGACGACCCCGAGTACGCCGACATCTCCGACATCTCCGAGATGCCCACCCACCGGATGCGGGAGCTCAAGCGCTTCTTCGAGGACTACAAGGCGCTGGAGCACAAGAAGGTGCTGGTCCGCGAGCCCCAGGGGAGGGCGGAGGCGATGGAGGTTCTGCGCGGGGCCATCCGGCTCTACGACCGGGAGGCCGACCGGCTGCGCGGGGACATGGCCCCGCCACCGAAAAAGGTGGCCAGGTCCGGGGGGAAGGGCCAGCGGAAGAAGTAGGGGCGGCGCCGAACCCTTCCCGCCCCGGCGGGCTCCCGCCGACCGTCGCGCGGAATCGCCAGATAGCGGAACGGTTGCAACCTCGCCCCCGGGTGCGCGGCGCGATAGGATCCTCGCGTCCATGCGAACCCATCGCGCCAGCGACTTCACGCTGGAGTTCGTCGCCGACGCGCTCCAGAAGAAGGGGATCCTGCGGGAGGAGGACCACCGCTCGGCCTCTGCCCGGGAGAACGTCCAGCGGGCCAGGCTCCTCCGGGAAACCCCCCAGCGGGGAGGCGGCGCGCTGCGCAGGGCCGACCTTTCCCCCGTGGAGCTGCTGGCCTCCTTCGGCTTCTCCGACGCGCGGCGCCAGGCCGACCGGATCGACGAGGACAGGACCACCAAGGCGCTGGCCGAGGTCATCGGCCTGCCCTACGTGAAGATCGATCCCCTCAAGCTCGACGTGCAGCTCATCACCCGGACCCTCTCCCGCCCGTTCGCCCGCAAGCACGCGGTGCTGCCGCTGGAGAGGAAGAACGGCGTGCTGGTGGTGGCCACCGCCAACCCGTTCGACAAGGAGCTCTTCGAGAACCTGCACGGGCTCACCGGCATGGCCATCGAGCCCGTGCTCTCCGCGCCGTCCGACATCAGCCGGGCCATCGCCGAGATCTACGGCTTCCGCGAGCAGATCAAGGAAGCCCAGATCCAGGTCTCCGGCGGGGTGGTGGACGTCAGCAACCTGGAGCAGTTCGTCAACCTCTCCGGCATGGACGCGCTCGAGGCCTCGAGCGAGCCCATCGTCGCCGCCGTCGAGTACCTCTTCCACTACGCGTTCGAGCAGCGGGCCAGTGACATCCACGTCGAGCCCCGGCGGGAGGAGACCCTCATCCGCATGCGCATCGACGGGGTCCTGCACCCGGTCTACCGGATCCCCAAGAGCGTGCACGGCGCCATCGCCAACCGGCTCAAGATCATGAGCCGGCTCGACATCGCCGCCCGCCGTCCCCAGGACGGGCGCATCCGCACGGCGCGGGGCGAGACCGAGATGGAACTGCGCGTCTCCACCATCCCCACCGCCTTCGGCGACAAGATCGTGGTGCGCATCCTCGACCAGCAAGTCCTGGTGCGCGACCTCTCCGAGCTGGGATTCCTCCCCGACGAGCGGGACCGCTTCGAGCGCTGGCTGGAGCGGCCGCACGGCCTGGTCATCGTCACCGGCCCCACCGGGTCGGGCAAGACCACCACCCTCTACTCGGCGCTGGAGGCGCTGGCCTCGCCCGAGATCAACATCGTGACCATCGAGGACCCCATCGAGATGGTCCACGAGGAGTTCAACCAGATCGCCGCCAACCCCAAGACCGGCACGGGCTTCGCCGAGGCGCTGCGCCACGTGCTGCGCCAGGACCCCGATGTGATCATGGTGGGGGAGGTCCGGGACGGGGAGACCGCCACCCAGGCGGTGCAGGCGGCCCTGACCGGCCACCTGGTGCTCACCACCCTCCACACCAGCGACGCGGTGGGGGCGGTGGCCCGCCTGCGCGACCTGGGCGTGCCGGGGTTCCTCATCGCCGCCACCCTCACCGGCGTGGTGGCCCAGCGGCTGGTGCGCGGGGTCTGCCCGAGCTGCGCCGAGGACGTGCTCCTCACCGCCGACCAGGTGGCCGAGCTGGGGGTGCGCCACCCCGAGGAGCACGCCGGCAAGCTCATCGCCCGGCGCGGCCTGGGTTGCCCCAGGTGCCGCTACACCGGCTACTTCGGACGCACCGGGATCTACGAGATCCTGGCCGTGAACCACCGGCTGCGCCACCTCATCGCCGAGGCGGCGACTCCCGAGGTGCTGGCCCGCACCGCCCGCCAGGACGGGCTGCGCACGCTGCGCGAGCACGCCGTCCTCAAGGTGGCGTCGGGGGCGACATCCTTCGAGGAGGCCATGCGTTCCACCGCGGACTCGGAGGGGAGCTCATGAGGACGCCCGAGGCAGAGGTCGGGGAGCTCTGGGCGGCGGGAACGCCCATCCTCTACCTCGTCACCGTGGAGGAGGCCCGGGCGGTGGCGGTCTGCCGCGCCGCCGCCGACGAGAAGGACGCCAACGTGGCCGTCTGGTCGAGCGAGCGCGGGCTCGAGCCCATCGCCCCCGAGGCCCGGACCCCCGTCGCCGCCATCCAGGCCGTCCTGAAGGCCCCGGCCCCCTTCATGGCCGTGCTGCTCGACTTCCACGAGGCACTCTCCGACCCTTCCGTGGTGCGGACCATCCGCGACGCGCTCCCGCGCCTCACCGCCGAGGGGCGCTGCCTGGTCATCGTCGCGCCCCGCCTGATCCTGCCCGACGGCCTCGCCTCCGAGGCGGCCGTCCTGCGGCTGCCGCTCCCCGGGGAGACGGAGCTGTCGGCGTTGCTCGACGGCATCGCGCCCCCGGGCGCGGAGAGCATGGTGGACCGTCACCGGGTGCTGGTGGCGGCCCGGGGGCTCACGGAGACCCAGGCCCGCCGCGCCTTCCTCCGGGCGCTCCACGCCGACCCGGCGCTGGGACAGAAGGGCGCCGACATGGTGCTCGAGGAGAAGAAGCGCATCCTCTCCCGGGACCTGGGGCTCGAGCTGGTCGAGACCCTCGAGGCCGCCGACGCCCTGGGAGGGCTGGAGAGCTTCAAGTCGTGGATGGAGGAGCGAGCCCAGGCCTTCGCCCCCGGCGCCCGGCGCTTCGGGCTCCCGCCGCCGCGCGGCGTCCTCCTGGTGGGGGTGCAGGGATGCGGCAAGTCGCTCGCCGCCAAGGTCGCGGCCTCGCAGCTCGGGGTCCCGCTGCTCCGGCTCGACCTGCCGCGGGTGATGGGAGCGGCCGAGGGGGCCGAGGAGAACCTGGCCCGCGCGCTCGCCGCCGCCGAGGCGGTGGCGCCGGTGGCCGTCTGGGTGGACGAGATCGAGAAGGCCTTCGCGGGGAGCGGGCCGGGGCAGGGTTCCGACTCGCGGGCCGCCCGGCTCCTGGGGTCCTTCTCCACCTGGCTGCAGGAACGGGCCGGGGCGGTCTTCGCCGTGGCCACCGCCAACGACGTGTCGCGTCTCCCGCCCGAGCTGCTCCGGCGCGGGCGCTTCGACGAGCTCTTCTTCGTGGACCTCCCCGACGCGGCCTCCCGCCGGGCCATCCTGGCCCTGCACCTGCGCAAGCGCGGGCGCGAGCCAGAACGGTTCGACCTGCCCCTGCTGGCCGACGCCTGCGAGAACTTCTCCGGCGCCGAGCTGGAGCAGGTGGTGGTGGGAGCCATGCACCGGGCCTTCGCCCAGGGGCGAGATGTCGAGATGGCCGACCTGCGCCGCGTCGCCCAGGACCTGGTGCCACTCTTCAAGACCTACGAGGAGGAGATCAAGGCGCTGCGGGAGTGGTCGCGCGGCCGCGCCCGGGCCGCCGGTCGCGAGGGGGCGGTGGTGGACCTCTTCCGGCGCGCCGGCGCGTGATGTGTCTCAGGCCGGGCCCGCCCCGGCCAGCACCCGCAGCACGTGGTCGTGAACCCGGCCGTTCGAGAGCAGGCAGTTCCCCGATGCCGCCGTCGCCTTCCCGGAGAGGTCGGTGAACCGGCCTCCGGCCTCCTCGGCCAGCACCAGGAGCGGCGCGATGTCCCAGACCTGGACCCCCGCCTCGACCCAGGCCTCGGCCCGCCCGGTGAGCACCATGGCCGCGCCGGCCAGGTCGCCGTAGCAGCGGGCCTGGGCGGCCGTCCGGCAGAGATCCAGCACGGCCCGCTCGCGCTCGGAGGCGAAGACCCCACGGAACTCCCCGAAGGAGAGGGAGGACTCGGCCCAGTCGGCGATCCCGGAGACCTGCAGACGGGTGGGCTCGCCGCCGTCGCGGGCCATCCAGGCGCCGCGTCCGCGGGCCGCCCAGTAGGCCTCCCCGAGCGCCGGCATGGCCATGGCCCCGGCCACCACGCGCCCCTCGTGCTCCAGCGCCACCAGCGGCCCCCAGAAGGATCCACCACGGGTGAACCCGCGGGTGCCGTCGATGGGGTCCACGATCCAGCGGGTGGCGGCGTCGCCGGCGTGGGCGCCGGTCTCCTCGCCGAGGATGGCGTGGCTGGGGAAGGCCGCGCGGACCGTCGCCACCACCGCAGCCTCGGCGTCCCGGTCGGCGGCGGTGACCGGGGTCCGGTCCGGCTTCACCTCGACGCGGACCCCGCGACGGAAGTGGGCCAGGCTGGCCGCCGAGGCTGCCTCCACGGCGCGGCGGGCGGTGGCGAGGGCCAGGTCGAGGTCGAGGTCTCGGGACATGGCCGGACCATACCACCGGCCGGAAATGGAACGGCCGCCCCGGGGAGCCCGGAGCGGCCGTGGGAAGCCCGACGGACGATCGCCCTACTTCTTGGGGCGCATGTCCCCGGTCTGGAGGTACCGGGTGTGGAACGCGAAGGCCTCGCTGAACATGTGCGGCGAGTGGAGGCCGGCGCTGGGGTTCTTCATCGAGCGCTTCACGTAGTCCCAGAGGATGGGGCGGTACTCGGGGGCCGCGCACTTCTCGATGACCTCCTTGGCCTTCTCCTTGGGGCTCCGGCCGCGGAGATCGGCGAAGCCGAACTCGGTGACGATGCCGTTCACCTCGTGCTCGGTGTGGTCGATGTGCGAGGCGAAGGGCACGATGGCCGAGATCTTCCCGTCCTTGGCCGTGGCCGGGGACATGAAGATCGTGTAGGCCGAGTTGCGGGCGAAGTCACCCGACCCGCCGATGCCGTTCTCGATGCCCTTTCCGGCGATGTGGGTCGAGTTCACGTGGCCGTAGATGTCGGCCTCGACGAACCCGTTCATGGCGATGCAGCCGAGGCGGCGGATGATCTCCGGGTGGTTGGAGATCTCCTGGGGGCGCAGGATGATCTTCTTCCGGTAGTCGTCGATCTGCTTGTTGAACCGGATCTGCCCCTCGGGGGAGACGGAGAAGGCGGTGGCCGACGCGACGGTGAGCTTCCCCGAGTCGAGCATGTCGAGCATGCCGTCCTGGATCACCTCGGTGTAGCTCGTCATGTTCTCGAAGGGCCCCTCGTTGAGCCCCACCAGCACGGCGTTGGCGATGTTGCCGACGCCCGACTGCAGGGGGTTCAGGTGCTTGGAGAGACGGCCCGCCTTCACCTCGTTGGAGAGGAAGTCGATGATGTGGCCGGCGATGCGCTTGTGGATGTCCTCGGGCGGCTTGAAGGCGGCGTTGCGGTCGGGGAAGGTGGACTCGACGACCGCCACCACCTTGCTGATGTCGATGTTCCAGAACTTCGAGCCCTTCCGGTCATCGGTCTTCAGGATGGGCAGCGGGACGCGCTTCCCGTGCTCCCCCGGGATGGAGATGATGTCGTGCATCCCCTCGAGCCGCTCGTCCTGCCAGCTGTTCACCTCGAGGATGATCTTGTCGGCCATCTCGAAGTAGACGTTGTTGGCGCCGCAGGAGGACGACGGGACGAGGGTGCCGTCGGCGTTGATCTTGGTGACCTCGATGACGGCGAAGTCGATGTTGTTCTTGCCCTTGCCGTAGTAGCCGTAGCGCACCAGGGAGCCGGCATGCGACAGGTGCATGTCCTGGTATTCCATGATGCCGGCGTTGATCTTCTCGCGGGTGACCGCGTCGCCCTGGTAGGGGAAGCGGAACCGCTGCGACTCGACGAAGCTCATCATCGAGTCCTGCTCCGGACCGGTCGAGGCGCCGGTGAGGACGTCGAGCTTGAGCGCCTTGCCCTTGAGCTTCTCGTCGATGGCCCGCTTGGCGAGCGCGATGGGCACCGCCTTGGGGTAGCCGGCGCCGGTGAAGCCGGACATGCCGACGACGGAGCCGTTCGGGATGAGCGCCGCAGCGGCCTCCGCCGACATCACCTTGCTCTTCAGTCCGTTGTGAAGGATCCGATCACCCATCGTGTGTTTCTCCTCGCGGACCTTGAAGTCCGGCAGCATGCGTTAGGGGCGGGCAGGATAGCCCGGACGGGTCGCGCTTTGGAAGAAGAAGGCGACGACTGACCAGCGTCAAGGTGCCAGGAATCGGCCGATTTTCTCGACGAGGTGCGTCGAAGCCGCGTCCCGCCAGGTCGCCGTGACCACGCGACGCCCCTCGGCGTCCCCCTCGAAGGCGCCCTGGGTCCCCAGCCACTCGACGGCGTTCTCCAGGGTGGCCTTGGAGATCGACTCGCGCATCAGCACGTGGCCCGAGAGGAATTCGGCTCGGCCGCGCTCGAGCGCCTGCTTGACGAGCCCCTTGCGCTCGGCCGATCCGCCCGCGAGCCCCGCGCTGCGGACCGTCTCCCCGGCGACCCGGTAGGCCTCGAGGTACGGGCGCGTCAGGTCGGCGAGGAAGTCGAGCCGGGCGCGCTGCGGTCCGGGGCGCACGCCCCCGGCATCCTCCACCACCGCGCCCATGCCGGCCAGGGCGTCGAGCTTGGCCCGGAAGATCGACTCGAAGCTGGCGCCCACCGGGTACATGAACTCGAGCCGGAAGAGGCGGGAGAGCCAGCGGACGTCGTCCCGGATCTCCTCGAGGGGTGCGCCGCCGCCGCGGGCGCGCACCGACTGGGCGGTCAGCGAGAGCCCCACGTAGCGGTTCAGGATCGCGTTGCGGTTGAAGTCGAGGTAGGTCCTCTTGGCGTCGGGCACGTGGTAGATGACCTGGCCGCCCGCCTCCTGGACCTCGATGACCTTGCTGGCCGCGAAGGTCACGACGGCGTCGTGGATGGGGCCGGGGGCGAGCGGGCTCGACGGCGCCTCGGCCAGCCCCGAGGCGATCCGCGCCCCGTCCCGGATGGCGATGGTGCGCAGGAGCTCGACCCGCTCGGCGACGTCCTCGGCCGAGATGCCCCGGCGGACGTGGGAGAGGAGGGCCGCGGCGACCAGGCTCACCGGCGTCACCGTCACCACCTCGGCGATGCCCCACATGACCCGGTTGGCGAGGTGCTGCACCAGCGACCGGCGCGAATCGGACCCGCGCTCGTCGGCGTCGAGGGTGAGCGACGGCGCCACCGCACCGGCCCCGAGTTGCTGCTCGGCCAGATCCTTGAGCGAGACCGGTGTCCCGAACTGGAGGTAGATGCGGCCGTAGCGTCGAAGGAGCGCCCTGGGGGTCTGGAGCAGGGCGCCGAACGACTCCTTCTTCTTCTCTCCCCCGGCCAGCTCCTGGGCGTATGACGCGCCCTCCACGAGCCGCTCGTAGTCCACCGCGATGGGGACGAAGAGCACGTCGTCCACCGCGCCGTCGCCCCAGGCATCCACCTCCATGGAGAAGAGGCCCGTCTTGGGGAAGAGGAGCTTGCCGGTTCGGGACCGGCCGCCCTCCGGGAAGAACTCCTGGGTGAAGCGTTCGCGCAGGAGGTACTTCACGTAGGCGCGCAGGGTCGCGCTGTAGATCTTGTCGCCCTTGAACGAGCGGCGGATGAAGAAGGCGCCGGCGCGCCGGGCCAGCGAGCCGAAGGGCCAGAAGGCCAGGTTGATACCGGCCGCGACCTGGGGCGGGATGAGGCCGTGCTCGTAGAAAGCCCAGGAGAGCAGCATGTAGTCCACGTGGCTCTTGTGGCTGGGCGTGAGCACGAGCGGCTTGTCGGCCGCCAGCCGCCGGATCTCGGCGAGCCCCTTCTCGTCGATCTCCACCCGGTCGTACATCGTCTGGAAGATCCAGCGGAAGATGGGGCGGATGAAGTCGATGAACAGGGGGGAGTAGCGGCTGGCGATCTCGTCGAGGTCGCGGACCGCTTCCCGCCGGACCGACGCGGGCGAGCGCCCCCTCTGCTTCGCCACGTGCCCCAGAACCTCGCGGAGGTGCCGGTCGCGCATCACCTTCTCGGTGACGCGGGTGGGTGTCCGGAGCGGCGGCCCGACGGAGGTGCGGAGTTCACGGGCCAGGTGATGGTGGATGGTGCCCCGGGCCTTCCGGGCCACCAGCGCGTCGGCCTCCTCGGAGCGCTCGGCCACGAAGGCGGCGAGGTCGATGGGGCGCCCCACCCGGAGGAAGGCCCGCTTGTAGTTGCGGAAGAAGGCCACGGCCGCGGGAAGGGTGGTGGGCGACTCGGGTGAGCCCCAGACCAGGTCCCAGATGGACGGCACCACCCGCTGGGCCCGGCGGTTCCAGACCAGGATGAGCGGGACGAGGAAGATGGGGCGCTGCTGGCCGCGCTGCAACTCCACCAGCGCCTCGAAGGGCGGCCCGCTCTCCTCGTGCGTGTTCAGGAAGATGACCGCCGTGGACTGGCCGCGCGCCGCGGCGTCGACGAGCGCCCGGACGCTGCGCCATACCGCGGCCAGCCAGCCGAAGAGCCCGACGAAGTTCACGGCGACGCGGAGCGGCGGCAGGCCGAGCCGGCGCACCAGCCAGTTCACGTAGAGATAGTTGATGAGGCCCGACGACCTGGCCACGAAGACCACGCTGCCCCGCTCCGCCAGCGCCGCCATCTGCCCCTCGAGCCCCTCGGGCAGGTGGATGGGGTCGAACCAGCGGTCGAAGAGCAGCCTTCGCCTTCGTGGGCTGCGGGGCGGGGGAGAGGTGGAGGGAGCGGGGTCCAATCGGGGTCCGGGTGAGCCGGGCTAGGCGCCGCGGCGCTTCACGCGCCCCTCGCGGTCGAGGTACCAGGGCTCGACGAGCAGCGCCTCGACCTCGCTCCGGTGCCCCTTCACGTCCGCTCCCAGGTCCACCAGGGCCTGGAAGACCTCGCCGCGGACCCGGGCGTTGTCCCGGTCGCGCAGGAGCAGGGCGATGAGCGCGTCGCGGGCCGCGTCGCTCTGCCTCCCCACGGTGAGCGCGCGGGCCGCGCCGATGCGCACGTCGTCCACGAAGTCCTCGAGGAGCGGGAGGACCGCCTCGTCGCGCGACGGCCCGCCCACGGGGGCCAGGCCGGCCATGTCGGGGTGCTCGCGCAGCCATGCCAGGAGGACCATCTTCTTCTCGGGATCACGGGTGTACTCCCGCCCGAGCTTCTGGAGGAGGGAGAGGACGGTCCCGAGGAGCTCCGCCGGGGGAGCGAGCGAGGCGAGCACCCGCAAGCCCCAGGCCACGCCCGACTCCTGCTCGTCGAGGAACTCGCGCACCGGCTCGAGCGCCTTCGGCCCGGCGGCAACCAGGATGGAGCGGGCCTGCTCCTTCTCGTCGTCGTCGGAGATGCCCACCTCGGCGCGCACCGTGAAGCGCAGGCAGAGGACCTTGAGCGCGGCCGGGGTCCCGTTCTCGCCCAGCTGCTCGATGGCCTTCTGGCGGTTCTCGGCCGGGCCCCACTTCTGAGTGATCTTCTGGCCCAGCTTCTTCAGGCTGGCCTGCTCCCGCGATTCGCGGCTGCCGAAGAGGTCGAGGATTCCCATGGGGCCCCTTCTACAACGAGATTCCCGCGCGCGGGTCGGTCTTGTAGAGATCCTGGAGCGGCTTCACCGCCTCGCGGAGGGGCTCGCTGTCCTCGGGGAGGACGATCCTGGCCACGGCGTAGAGATCGCCCCGGGGGCCTCCCTTGAGGTCCGGGAGCCCCTTGCCGCGCAGCCGGAGCTGGCGACCGGACTGGGTTCCGGGCGGGATCTTGAGCTGGACCTGCCCCTCGAAGGTGGGGATGACCACCTCCGCGCCGGCAGCGGCCTCCGGGATGGTGAGGGGGAGCTCGAGGAAGAGGTCGCGCCCTTCCCTGCGAACGCCGACCTGATCGCGGAGCCGGACGACCAGGTAGAGGTCCCCGGCCGGAGCGCCGTTCGAGCCCTCGCCTCCCTGGCCGGAGAGCCGGATCCTCGACCCGTCCGTCACGCCTGCGGGGATCTTGACGCGCAGCGTGCGGCCGTCCACGTGCAGGTCGCGTTCGGCGCCCAGCACCGCGTCGCGAAGGTCGACCTGGAGCTCGGCCTCGGCGTCGCGCCCGGGCCTGGACACGGGGGCCCCGCGCCGCCGGCCACGCCCCCCTCCGCCGAAGAGGTCGCCGAAGATCGAGCCGAAGTCGAAGTTGCCCACGCCGCCGACGTTGACGGTCTCGAAATCCCCCAGGTCGAAGGGGACCTCCTGTCCCGGGCTCCCCCCGTGCTGCCTCCACTGCCGGTACCGGTCGGCCGCCTTCTCGTCGAAGCCGGTGCGCAGGGCGTCGGGACCGAACTCGTCGTAGAGCTTGCGCTTCTTCTCGTCGGAGAGGACCTCGTGGGCCGCGGTGATCTCCTTGAACTTGTCCTCGGCCTTGCGGTCCCCGGGGTTCATGTCCGGGTGGAACTTCTTGGCGAGCTTTCGGTACGCCTTCCGGATCTCGTCGCTCGAGGCGCCACGGCTCACGCCGAGGACGTCGTACAGGTCTCTCTGGGGCACGGGAAAAAGCTAACGCGTTCGCGCCCGAGGTCAACGTTGGTTGTCGCCCGGAAGGGTGCGGGAGACTAGAATCGCCCGATGACGAAGTGCGCCATCCTCGCGGCACTCCTCGTCCCGCTCGCCGCGGGGGGCATGGACGCCCCGTCCGGAGGGCGCGTCGTGGACGAGGTGGTGGCCGTGGTCGCCACCCGGGGGAGGGAGGCCGTCGTGGTCACCCGCTCCAAGGTCGTGGAGGAGGGGAGGATCGCGCTCGTCTCCCGCGGGGGGATCGAGGCGGCGTCCGCCCCCCTCGACGGGCTGGTGTTGCGGGCCTCCCTCGACTGGTACGTGGACCAGATCCTGCTCCACGAGGAGGCGGTCCGGCTCCAGGTGTTCGAGGTGGACCGGGAGGCCGCGGTGGCGGAGCTGGCGCGGTTCAAGGCCGAGTTCCCGACGCCCGGGGCCTTCAAGGCGTTCCTCTTCCAGATCGACGCCACCGAGGAGGACCTCACGACCACGCTGCGGCGCAGCCTGCGGGTACGCAGGTACCTCGAGTCCCGGCTGGGAAGGCTCCGTCCGGCCCAGCGGGAGGTGGCGGCCTGGTACCAGGCCCACGCCTCCGATTACGGGGGGCGAACGCTCGCGGAGGCCACCGACGAGATCGCGGCCCGGCTCGCGGCGTCCCGGGCCGACGCCGAGACCAAGGCGCTGCTGGCGGACCTCCGGAACCGGGCCGACATCCGCATCCTCGTGGACCTGGGCGCCGGGCCGTGACTGGGGGCGAAGGGCCCGCCCTGGCCTTCCGCCGGATGCGGGAGGGGGACCTGCCGCGCGTGATGGAGATCGAGCGGGCCGCCTTCTCCCACCCCTGGTCCGAGGAGCTGGTCCGCCGCGAGCTCGGCCACGAGTTCTCCACCGTGCTGCTCGCCACCGGCGGCCCGGACGGCGAGATCCAGGGGTTCGCGGTGGTCTGGCTCGTCCACGACGAGCTCCACGTCCTCAACGTGGCGGTGGCGCCGGAGGCCCGGCGGCGCGGCGTGGCCCGGGCCGTCCTCGACCAGGTGGAGGCGCGGGGGCGCGAGCAGGGGGCCCGGGTCTCCATGCTGGAGGTTCGCCGCGGGAACGCCCCGGCCATCGCCCTCTACCGCTCCCTCGGCTACCGCGAGGTCGGGGTCCGTCCGCGCTACTACGCCGAGGACGGGGAGGACGCGCTGGTGATGGACAAGGACCTCTGACGGAGCCGTTCCCCGTGTTAGGAAGCGTTCCATGACGCCCGCGCTCCTCCTCGCACTGACCATCGTCTCGGCGCCTCCTCCCGCGCCGCCTGCCGCGGCCCCCTCGTTCCTCCGGGAACTCTCCGAGACCCGCGGCTACCGCGCAGGGTCGCCCTCGCGCGCCACCGTGGTGCCCGGCGGTTCGGAGGTGATCTTCCTCCGGTCCGGCTCCCGGTCCGGTGTGCTCTCCCTCTTCGCCACCGACGTGGCCACCGGGAAGACGCGCGAACTGCTCACCGCCGAGGCGCTCCTCGCCTCCGAGCCGGAGGACCTGTCCGACGCCGAGAAGGCGCGGCTCGAGCGGCAGCGCATCACCGCCCGGGGGATCACCCACTACGAGATGGCCCAGGACGGGAAGACCTTCCTGGCCTCGCTGGGCGGCCGCCTCTACGCGGTGGACCGGATCACCGGCGAGAAGCGGCGCATGCCTACCCCGCAGGGCGCGCTCGACCCGCGCCTCTCCCCGGACGGCAAGCAGGTCGCCTACGTGGCGGGCGGCGAGTTGCACGTCCTCGACATCGCCACCGGCAAGGCCCGGGCGCTCACCACCGGGGCCACCGAGTGGAAGACCCACGGCCTGGCCGAGTTCGTGGCCCAGGAGGAGATGGACCGCCGCGAGGGGTACTGGTGGTCCCCCGACGGGAGGAGCCTGGCGTTCGAGGAGGCCGACGACACCGAGGTGGAGAAGCTCTCCATCCAGGATCCGGCGCGACCGGAGCGGCGCGCCGTCCAGTTCGCCTACCCGCGCGCTGGCCGGCAGAACACCAAGGTCCGGCTGGGCGTCGTCGCCCTGGAGGGCGGGGCACCCACCTGGATCGACTGGGACCGGGAGCGCTACCCCTACCTGGCCCAGGTGCGCTGGCAGAAGGGGGCGCCGCTCCTGCTCGTGGTCCAGGACCGATCCCAGACCGAGGAGGCCGTGCTCCGCGCCGACCCCGGCAGCGGGAAGACCACGGTCCTCCTCGTGGAGAAGGACGCCTCCTGGCTGAACCTGAACGACGCGGCGCTGCGCTGGATGCCCGACGGATCGGGCTTCCTCTGGTTCACCGAGCGTGGCGGCGGGGCGGAGCTGGAGCTGCGCTCCCCCGGGGGCGAACGCCTCTCCGGAGTGGTTCCCCTGGAGTACGGCTACGTCGGGCTGGCCGGGGTCTCCGACGCCGGCGACGTCTACTTCCTCGGTACGCGGGGCGACCCCACCCGCGAGCGGCTCTTCCGGGTCCGTCCCGGAGCGGTTCCCGTCGAGGTGGTCCTCCCCGGCGAACCGCCCACCGGCCTCTGGGCCAAGGTGGCCGACGGCGGAAAGGTCCTCGTGGTCTCCTCCTCCAGACCGGGCGAGGGTTCCCGCCTGGCGCTCGTCGGTCCGGACGGAAAAGAGCGCATCCAGCTCCCGTCGGTGGCCGTCCAGCCTCCCTTCCGGGCGCGCCCGGAGATCCGCCAGGTCGGCAAGCGAGGGCTGTGGACCTCGCTCGTCCGTCCGCGCGACTTCCAGCCGGGCGTGAAGTACCCGGTGATCGTGCAGGTGTACGGCGGGCCGATCGGCCTCAGGGCCCTCGGGCTGAGGAGCGAGTCGCCCCGCGCCCAGTGGATCGCCGACCAGGGATTCCTCGTGGTGAAGGTGGTGAACCGGGGCGAGACGGCGCGGCTGGGGCGGGAGTTCGAGCGGGCCGTGAAGGGGGACCTGGCCGGGCCGGCCCTGGAGGACCAGGTCGAGGCGCTGGCCGCCCTGGCCGCGGTCGTCCCCGAGATCGACCTCTCCCGCGTGGGAATCACCGGCTGGTCGTTCGGCGGCTACATGGCCGCGCTGGCGGCGCTGCGGCGCCCCGACGTCTACCGGGCCGCCGTGGCCGGGGCGCCGGTGGTGGACTGGCGCGACTACGACACCTACTACACCGAGCGCTACCTGGGGCTCCCCGCCGCGGCGCCGGAGGCCTACGACCGGAGCTCGCTCACGCGGCTGGCCGGAAAGGGGCACGCGCCGCTGCTCCTCGTGCACGGCACGGCCGACGACAACGTCTACCTGCTCCACTCCATCAAGCTGGCCGACGCGCTCTTCCGCGCCGGCGCGCCCGCCTCCTTCGTGCCGCTCGCCAACGTGACCCACCTGGCGGCCGATCCGGACACGGCGGAGCGGCTGGCCGAGATGGAGATCCGCTTCTTCCGGGAGAACCTGGGCGCGCCGCGCCCCTGACGCCATGGCCTGGGACGCCGCGCGGAAGCTCCTGTTCCACCTCGACCCGGAGCGGGCCCACGGGCTCGCCGCCGGGGCGCTGCGCGCCATGGGGAGCGCCGGCGCGGCCCTCCGGCCCCGGCCGGATGCTTCACTGCGCGTGAAGTGCATGGGGCTCGACTTCGAGAGCCCGCTGGGCATGGCGGCCGGGTTCGACAAGGGGGAGGTGCTGGTGCGCGGCCTCCACGCGCTGGGGTTCGGCCACGTCGAGGTGGGGACCATCACGCCCCGCCCCCAGGTCGGAAACCCCCGCCCGCGCCTCTTCCGTCTCCCCGAGCACCGGGCGCTCCTGAACCGGATGGGGTTCAACAACCAGGGGATGGCGGCCTGCGCGGAGCGGCTGGCCAGGCTCCCCCTGGAGGGCCGGGGGATCGTCGGCGTCAACGTCGGCAAGAACAAGGACACCCCCAACGAGCGGGCCGCCGACGACTACCTGGCCGCCATCGACGCGCTTCACCCGTGGGCCGATTACCTGGTGGTGAACCTCTCCTCGCCCAACACGCCCGGGCTGCGCGCCCTCCAGGAGCGCGCCCCGCTCGAGGCGCTGCTCGGGGCCTGCGTGGACCGGGCCCGCCCGCTCGGCAAGCCGCTCCTGGTGAAGCTCGCCCCGGACCTGACGCCCGAGGCCCTCGACGAGGCGGTGGACGTGGCGGTGGCCTGCGGGGCCGCCGGCGTCATCGCCACCAACACCACCATCCAGCGTCCCGGGGCGGTGGCGTCCCATCCGCGCGCCGCCGAGGCCGGTGGACTCTCCGGCGCTCCCCTGGCTCCCCTCTCGCTCCAGGCGTTGCGCCGCGCCCACGCCCGGGCCGCGGGGCGCATCCCCGTCGTCGGCGTGGGAGGGATCATGGACGCGGCCGACGCCTACGCGCGGATCCGCGCCGGGGCGTCGCTGGTCCAGGTCTACACGGGGTTCGTCTACGGGGGGCCGGGCTTCCCCCGCCGGATCCTCGAGGAGTTGCCGGAACTGCTGAGGCGGGGCGGGTTTGGATGCGTGGCCGAGGCGGTCGGCACCGAGCCGGCGGCCGCCTGAGAACCGCCCCATCCGGGACGACTCGTAAATCACCTGGACGGTTGACGGGGATGACGCGACGCGTTATATACCTTTCGCGACATCGCCCCTCCGTGCGAGGGGCCAACCCCACGAAGGAGACGACGATGGCCGAAGCCCAGAAGAGCCGCAACGCGAAGAACTCCGCCAAGGTGGAAGGCTTTCTCCGTGAGTCCGTCGAGGTGGCCCAGGCCAGGCTCGAGACCCTCGAGGCCGAGGCCCAGAAGCTGATGCACGAGGTGCAGACCCGCTTCCAGAAGGTCTCCGGGAAGGACTGGGCCGAGGTCCGCGAGCGGCTCGAGCACCTCCGCGAGGTCGGGATCGAGCGCGCCGAGGAGTGGAAGGACAAGGCCCAGGAGTTCCGGGTGGACGCGGCCGAGAAGCTCGAGAACCTCCAGGTCTCGGCGCTCCGGTTCCTGGGCGTCGCCAGCCGCGAGGAGGTCGCCGAGCTCTCCCGCGAGATCAACAAGATCCTGAAGCGGCTCGACGACAGCCGCAAGCGCAAGGCCGGCAAGCCCACGCGCAAGCCCGTCGTCGGGCAGGCCTAGGGGAAGGGGAGCATCACGATGGCGGATCTCCAGGCGAAGTTCCGTGAGGCTTGGTCGCACGCGCTGGTCGGGCTGAACGCCGCCGAGGCCGAGGCCGAGAAGGTCCTCGGCCGGCTCGCCGACGCGGCGGGCCTCACCCCCGAGGACGTGAAGCACCACGCCCGCGAGTTCGGGGTGCGCCTCTCGCAGCAGCGGCGCGAGGTGGAGCGGGCCATCGACGACGGCGTCA
>CAIQRS010000199.1 GCA_903874275.1 uncultured Anaeromyxobacter sp.
CCGCAAGGCGCTCGGCGTCGATCGCGCGGACTACCTCCACCATCTGCTCTACGAGCGCAGCATCGCCGTGCGGGAGAAGGGCCCGGGCTTCGACTCCCCACGGAAGAAGAGGTGACCCGTGATCGACCTCGCACCGGACGGATTCGAGACGCTGTGGGACGCCCGGGACGTCGCCCGCTACCTGAAGGCGAGCCGCTCCTGGGTCTACCAGAAGGCCGAGTCAGGCTTGCTGCCGTACGTGAAGGTCGGCGGGCTCGTCCGGTTCGTGCCGGGGCGCATCCGCGAGATCGCGATGGCGTCGGCAGGAACTCCGGGCCCGGGACAACAAGGGTAGGGGAAGGAGCCCGCCGTGGCCTCGCCATACCTCAAGGACGGGAAGTGGTACCTGCGCTGGAAGGACGACTCCGGCCTCTGGCGCGGGATGGTCTCGACGGCGCGCACGAAGGCAGAGGCGCGGCGGCTCCAGGCCGAACTCGAGCGGAGGGCCGAGCGGGTTCGCCTCGGCGTCGAGGCTGCGCTCCCCGAGGACGGCGGCGGCTCCCTCGCCGAGCTCATGAAGTGGTGGCTCAAGAACTACTCGAAGCCACTCGCCTCCCACGTCACGAACGAGAGCGCCATCCGGACCCACATCCTCTCGTCCGACCTGGCGCCGCTTCCGCTCACCGCCATCACCGCCGGCCGCATCGAGGCCTTCCTGCAGGCGAAGAGCACCAAGGTCTCGCCGCAGATGGTGAACCACGTCCGCGGGTACTTCTCCCGAGCGTTCAACGCCGCGCGCCGGGCCGGTCGCTTCCCGGGAGCGAATCCCACGCTCGACGTGCGCAAGCGCAAGATCCCGAAGCGGAAGCCCGACTACCTGCGCCCCAACGAGGTTCCGCTCCTCCTGTGGGCGCTCGACCCGCGATGGAGGCCGCTCTTCGCCACCGCCGTCTACACCGGTCTACGCAAGGGTGAGCTGCTCGCGCTGCGGAAGCCGGACGTCGACCTCCCGCGCCAGATGCTGATGGTGGCCCGGTCCCACGAGCGCGACACGACGAAGGGCGGCCACGCCGACGGCATCCCCATCGCGACCGAGCTCCTGCCCTTCCTGCGGATCGCCATGGCGGCCTCTCCCTCGGGGCTGGTCTTTCCGCGTCCCGACGGAACCATGATGCGGCGGGACGTGAACCTCGAGATGACGCTCCGCCGGGCGCTGGGCCGCGCAGGAGTGGTGGAGGGGTACAAGCACACCTGCCGCAAGAAGGGCTGCGGACACGAGGAGGCGGCCCCCGACCAGGAGACGCGGCGCTGCCCGAAGGACCGCCGGAAGCTCTGGGTGAAGCCGGTGGTGCGCCCCATCCGCTTCCACGATCTGCGCCACACGACGGCGAGCCTGCTCATGATGAACGGCGCGAACCTGCCGGCCGTGCAACGCATCCTTCGCCACAGCGACCCGAAGATCACGACCGAGCTCTACGGGCACCTCGCTCCGGAGTACCTCCGGGCGGAGGTCGATCGCCTCAGCTTCGGGCCGGCAGTGGCGCGGTTTGCTACGCCGGTGCTACGGGTGGCTCCGGAACAGAAGAAGATGGCCGGAGACGCCTCGCAGAATCGCGAGTCATCTCCGGCCTGTGGAATGGAGCGGGAAACCGGATTCGAACCGGCGACCCTCAGCTTGGGAAGCGACTACACTCAGAGTGTAACGAGTATCAGTCGTCGCAGGCGTTCACAAACTCCAACAATTTCAGCACCGCGGACGGTCCCCATCCGGCGGGCGACCTCCATCCCGTCACAACTGGCACAGCGATTCCCACTCCTCGTGTTGCGCCGGTGTTGCGGACTGCGGCGACATCGGGGAGCTCCCCAGCGACGCCTCGGGGCCAGGATGGAAGCCAGGGCAACCTGCTCTCCGTGCGCGCCGTGGCGGCCCGTCTGGGCGTCTCCACGGCCACCGTCTACAAGGTCGTGGCGGAGGGATCGCTGCTCCACGTCCGCGTCTCCAACTCCATCCGGATCGCCCCGGCTGACGTGGATGCCTTTGTGGCCTGCCGGAGGTCAAAGTGACGCGCCCGGGAATCGAAGCTGCCCTTCAGGCTCAGGGAAGCTCGGGCCCCGATCCCCGCAGCGCGCTCCATGCGCCGACGATCCAGATCGTCTCCGCGGCGTCATCGACCCGGTAGAAGAGGACGTAAGGAGTGCCCTTGAGTCGCCAGGTCCGGTAGCTCGGATTGAGCGAGTACGTCTGCCCGAGCCCCGGGTGCTCTGCCACCGCGGTGACCGCCGCCTCGAGCGCGTCCTCGACGCGAACACGGGAAGCCCAGCGGTTCTGGTTCCACCAGGCCGCCAGCGCACCGATCTGCCGACGCGCCGTCGGGGAGAACCGGACCTTCACCTCGCCGCCCGGAGCTCTCGAACGAGATCCTCCGCGGCGACTGACTTGCCTGCAGCGATCTCATCCTCGGCTTGCCGGAGTGACGCATGAAGCCTGGCACGTTCGTCGTCGGCAAGGTCCAGGAGGGGCTCGACCTTGTCCAGGCTGGCGTACGGATCGCTCGCGTCCCGCAGGTACTCCAGGTACCGCCTGGCGGCCTGCTCCTCGCTTGCGGGCAGCGCGTCTAGAAGGGCGTGGAGTTCCTGGCGGGCCGCGTTGCTCATGGGGGAATTCTAGCGATCCAGGCCGGGGACCGCCACCCCGGACAGCGATCATCCCCTCCGGCAAGGAGACGCTTTGACGGGTAGGGAGTTGAACCGCAGCTACGGAAACTGGTTGCCCTGCTCCGGGAGGATCTGAAGGGGCACGCCCGCCCTGAAGGGGGGCCGGCGACCGGTACCAGGACAGGACCGGGCCTCACCGACGAGGGCGGGGAGGATTCAATCGGCGTAGACGGGCTCGGCGCCGTCGTAGCTCGGGCCGAGTTCGCCGAAGTCCGGCGGTGCCTGGGCTCTCGCGACGGGCGGGCCCCGCGAGTCGAGGCCGAGGTGAAGAGAGGATGCGCCTGGCAACGGCGTCATCGGAGATGAAGGCGATGATCTTGAGCCTGCCGCCGCAGTCGGGGCATGCGAGGACATCCACGGCGAAGACCTTCTTCAGCAGGTCGGCCCAGGGGACCCGGTAGGTGCGAGTCCCGGTATTCGCCTTCGGCTTGGACGAGGGCGGGGAGGGGATGGGGTCGGGAGCCTCCGCAGGCGCAGGAACGACCCGGGCCCGCGCCCTGGAGTTGGGTGCGAAGATGCCGTGGTCTCGGACCGAGTGGATCCTCGGCGGCGTTACCAGGGTGGCGCGCCGAGCGAGGAGCAATCGCGTACCGCTGGTCGATGGTCATTCTCCACGCTCTCATTTGGATTCTCCAGGAGGTTGGGACATCTCCTTGGGGGGCGCTTGGCGAGCGCGGATGTGACAACCGGAATGCGGCCCCCCCCCAAACGGGTACCCGCCCGCCCCGACCTGACGTAATATCTCCCCCGTGACGTCCACGACCGCCGCCGACCTCCTGGCCCAGGGCGACCTCCGGCGCGGTATCGCCGAGGTGATGAACGACCTCGGCCCGAGCGTCTATGGCCTCCTCCGGACCCTCTTTCGGAAGCAGGAAGACCTCGCGGAGGAAGCCTTCTCCCTCTTCGCCGAGAACCTCTGCCGCTACGCCGGAACCTACCGCCGCGAGGCCCCGCTCAAGGCCTGGGTCTACGCCCTCGCCCGGAACGCGGCCGTGACCGTGACCCGCGATGGCTGGCACAAGCGGGGGCGGCGGCTGGCGACGCGGGAGGCCGAGAGGCTCGCCGACGGTGTTCGGACCCGCTCGGCGCTCCGGTTCGAGCGCCAGTCGAGGGTTCTCGACGACCTGCGCGACACGCTCGACCTCGACGAGCAGACGCTCCTCGCGCTCCGCATCGACGAGAAGCTCCCGTGGGAGGAGGTGGCCCTGGTGATGACGAGCGACGGCATCCCGGTCGACTCGCAGGCCGTGCGGAAGCGATTCGAGCGGCTCAAGGTGCGTCTCGGCGAGGAAGCCCGGCGCCTCGGCCACCTGGGATGAGCGGGTCGCCACCGGTCGCTGGCGAGCTGTCCCAGCTTCTCGAGGACCTGGCACGATTCACCCGGGTCCCGGTCCCGGATACCCAGCTCGAGGGGCTGCCGCCGGGCACGCAGGTGGGCCGGTTCGTCGTGCAGTGCGAGATCGGCCGTGGCGGGTTCGGGGTGGTGTACGCGGCGCAAGACCCCGAGTTGGGAAGGGCGGTGGCGCTCAAGCTCCTTCGCCCGGGAGCATCGCCCGCCCGCGGAGGGACGGAGTGGATCCGGGCCGAGGCCGAGGCGGTCGCCCGGCTCAACCATCCCGCCATCGTGACCATCTTCGAGGCCGGGAGGTCCGAGCACGGTGCGTTCCTGGTGTTCGAGCTGCTGCAAGGGGAGGGGCTCGACGCGCGCGTGGCCCGAGGGGGGATGACCCCCGAGGAGGTGATCCGGATTGGTACGACGGTGACGACGGCGCTCCAGCACGCCCATGCGGCTGGGATGCTCCACCGGGACCTGAAGCCCGTGAACGTGTTCCTGTGCGCAGGCGGTGCCGTGAAGGTGCTCGACTTCGGAATCGCGCGGCTCTTCGATCGGGAGGCCGCGCCGGGAAGCGGGACGCCGGGGTACATGGCGCCCGAGCAGCGAGACGGGGGCACCGAGGACGCCCGGACGGATCTTTTCGCTCTGGGCGTCATGCTACAGCAGATGCTCGCCGGATGCGTTGCCGCTGGTCCCCGCACCAAGTCGTCCCGACGCACCGATGCGTTGAAGCGCCTCACTGAGTGCCTCACCCAGCCCAACCCGGACCAGCGCCCCGCTTCGGCGCGCGAGGTGCTGGCCAGGCTCCTGGCGATGCAGCACGAAGGGATCCGCTCGGTCCGGCGGTGGATCCTCGCCTCGTCGCTGGCCGTGCTCGCCGCTGTCGTGATCTGGGCGGTGGTGGAACGCGGACGCCCCAAGGAAGCTCCCACGGGGGAACGGTTGGTGGTGGCGCTGGCCCCCACCCGGAACGAGACCGGGGCGCCCGAGCTCGACCACCTCTCGGAGTTGCTGCGGACAGCGCTCTCGGACTCGCCGCGATTCAGGGTCGTGGCCAACGCCCGAATGGAAGCGGAGTTGCGAAAGGCAGGGAAGCAACCAAGATCGACCGACATCGGCGAGTGGCGGGAGGCCGCCGGACAGGTCGGAGCTTCCGCGGTCATCTTTCCCGTTGCGACTCGCGTCGGTTCCGGTTTCTCCGTGGGGTTGACCCTCGATGGTGTTCGCGGCGGCGGCCCGCGATTCAGCACGTCCGTCACCGTCCCCACGATCGAGGGGATTCCGGCAGCGCTCGACAGGCCTCTGCTGGACCTCCGGCGGGCCGCTGGAGAGCGCGCGCCCGACCTGGAGCGGACCTCGCGCCCGGTTGCAGACCTGACCACACCCAGCCTGGGCGCCCATCTCGAGTACTTGCGTGGGGCGAATTGCGTCGACTCGGCGGCGGAGGACGGTGGCGAGGATGATCTTGCTCGGTGTGGCGCGCATCTTCGCAAGGCGCTCGACGCCGATCCTTCATTCGCGCTCGCCCACTACCAGCTCGCACGCGTTCTCGGGATCGCCGATCGAGGGAGCGCAGAAGCCCGGGAGCACCTCGATGCGGCAATGCTGTCGCCGGGACGCACGAGCAGACGGGACGCCGTACTCGTCCGGGCCTGGAAGGATTACCTGGACGGCAAAGAGGAGGCGGCAATCCGTGGCTATTCCTCCTTGGTCGCTGACGATCCAGGTGATGTCGAGGCATCGACCCTCGCTGGCGACCTCCTCTATCACGCGTCGAGGTTCGGCGAGGCCGCTCCGTTCCTGGCAAAGGCTCAGGCCTCTGGACCCCCAACGGGCTGGATCCTCAAGCACCTGGTCGATGCCTATGCCCTCTCGGGCAGGACGGCGGAGCTGTCCGACCTGCTCACCCGCATGGCTCCCGGCACGCCTGGCCAGTTACGGGCGGCGGTGATCGGGAATGCCTGGCTTGGTCGACACGAGAGGTCGGTGGAGCTGGCGCGCGGTGCGGCGGAAACCTTCGCTGGAAGGCTCCTGCTGCTCGAGGCGCTCGTCGCCGCCGGCGACTTCGAGGAGGCAGATGGCGTGGCAACGGCGCTCGCCGCGGAGGAGCCCGGAAACGTCGCCGTCCTGGTCATTCGCCTGAAGATCGGAATGGCCCAGGGGCGCTTCCGCGAAGCCTGGCGAATGGTGAACGCTCCGTCGAACGAACTCACCTCCCTGCAGCCGATCGACCTTGCCCTGCTCAAGGCGACCCTGGCGGCGGGCGAAGGGCGCCTGCCTCGGCTTCGGGCGGAGACTCAGAAGCTCATTCACGCGTCTTCGGAGGGCGCGCCCCTGGCCGCGGCCCAGCTCGCGCTGTTCGGCACCCGGGACGATGCGGCCGCGATGGAGAGAGGCCTCAGTCCTGGGACGACCGCTCACTCCGAGGTCGTCGCTCTCCAGGCGTGGAAGGCAGGCGACACTTCGCGCGCCGTGTCGATTCTGATGGAACTCGAGAAGACGGCGCCCTGGCCCAACACTGCCATCGCGCCTTCGTATCTTCTTGCCGAGGTGGCGCGAGAAAGCGACCCGTCGGAGGCTTTTGCCGCAGCCGCGCGATACCGTGCGCAAATGCCCCGTGGAGTCTGGCGTGGGTGGGCCTACGGGCGGTCGCTCGCGATCTCGGCGGATGCTTCCTGGCGACTCGGGAACCGAGAGGATGCCGTCCGCTTCGTGGAGCGGCTCAGGCGACTGATCAGCCGGGCGGACCCTGGTCTCGAGCTGGCTCGGGAGGTCGTCCGCCTCGAAGGCATGACGTCCACGACTGGGCCCCTCCGGGGAGTCTCGGCGGAAGAATCGAAGTGATGCGGTCACAAACGGCGTCCTCCCGCGCCCTGAACCACGACACGGTTCAGCGACATCACCGCCTTACCAGGGAGCCCTACGTCCATGTCATCATCCAATACCGGGAATATCTTCGACCGGATTCTCTTCCCCATCGTTCCCACTCCGGGCGCAACCCAACCAAACAGCGAGGGCCTGGAAGCTGCGCCGGGGGACCTTCGAGTGGTTCCCTGGGGCTGTGAGAGCCAGGGTGGCTCGCGCGGCCGGGCCGGTGCTTCCAGCGAAGCACGAACGTAGGTGTATCGGTGATGGGAGCTGATCATCGACCCGGGTGCGGTGCGCCCGGGCGCAACGTGGTGCTCATCGTGAGCGACTCGTCCGACGTCCACCTGACACCCGTGGCAGAGGCCATACGACGGCATGGCGCAACCGCGGAACTCCTGGACCTGGCGACAATCCCCAGGATGCACTCCATCTCGGTGGGCCACGACCTGAACGGAGTTTGGGGTCCCCGAATTTCGCCGAGCAAGGCCATCCAGGGACGGGCGGGCCAGGTCAGTGCCGTCTGGTGGCGGCGGCCTCGACCATACGAGCCCCATGCCGACCTGTCCCGGGAGCACCAGCAGTTCGCTCGTGAACAAGTCCACGAACTCATGGTTGGCGTCTGGGAGACGCTGGGTGCGAGGTGGGTGAACTCGCCCTGGCTTGACCAGCGGGCCAGCAACAAGGTGCTTCAGCTGGCGGTGGCTCGCGATGTCGGGATGGTCATTCCGAGGACCCTCGTCACGACCTCCACCGCGGAGGCACGGGAATTC
>CAIQRS010000200.1 GCA_903874275.1 uncultured Anaeromyxobacter sp.
CGTGTACGCGCAGCGAAACCGTTGAACGAAGAGCCGGATGCGGCAATCCCGCACGTCCGGATCCGTGGGAGCCTCGGGGGGCAACCTCGCCCCCGGGGCGACCCGACTGGACAGAATTCACCATAAGTAAATTATGGGAAGCGGTCGCGATTCCCGTTCCAGGAATATCAACGACTTGCATGGAGGCAGATCCCGACTTGCGAACCCATGGCACTCGGATTCCGGCCCGAGACGCACATATTTCACATAAAGTAAAAGCCCCGTGAGCTAACCGCCCGCGGGGCCTTCACTTTTCTGGCGCGCCCTAGAGGATTTGAACCTCTGGCCTTCGGATTCGTAGTCCCACCAATAGTAAATGGGCAGATGGGCGTAGTTGTTCAACAATCCAAGAATCACGCAGAGTTAGACCCTAATCGTCAGTCTACAGGAGGGAACACAAGTCCACCCCTTTCCCCACGAGTTTGGACACTTTTTGGACACAGTTTCGGGAGGACACCTGAGGCTCAGGTGCCTCAGAATCGGGAGGATTCTTCACCAGCACAACCAAGGATGGTCTGCGGCATGGACACCGTTGAAAGAAGTCGGCGGGCGGCCGCTGCGGCAGCCAGGGACGCAGCTACACGAGCTCGGTCGCTTGCGGAAGGACTCGAGGCCTTGGCGCGGTCTCTCGACATGCTCGTTGTCGAGTCGCACCAGCCTGAGCCAACCTCTGGCCGTGAGCGAGCAGCAAGAAGCCAGGACACTGGCCTGTGGTCGGCCACGGAGGTTGCCCGCTACCTCAAGACCAGCAAGTCTTGGGTCTACGGGTCATCCGCCAGCGGCCTACTGCCCTACAGGAAGATCGGCGGTCTCCTTCGGTTTGATCCGAACGAGATTCGTTCCTGGAGTGCTGCGAGGTCGCGCCCCAAGTGACGGGCTGAACTCCGGCAGGTGCCGGCTAATGATGTGACCGTCGGACGTGAGCGGTCTCAAGGAGACGGTGATGCCCCACCGGATGCGAAACCTCGACACGGGAAGTCTAAAGGTTGGACACCTCAAAGTGGCGGTGGGCGATCGCATCCATATCGTGGGCGAATCGCAGCCACGGACCGTGACCTATGTGATGGGTTTCTCCGAGCGCGGGACACGCTGCGCGGTATGCAAGGGCACAGGCGACATGCCGGTCGGCGACATCGAGTTTGCGGTCATCCCAGCGAGCGCGAAAGAGCCAGACCCGTCACTAACTAGCCCTTCGCCGCCCGACAGTGACGCGTGTCAGCAGGGCGAGCCCGAAGAAGACTCCGAGAAGGAACTACACCCCGGCCTGCCGTCGATCGTCTTGCATGCAGATTGGGGCAAGGAGCGAGAGAAGCGGAAGCAGGCGAAGGCGACTCTCGGGAGCGACGGGCAGTATCTGCTCGGTGCGGCTGGGCCGGTCTCGTCTCCCACGGAAGTCCTCTCCGAACTTTCCAAGACTATTCGCACCAAGGGGTCGGCACTTGCCGGATTCGATTTCGCTATTGGACTTCCACGCGAATACGCGAAGCGAGCGAAGGTGAAGAGTTTCCTTCACGTGCTGCCCGATCTTGGGAAGGAGAAATGGAAGGACTTCTTCTCTCCATCGCGCAGGCCCGAAGACATCGCGCTGACGCGGCCGTTCTATCCGGATGCTCCAGGGAACAGTTGCCAAGAGCACCTGACCACTGCGCTCGGGGTCGATTGCATGAACGATCTTCTGAGAGTGTGCGAGCGAAGGACCGACTCTCGAAGAGCCGGTCAATCGATCTTCTGGCTGGTCGGGGGTAACCAGGTCGGCAAGGGCACCATCAGCGGGTGGAAAGAAATGCTCCAGCCGTCGCTTACAACGCCTGGGAAAGCGGTGAAGCTCTGGCCATTTGAGGGAACGCTTCCGCAACTACTCTTGCCCGGCAAGGTTGTTGTCGTCGAGACTTACCCCGCCGAGTTCTACGCTCATTTCAAGTTCACAGTCCGAAAGAGAGAGCAGGCATCGCGCAAGGCGGCATCGAAGGAACTTGTGAAATGGGCCGAGAAGTCGAAGGTCAAGATCTCCTCGGAGCTGTTGGCTCAACTGGATGATGGCTTCGGGCCGACAAAGAATGGTGAAGATTCCTTCGACGCGGTCGTCGGCCTATGCGGAATGCTGAACATCTTGCTAGGCCACAGAGTCCTATTTGAGCCGAAGGACCTTGCAGAGAGCGTGAACGTAGACGTTGAGGGCTGGATGTTCGGAATGGCGAGCCCCGGAAGCGCTGGGTCAACTTCCGCGAAGTGAGTCCTCGCTCAGAGTCTAAGGCTGGGACGACGATTCCTGCGGAGCGAGACGCCTCGGCTACCTGGCAGACGTCTTCGTCTGGTCATGACGAAAACGAGTCCTGCGCCGATCGGTAGAAGGCTCCATCCGGGAAGCAGGTGCGGCCCGCTTCCGTCCCACCGTGTGCCCAGCGGCGGCAGACCTCGCTTCGCTCTCCACCCCGGCTCATGCATCCCGGACGGGTTGTAGTTCTCCTCCCGCTCGCGCCGGTGCTTCTCCCGTAGTTCCGGCACCGGCGCGAGGAGTACATCGCTCAGGTCCCAGCCGAAGGTCCGATAGGTCACCGGCATCATCAGCACCGCCCCTGCGAACCCAGTCCAGACCAGGAACATGAGCGTCTTCCAGATGAGCGGGATGAGCACCCGCCCCACCGGGATGAGGACGAGGCGCCATCCCCAGGCTGTGAAGACGAGCACGAACATCGCGATGAAGATCCAGGTGGCGAGGAGCATGGTGTGTCTCAGCGGGTGGCCAGCCCTCGAGAGTGACTAAGGGAAGCGTCACCAGCGCAGTCGCCGTCGAGTCGGGCTCCAGTCGCCCCCATCACATCAAACGCCCGCTTCCACACCGCTTCGACACGCCCGGCGAGTATCGCGTCGAAAGGTGGTGACCCGGGTGCGCGCTGGTGATGGAGGCCACACGCCCGGACCTCGACACCACGGAGGTCAGAAGAAAGTCCGCCGAACCGGAGCCAGGCGGCGAACGCCTCGGGAGTGGGTGAGGAGACCTCGAAGTTCCATGTTCCTGGCGTTACCTGGCGCAGGTCGGACAGGATGACGAGCTCGCGCTCACCGGCCCTATCGCGGAGCGTCGCCGCGGCCACGCTCACCGCCTCGGCGATTGCGGAACCGGACGGTGCTGAGTCGAGTCCAGTAGCGAGGCGCCTTCGCGCGGCCAGGAGCAGCGCCACGCGCTCTCCAGCAGACTCGCCACCTGCGGCCACATGGGCCAACCGCTCGGCTCCGTCCCGCGAAGCCCCGACCCCGAAGACGTCGAAGGAGGAACCCGGTGCTCCGCCGGACCGGATCAGCCATTCGTCGAAGGTAGCGTGGAGCAGTGCCGCGTCGCAGGCCTGGCCCAGCATGGAGTTAGATCGGTCGCATACGACCGCGAGGTGGCGCGGTAGACCTGCGCTGCCAAGATGCCATTGCCGACCGTCGCCAAGAACCGCGACCTTGCCAGCAAGTCCCGCCGTCAAGACGCAGCCGGCCGGCACGGAGCCTCCACCACCAGTGGCCTGACGCCGGCCCTCGCGAAGGAACGCAGCCTTCGCCTCCATCACGCCCGGCCCCCAGGACTCGGGGACGCAAGCGACGAATTCCCTGCGCGCGGTGCCTCCGACGTCACCGACCCAGACTGTGAAGGTCGACCCAGGCCGACGCAGGCTGTCGTGGGCCCAACGGGCGAAGGCAGCCGCTCGTTCCGCGATGGGGCACTCCCTCTCTCCCGCCACAGGGCACACGACGGCGGCGTGGACTGGCTCCAGTCGCTCACGCGCCGCGCAGCCGATCAGGGCAAGAAGTACAAGTGCGGACGCACGCATCCTAGGCCGCCCTCCGGGAGAGGTCAGGTCCCGTGACCGGGCCCTCAGGCGAGAAGAGGACGACGGTGCGCCCGGGTCCTCCTGTACCGACTTCCCCAGCCCGTCCGGCTGCCTTCAGGAATGCGAGCCGGTCCGCCTCGAGCGCAGCGCGCAGTTCCTCCCGCGCCCTGGCAAGCGCTTCACCCTCGAGCCACTCCTCGCTTGCTGCCGCGCGCGTGGCCTCCTCGCCAAGCCAGCCGAGTCGGCGAACCGCTACGTCGGAACCGGCTCGCTGGACCTTCAGCTCGAAGAGGGCCAGTTGGGCGAGCCGAACCCGCTCCTCGAGCCGTTCCCGAACCTCCTCTCGCGCTCGCAGGGAGCGCTCGAAGCCACGGGCTTCCTGCACGCACCCGGCTCGGCGAACGAGCATCGCTCGCCCAGCGTCGAACAGGACGGCCGAGAAGAAGGGCAGGAGACCCGTCATGAGGACGAAGACCGAGAAGGGGAGGGTGCCAGGCGCGGAACCTGAGCCACCCGAAGCGAGCGCAACGCCAGCCACCGACGACTCATGGCGCAGGTCGCCGAGCTTCCAGGCCACGAAGAGACTTAGGGCGCACGCTGCGGCGGAAACACCCAGATGGGTGGCCCGCCGGCGACCCGTCGTCCCCTCCTGGAAGGAACGGGAGCCGTGTCCAATCGCAACGTGAGCGAGGTAGACGAGGCCGGCGGTTGAGCCGAAGGCCATGGCCACGGCGAGGAGCACCTGGGCGGGCACGCGCAGGAACTCGACGCGCAGGTCCCCTGTGTCGATGCCGTTGGCGTTCAGGAGGGGGACTGCCAGCTGCCACGCTTCGGCCAGAACGAGCAGCACCGCTCCGGACATGGCCAGTACCCCGGGAAGGAGCGACGGGATCGCTGGGCGAAGGTTGGCTGACGCAGCCCGCTCGCCGAGCGACGCCGCTTGGCCCGAGGCGAGGGCCGTGTCGAGTTCCTTGCGACGGCGGTCCACCTCCGCGCGCCCCTCCTCCATCTGCTCGTCGAGCCGTCCGGCCTTTGCCCGCTCGCCCGTGAGCTCGGCGAGGGCGTCAGGCCCGTGGCGGCGGGCGAGTTCCGACTCCCACTCCCGGCTGACCTCCTCGGTCGACGGTGCCTGGGGCTTGGCCTCGGGCACCACGGGCGACACCTCGCGGAATTTGAGGTCGTCCCCCTCGAGAGACACCTCGAGCGGCAGACGCATGCCCAGTCTCGAGAGGCGCAGCATGTGTTGCGCAACCTGATGCCTCAGGAAGACGGCGAGGGGCACCCGGGCGCTCACGGCGCGGTGGGCCTGCCACCAGATCGGGAGCCAGTGACGGTGCAGAGCGGGTTGGCTAATGGTCACCGTGGCCTCCCTTCGCGTCTTGTTCATGCGCGTCTCCTCAGTCAATTCTCGCCGCTCCCCTTGCACGTGTTGCAGACCCCGGATGCGTTGCAGTACGGGCAGGGGCGGTAATCCTCCAGCGAGCCCCAACCCGGGTAGCCGCACTTCCCTGTCCCGCGGCACCACTTGCATCGCCCCGTGCCGTTGCAGTCGCTGCACTTGCTCATCCGTTCGCTCCCTTCACTTGGTCGTAGATGACGTCCTCGACGAGGCGAGTGACTGCAAGATGCAGGCCTCGAGCGCCATATCCCCGGCGAAGCGCTCCCTCGATGATCCCTTCGACCATCTCCTCTTGCAGAGGGAGTTCAAGCCCTTCAGCCGCAAGTTCGGATCGATGGCGCTCAAGCACGTTCGTCAGGATCGACTCCAGTTCCTCGCGGCCGAGTGGCTGAAGCTCCACAAGGCGCGTGAAGCGACCCAGCAATTCGGGCATGAAGCCGTACCACTCGAGTACGGCTGGCTCGGTGGCCCCCGCGAGACGAGATGGCAGCAAGTCAGGCGCCCTGAATCCGAGGCCACGGCGATGAACCCGTCGGCCGCGCAGACGGCTGAACGCACCGCATGCGATGAACGTGACTCCGGAAAGGGGAAGAGCCTCTGGCCTCGTCCTACCCGCGAACCCGTGATCAGGAGCGTACTCGGCGGTCGGCGCTGACAGCAGAGTGAGGAGGCTTCGCTGCACGCCCCAGCCGCTTACGTCCTTCGTGGTCTCGGCCCCAGCGAAGCGGGTACTGGAGACGGAGCCTGCGATCTTGTCGAACTCGTCGAGGCAGACAATCCCGCACGCTGCCCACGCGGGATCGCCACCAGCAGCATCAACCAGCCTTGTGAGTATCGAAGAGGCGTCGTGACCGACGTACCCGGTCTCGCTGAACTGAGTGATGTCCACGACCACGGTGGGAACCTGAAGGACCTGGCTGAAGATCAGTTCGATGAGATGGGTCTTTCCACAGCCCGTGGGACCGATCAGGAGGTAGGCGTCGCGGTCTGGGAGATCAGAAGGGCTAGCTCCCTTGAGGTGAAGACGTTGCAAGCGGCGAATGTGGCGCCAGGCGAGGACCGAGATGGACCGGCGCGCGTCCCGTTGGCCGCGGTAGCCGAGCTGCTCTAGATGCTCGTCGATCTCTCGCGGAGAGGGGCAGGGGAGAGAGGCCACCCGTTCGGCTAACGAGATGCTCGGGGGAGCCCGCCGGGTTGCGAGACCTTTCAGGGCCGGGGTCATCTAGCCTTCCCTTCGTCGTTTGTACCGATGCGGTGGTACTGCAAGTCCTCGATCCGCTTCTGCATCTCCGCCCGGAGGCCGCGAGCGCCGGTGCCGCGCAAGAGCGCGCGTCTGGCTACGGCGTCGAGCTCCTCGGGACCGAGGGTTAGGTCGAGCCCGTCCGAGGCGAGATCGCGGGCGTATGCCGAGTGGAGTCCCTCGGCGATGCCGCGGAGTTCCGGGAGGCCCAGCGCGGAGAGCGTGACCGTCCTCGTGAAGCGACCGATGAGTTCCGGCAGGAAGCCGTAGCGCTCCAAGGTTGCCGTCTGCTGGGCAACGTCCAGCTGCTCTCCAAGCGCGGAAGCCTGCCCGGCGCCGAAGCCCACCCCGCGCTTGGCAGCATGGGACGCCTCGAGGCCGCTGAAGGCCCCGCATCCGATGAAGGTGACGCTCGCCAGCGACATCGTTCGCTGATGCCGGCCGTTCGTCCCGGGAATCCATGCTTGGGTCAGATTGGAGGCGAGAAGCGTGAGCAGTCCGCGCTGGACTCCATATCCGGAGACATCTTTCCCGCTGGACTTGTCTCCGGCGAGTTTGTCGAACTCGTCGAGGCAGATGACGCCGCATCGCGCCCATGCGAGGTCGCCCCCAGCGGCCTCGAGCAACCGTCCCGGGATCTCGGGTAGGTCGTCACCTGAGTACCCGGTCTCGCTGAACTGGGTGATGTCCACGACGATGGTCGGGACCTGGAGCACCTCACGGAAGAGCGTTTCAACTAGGTGGGTCTTGCCGCAGCCCGTCGGCCCAACGAGGAGCAGGTTATCGCGGGGAGGCAACTCGGAGGCGGGCACGCGGTCCACCCACATCCGACGGAGACGGCGCAGGTGGCGATGGGCGATGACGCTCGCTACGAGACGGGCTTCGGGCTGCCCTCGGTAGCCCGCAGCCTGGAGACGCGTGTCGATCTCCTGAGGCGTGAGGCTTCCCAACTTCCGGATGCGCGAGGCGAGGGACGGGTGACGGATGCTAGGCTGGACTGGTGCCTCCTCCTGTACCCCCGGGGGGCGCACGATCACCCACGGTGCGGTCGTGCTAACCGTGGCAGGGCCGGAGGATCTGCGCTTCCCCTTGCGTGTATCGGGAACGGGGGGGAGGACCGCGGGTGTCCCCAAGAAGCTCGCCTCGCTCAGCGAGTGGGTCGTTGCCCAGCGAGGGGCGGCCCAGGGTATTGGAGCGAGTCCCTCGGGGGAAAATCTGGGAGTTGCCCACCGTTGGGTGAGCGCCGTGGCCATTGCTTGAACGGTCGAGACGATCAGGGTCGCGGGCCAGATCATGAACTGCACCTCTCTGAAGACGGAACTGAGCGAGCCGCCCCTCGATTCGGGCGCACCTCTTCCCTCCGAGCGCCCTTCGGTGCCGGCTCCCTCGACCCGTTCGCCTGGAGTTCACAGTCGCGGTACTCGCTGGGTCATCCATCCAAGAACCGTACCAGCCTCGGTTCGGCCAAGGTCCAGGACCAACCGGGCCGCACGATCCGTGGTCGGGCGGGAGGGCGAGAGTGCTACCGGGCCCCTCTCCTCCGGATGGATGTCGGACCCTTCCGAGCCTAGAGACTCCAGCGGGAATGGTCCAAGGAGCACGCCCGCATCAACCACGCCTCGTGGTCGATGCGACCGCGCCGACAGGAGCAGGAAACTGGCCAACCTATCGGCGGCGGCGGTACCGGTCTTTGGCCCGCATCTTCACTGACACTTCCTTCAACTCCATCTTCGCACTGCAAAGCAGTGCCAGCTTGCCTGTGTCCTGCCCGATGAGAGATCCGGTCTGCTCCTTCAAGTCATCCGGAGTAACGAGTGGGCGTTCCGGGTGGATCGCGTTGTTCCGCAAATTGACAAACCCGTTTAGCCAAGTGAGCCAGGCTTCGCTCGAAACGAGTTCGTGGGTGCGGGGAAAGAGTTCCTTGCAGATGAACAGCTTCAGCCCGATGAAGCTCCTCTGGTAGGTGCCTAGCGTAATCGGCGGCTTTTCGTCCTTCCAAACCGGGGCCTCCGGAAAACACTCACTCATGAGCTCATGTACCGCCGCACACTCGATCTCCACCACGAGTGCGAGATGGTAGAGGACCGTGTGGGGTTCTACTTCCTCGCTGCCCTTGTATGCTCCCAGTCTCCGCTGCTGCAGACGTGCAGAGGCCAGTTCGGACTTGCTCCTGTCCTCCAATCGCTGCCAGATGGTCGGCATCCGGCCCTCAAGTTCCTCGCGCGCGTGACGTCGATCCGGAGGAAATGCGGTCTCCGGATCGCTTGCGTAGAAGCCCTGACTTCCGCCATCGGTGCCGAAGATCCTGTCCATCGCAAGCGTGCGGATGGCCAGTGGGTAGTTGGTCTTCCCGGAACGGTAGGGGTCGAAACCACGAAGAAACTCGCCATCGTCCCTCTGCACCCACACGTTCTCGTGGAGCCAGTCCAGTGTCTGGGCCTGTACTTGGCGTAGCGCACGGATGTCCCTGACCCGGAACCACAGCGGGACGGCGGCCTCAGTGTACTTCACGTAGTCAGGGACAGAGTCCCTGCATCGACGCTCATCGGTGTCTCCGAACTCCACGGCATCGACACGCATGGCGTGCAGGCTCTCGAAGTCGGTCGCGAGGAGCAAGAGTTCGCGGCCAGGTGACTTCATGTCGCCCGCGACCCTAGCCACCTGAGGCCACTTCCTCCTGGCGGCTTCCTCGGATGTGAATTCATTTCTTGGGCCCGTGTAGATTCGCCCGAACCAGACCTCTCGGGCGGGCGACGCGAGGAGTTGATCGACGTGGAGCTTGATCGTGTGCGGTGCCGTTCTGGGGTTCCAGAGCTGGAGAAGCTGGACTGTTGGGTCGAGTTCGGACAAGTCGGGCATGGCGCTCCGGGCGGGTTGAGGTAGGCCCCACCGGAATGCTGCTCGATCGGCGCAGCGGAACCAAGGGGCCCCGCGCGAAAGCGGCAGACAACCTCTCCCCGACACATAACATATCGTATGTATAGCGTAGCAAATGCTATAGTCGCCCCATGGGGAAAGTCCTCTTCGCCTGGGTCGGGCACACGGACAAGAAGGAGATGCTGGCCGGCAAGCAGCCGGGCCCAATCCTTCGCGCCCTGGAGGCCCGGTCCTTCGATGAAGTCGTATTGCTTTCAAATCAGCCCAGGGAAGACAGCGCCTACGATCGCTGGTTGAAGGGTAAGACGAGTGCTTCCGTCCGCCTACGTCCGGTTGAGCTAAAGTCGCCTACGTCCTACCGCGACATTTACAGAGCGGCGAGCGGAGTGGTCGCCTGGGCGCAGGCCGAGTTCGGAAAGAGCTCCAAGTTCACGTTCCACTTGAGTCCCGGAACGCCAGCGATGTCGTCCATCTGGATCATCCTGGCGAAAACCCGATTTCCGGCAGGCCTCATCCAGTCCTCCCCCGAGGCGGGCGTTGAGGATGCGGACATCCCCTTCGAGATCGCCGCCGAGTTCGTCCCCGACCTGGTGCGGTCGGTGCATGACGACGTCGAGAAGACCACTACCGATGTGCGACCGGAGGCGCCGGAATTCAAGGACGTCCTTCACCGAAGCATCGAGATGGAGACCCTGATCCAGAAGGCCCGGCAAGCCGCCCTGGCGGGCGCTCCCGTGCTCATTGAAGGAGAATCTGGAACAGGCAAGGAGTTGATCGCGCAGGCGATCCACGGTGCCAGCGGCCGCCCAGGCAAATTCATCGCCATCAACTGTGGCGCCATATCCCCTGAGCTCTTCGAGTCGGAGATGTTCGGTCACAAGAGGGGGGCGTTCACGGGGGCAGACGAGGCTCGGGAAGGGCACTTCGAGGCGGCGAATGGCGGGACGCTATTCCTCGACGAGATCGGCGAACTTCCGCTCGACAAGCAGGTGAAACTCCTCCGAGCGCTGCAAACCAAGACAGTCGTTCGGGTTGGCGAGTCCAGGCCGCGGCCCGTCGACGTGAGAGTGGTCGCCGCCACGAACCGCCCGCTACGGCGTCAAATCGCTGCCGGTGCCTTTCGGGAGGACCTGTTCTACCGGGTCGCGATACTCGTCCTGACCGTTCCTCCGTTGCGGGATCGGGCAGGCGACGTGGGGCTACTCGTCGACCACTTTCTCGCGGAGTTGAACAAGCGACGCACGGCAGCGGCGGTCCCGAAGGCTCTCTCGGTCAGGGCCCGGAAGTCCCTGTTGAATCACGATTGGCCAGGAAACGTGAGGGAACTCGAAGGAACCCTTCAGCGAGCCTTCGTATGGTCCAGCGGTGCCGTCATCGAGGAGAGGGACGTGCGCGAGGCTCTCTTTGACCAGCTGGAAGATGGAGTAGAGAGCCGAGTACTAGATCGCCCACTCGGGGACGGTTTCAGTCTCGAGAAGACCATCGGGGAGGTTGCCGCCCACTATCTGGACAGGGCGCTTCGGGAGGCCGGCGGCAACAAGACGCAGGCGGCCAAACTCGTTGGATTCAAGAGCTATCAGGTACTCGGCAACTGGATCGCCAAGTACCGCGGGTAGGTACAGCGGGCGCCGCTGTCAGCGCCCCGGCCGCCAGGTGCCTACCGGTCCACGTCGAACCGTACGTCGCGAAGGGCCTCAAGCCCCGTTCTCCCCAGGACGCTCTCCACGTGCTTCATGGATTCCCTCGAAGTCACCCGGGCTACGGACGGGATCTGGCGATACTGCCGCATCAGATCATCGAGCCCACACTCGTTCACGAGCATCATGTCCGCGCATCCGAGCATGTATGCCTTCTCGACTTCCGACATCCCCTCGACGGGCCGCTTGGTCATGTGAGCCTCCTTCTCAGCGGGATTGCTGAGTCGAGGTGGCCTTCTGCAAGAGATGTGACAGAAGCGGCCCTGCCATGGTCCGTTGCACGAGTCACGGGGTAGCTGTGAGTAGGGGCCGCACGTTGAACACGACCCCGCCCGACGCCCCCTTCCCCACCGGAAGGTCGCCTGGCGGCACGACCACGCCGTAGCCCGCGGCCATCCGTGCGGCGTCCTCCCTCGGGCCATACGGGAGCTGGATTGCGTGGTAGCGGTCGCTCACGATCACGACGGGGCGCCCGCCGAGCTTGAGCAGGTCCCGGCGGCGGAGGGCTCCCCGGAGCCGCTTCCTGCAGTCGACCTGATAACGGTACGTCCCTGTGCGGAGCGGGAACCTGACCGTGACGACGTCACGCTCCACCGCGACGACGAGCCCGAGCTCGCGCCCGTGGTCCGAGGCGCCGCCGCCGAAGGCGAGGCGAGCCTGGATGTGGTGGGGCTCGGGGAGCGGTGCAGTGCTCATCCCTCGTCACCCACGTGGCTCGCGTCGTCCCACGCCTCCTCGGGCGTCTCGTACGGTCCCATGGTGCAGGTCATGATCCAGCCCGGGTCGGGATTGGCCACGTCCCAGAACCAGCCCGGGCCGCTCCCGAAGTCGGCCCAGCCGAGCGACCCGGCCGCGTCGAGGAAGTGCAACCGTACGCGGAACCTTCCAAACCGCCGGGTCTGGTAGAGCCCGAGGCGGCGTCGCTCCTGGACCCCGGAGTCCCGTCCGGCGAGGCTGGCCCCGTCCCAGCGTTCCGCGGTCTCGTCGGTCCGCGGGAGCCGGCCGAGCGTGAGGAGACACTCCTCGACGAAGTCGCGCAACTCGCGGCGCCGCTTCTCCCCGGCCGACTCGAGCGCGGCACGGCGGTCCACTTCCACGTCCACCGAGGCACGGTGCTTCGCGAGCCATTCTTCGTTTCCGTCGATGATCGCCTCTCCCAGCTCTAGGAGGCCGTCGACACCGCCCTGTCCCGTGCGGTCGCAGACCTCCGTCAGGGCCCGCTCGGAGAGAGCCAGCACCGCGGCGGCCCGCGGATCGATGCGCCCGTCATGACGGCACCAGGCCAGCCGGAGCAGGTCGGCCTCGAGGTGGTCGACCCCGTCGACCCACGAATCCTCGACGAGCTCGGCGTCGACGGCGGGATGGACTGCTCCCGAGGCGAGCAGCCTGGCGACGGCACGTGGAGTGAACGGGCCCGGGAAGGTCTCGACACGGTCCAGCCCCGACTTCTCGGGCGACAGCGATCTCCAGAAGGCGATGCCGCCGCGCGTGCGCGTGAAGGCGAGCAGGATGCCGACGCCGGCCTTGTTCGTCGCCGAGAGCAGGATGGACCGCTGCCCCACGCGCGGTGGGCGGTGAGCTCTGACCGGTTCCGTCGTGGAACGCCGGTCGACGGGGCGCCAGCCCGCGTTGAAGAGCTCGGGGACGAATCGGGCGGTGGAAGGACTCATCGGGCCACCATCGCGCGGCATTGCCACCGAGCCGGCTCACGCCGGAGTTGGCCAGGAGTCGGCGAGCCGCGGCTCTCGTCCTGTCTAAATGGTGTATCCATCATAACGGATGCAACTCCACTATGCAAGACGGCCTCACTCGCAGATCTCGCGCCAGACGTACCGATGCTGGGCCTCGCTCCAGACCTGCTTCTGCTCGCAGCGGGTGGTGCCGATGGGCGGGATGACCGGCGGCTGGATCGGCTGGATGGAGGGCGGTACGAGCGGACATATCGTCGGCGGGCAGATGGGCGGAAGGTCGAGCGCATTCGTGCAGACCGGGACCATCTCGCCGTCCACGCAGCGGCAGACGCAGGTGGCGAGTGCGGGGAGGGGAAGTGCCAGGGCGGCGAGGGTGATGGCGGTGAGGAGCGGGCGCACGGGGACTCCGGGCCGCAGTGTCCCCCAGGGACGGACATGTCCGTTGGGGGCGTAGGGTCGTGCCCATGAATGGAAAGAACGGTGAGTCGGCCGAGGCGATGGCGGAAGCCGGCGGGGCGGTGTGCGGCGACCCAGGCTGCGAGGTCTGTGTGCCCCCGAGCACGAGGTGCGAGACCTGCGGGGCGCTCATCTGGGGGCAACCGGTGCCCTACTGCTCTACGGAATGCGCAGGCGCAGGCGCAGGCGCAGGCGCGGACGACGGCACAGGCCAACGGGATTGAGGCTCAGGACCGGGACCTGAAACCGCCATCGCCGCCCCGGCGAGGTCGAGCCTATGCGAACCATTCAGTTAGAAACTTCAGCAATGGTTCGCGCGCCCGCGGCGTGAACTGCCAGGAAGACGGCTGAAACGTTGAAACCACCCGGGCCTGGCCGCCTCCCGGAAGCGCGACATCGCCATGGTCAGCGAACGGAACCTTCTCGTTGGGCGTTCCAAGCACGGCATGGGCTGCGGCGACCGCATCGCCGGTAACGACGATGAGTGGAGCCCGCGAGTGGTGGAGAGCCCACTCCAAGTAGGGGCGCCCTGCTTCGATGAGTAGGCTGTGGCGTGACACCCTTCTCCCGAAGTCGTCTTCTCGCCGCCAGCGCCTTGCATCAACGCTTCCCCAGCGCTTGAACTTCCAGGGAACGGCATCGATGATTGTCCCAACCGACCCGAGCAGCATCGGAAGTTCGCCGTGGCCGGCAGCCACGACGGCGTCCGAAAGGAGCGCTTCCAGGTTCTGCCAGGTCTTCGACGCTGGGATCGGGAGGCCGGCGCCATCCCAAATGCAAAGACCGTTCTGCTGCGCGAATCTCGGCAGATCGGCTCTTCCATGAGGGAGTGGTTCCAGGATCGGCGGGGATGCAAAGCGATTCTCGAAATAGCTCCGGATCCAGTCCGTGTCGTCGGGGCCCTCCCAGTCCGCGACCGTCGGGAATGGGGCTGCCGTATCGATGCTGGGATTGGTGGTTACAAAAGCGACCCATCGCCCAATCAGCGCTGGGGGAAACCAGCCGGGCGGGGCCTCCTGGAAGGACCACGGTGCGCCGGAGTAGATCTCGGGCAAGTGAAGTGCGAGGGCCCCGGCAACCGGGGCTGGGAGGTCTTCCTCGCCGACCAAGACCTCATCACCGCATAGTTGCCAGCATGCGGTTTCATCGATGATGTTGTCAGGCTGGCAATCGCACAGTGCATTGCCGCAGCGTTCGAGGCCACCCAGATGGAGCGCGCGCTGTCTGTAGTCGGAATAGAGTTGATTCCACATGCACAGCCTCCATGGCGGTTAGACGAAAACAATATCAAGGGCCCGGGTGGGCGGGAGCTTGGCGAGGCGCTCTTACGTTCGGTCGGTCATGTACGAAGTGAGCTCGGTGCCCCTTGCGAACATCCAAGGTACAGAGGAGACGGACACCTCCCATCAGCCCGAATAGAGCACTCGCAGCGCCTCGGCCCGCTCCCGAAAGGCTTGCCGAACGTCTGGGGGAGACTCGACCTCGGCCTGTCCCGCGTAGCCGAGCACCCATCCGTGCAGAAAGTTCCCAGGAACCTGGAAAGTCTCGACCGACACGCTTCCGTCGGGCCGGTCCACGGCGGTCTCCGGCCAGCGCTCCCGCGCAAGCGTGGCAGCCACGCCGGTGAAGCCGACTCGCACAGACCGCTCGGCGCCGGAGGCCAGGTAGGCCTTGCCGTGGAAGCGGGAGAGGGGTGGGCCACGGTGGTCCCCGAAGACCCGCTCCCCGAGGGTCAGCGACACGATGCGGTCGAGCCGGTAGAGGTGCTCCGCCTCGCGCGCGACGTCCCATGCCGCGAGGTACCAGCGGCCGTTCTGGGGGAAGACTGCTCGTGGCTCCAGGACCTTGCGACCGACGGTGCCCCTCGACTCGGTTCGGTACTCGATCGTCACCTCTAGATGCCGCTCGATCGCCTCCTCGAGCGGTGCGGCTGACTCGCCCGGAGGCCCCAGCTGAACGTCGACCGAGCGGGCGAGCGACTCCATGTCGGGCCGGAGCGCCTCAGGAACGGCTCGGCGGATCTTGGCTCTCGCGGACTTCACCGCGGGACCCGCGCCGTCGTCGAAGGGACCAAGGGCCGCATAGAGCATCGCCCCCTCTGCCAGCGTGAGGGGAGGAGGACGGGTAAGCCCCATCGAGCTGTCCACGAAGACGCGTCCGTCGTCGATCTCCACGTAGAGGAAGTCCTCGGGCATGGAAGGCCCGACGTCGATCTTGCCCGCGGCGGCGACGTCGTCCTCGACCTCTCGTGCTGACTTCGCACCACAGACGCGGACAGCGCGAGCGAGGGGAAGTCCCTTCGGCCCAGCACGGAACGCGGCGGGAATGAGCAGGAGGAGACGCGTGAGCCGTCGGAGGTACGGGGCCTTCATGGCGCCACCTCCCGGTCGAGCCGCTCCAGGAGGCCATGGAGCGCACCCAGGGCCATCTCGCGGCCGTCTGGCG
Source organism: uncultured Anaeromyxobacter sp. (assembly GCA_903874275.1). Taxonomy (GTDB): domain Bacteria; phylum Myxococcota; class Myxococcia; order Myxococcales; family Anaeromyxobacteraceae; genus CAIOAK01. Next base: position 15,660 of record CAIQRS010000200.1, read on the forward strand.
GTTCGACGAGCTCTGCGTCCGGGCCCCACGCGAGCGCCTGGCGGACGAGCCCGGGAAGATTCCGGACATCTAGCCGGCCCGTGAGAGATCCGTCCGGCTCCTTCGTCCAGGCCGCGCCGGGAAGGAGCCGTTTCGCCGTCGGGAGGAGCGAGCCACGGAAGCGGACCGCGGCGGGACGCGCCTCGTGGGCCAGGTAGTTCCACGGTTCCTGCCCCGACCACTTGCGGATCTGGAAGTCCGAGGGCACGCGGTAGTCTGGGCCACGAGGCGACGCGGGGACGGGACGGACGGACACGAAGCGCCGCAGGTAGAAAAGCCGGATGGTGTCCCGAAGGTGGCAGTGGCCGACGACGATCCACTCGCCTCGGCGCCAGGCATACCCGTACACGTCGAGCAGTCGGTCGGTCTCGACTCCAGAGGCGTTCCGGTAGCGGAGACGGACGCGCCGCCGTGCCGCGAGCGCACCAGTCACTGCATCGAGAAGTCTTCGTGTGCGCTTCGATTCGTCGGCGCGCGGCTCGGCCTCGAGCGCCGCGGCGCGCGGTGGCATTCCGGTCGCGCCCACCGCAAGCTTGCGGAGCGCAGTTTCCAGATCCTCTGCGAGCGGGTGCTCGTGGTTCACGAGCGCTGCTTGACCGGCCGCCCACACCACGGCCGCCTCCTCCGGAGTGAACGAAAGGCTCGGCAGGAAAGAAGACGAGACATCGAGGACATAGGCGCCGTTCTCGCCCTCGCCCTCGTCGAATTGCAGGGCAAGGCCCAGTACGAGTAGCGCGTCCTTGTCGCGGGTGAACTTCTTCTCCCGGGCTGCGGCGGTGCCGCGGTAGTCATCGGGGAAGGCGTTGTAGATCTGCTCACGCGTGATGGGGCCGCCCTGGTCGTGCAGGTAGGCCGCAAGCTTCAGGAGTCGGGCCTCGGCGCTTGCCCCAGTTCGGGCTGTTTTCGGCATGGCGAGAGGAGTGTAACTGATCGGGACAAACGCATGCGTCCCTGGCCGGCCGTGCCTAAGTTCGATTTCGAAAGGCAAAAGCTTGCAGGGGGCACGAGCGATCACCTCGGACCGCGTCTCGAATGGCAGGGCGACTTGCCATCAGGAGCGCACTTCTCCTTCGCCACCCGACCCGGTGTTGACGTGGTGCTGACCGATCCGCCTTCTGACGCCCCATTAGGGCGCCATATGACCGCTCGCTGTTGTCCTCCGCCCGGATAGGATCAATCCATCCTCGATGCTTTACGTACTGCTCGGAAACAATGGCGACGGGGCCAAGTGGCGGCAGTTGGATGGGAAGGTAGATTGAAGCAATGCCGTAGTGGAGGCATTGTTGAAGCCGGGACTTTCCGAGTCCGCTCGAATGCCGCGGTGCCGAATGCAAAGCATGAAGTCGTGGTGGGCCCCGACGGCACCTGGTACTGCGACGTCGGACTTGGGGATGCCGAGCTACAGTCCGGACTGAACGTGCTCGGCGCCGCGCTCGGGCTGGCGCCAAGCCAGCTGCGGAGGGATTGAGGCCTCCGGTCGCACGCTCCATGCGTTGATGTCTTTGATGTTTTCAGTGTGAACTGGTAGCCCCGATACTCGGCGGAGGACAGTGTGCCATTCGAGATTCTGATCGAAGGAGAGGCGACCGTAACAATCTGGTACGCCCCGGTCGCAATCCGAGATGTCCAACTTCGCAAGATTCTCCCGGACCTCCCAATGGACCCATTGGCGGCAAAGAAGTACCTCACAGCCTTGCCCCCAGAGCAGTTAGCGAGCCTCTGGAATTGCGTAGATAACTCCCTCCTGGCCACGGAGGGAGGGCTGGAATTTCAGACGGGACGTGACCCAGGGCCGCAAACATTCAACGTGGACACGAAGGGCGACACCGGCGCTCGGTGGCCTCGGCGCCACGGGAGAAGCGACCTCGCGCCGGTGAAGGTCGAGGGTGGCGTTTGGGAAGCAATACGCAAAGGGCTTGGGCGAGACTGATAGGCCATCATCTTGCGGCAAGATCGCATCGTAGCCGCAAGCTGCCATCTCAGTCCGGATTCAACCGGAAAGCGTCTCGCGACCCACCCTAACTAGTGCGGCATGCGTCCTCCGTTTCAACGTTTCAACCGGTACCGGGAGCGCCAAGTGTCGCCAGTCTCCTCTGCGCGTGCTACCCGCGCGGAGTTGGCCACTTAGGATCGCGTCGATCTCTCTCCTTAGGCGCCTTTCCGCTGCCTTGACCACCTCGATCTCATGAGGCGAGAGGTCCAGCACGAGAATGAACTGAAGGCACTCCCGGAATGCACTTCCCAATGGCTCGGCGCGTGTTCGATGCAGGTGATCCGCGTCTTGAACCCTTCGCTGAAGCAATCCGTCCTGAAACTTGCCGGGCTTCAAGGAGGACCCGTTCCCATGAAGCACAAGTTTGCCCTCGCCACCTCGGCTGTACGCCCGGTTCTTGTCGTACACCGGAGCTTCCGACAGGTTGCGGAAATACATGACATATAGGCCACGCCGGATGCCTCGCACCGCAGGTCCGAAGTGACGCTCAACGTCTCTTGGCCGCTTCGACCACACGACCGTCTGGCCCGTGAAGTCCTCCGTGAAGTCCAGCACGGTTGTCTCTAGCCCTCTCGGATCACGCTGCATGGACATGTCGACAACCTTTGGGCATTGAATGGCGGGGGACGGGGTATCCCGGTTCCTGGTACTTTCGCATCTGGATAATGAACGCGCCTCGGTCATTCGCTCCTCTTTCGGACCCAGAAGCCATCTCAGAACCATTCCTGGACGGTCTGGGCGCAGGCAAAGCGGAGAAGACCGAGCATGCACTCGGCCCTCCACTGCCACAGACCAACGAGTCGTCGCTGGCGAAGCACCCACGCTTTGCTCAGGCTGAGTCCTCAGCCCTGTCCGGCACCTCTCGGCTCCGACGCAGCATCCGGATCATCCGTTCGGCTTCCTTTCGGTCATCCGGAGCGAAAGACGCCCCGCGCACCCATTCCACGCAAACGCTCTCCTCCTTCGCCAGTTCCCGAATCTTCTCGACGAACGGCGCGATTCCCTCAACGTCCTCGACACGCTCGAGCCACTCGAGACACTCCTGGAATGCGCCGAGTTCGCGGTGCATCTCGGCGATGGCGATCGCGTCCGCAGCGTCATGCCCCTCCGCGAAGCGTTGGAGGCGCATTTCGAGTAGTGCCTTCAGGTTCTGGGTCTCCCAGGGAACCTTCTGGCGGACCTTCTTCCTCCTCTGGTTCCGGTTCCGGTGGTTGGAGTTCCAGTATGTGAGGAGTCGCAATCGAAAGAGCCGCTCCGGAGTGGCGACGACGTCGCTTCCGAGCGCGAGCCGGTACCCCTCAGTTCCGAGTCCACGAATTTTGGGGGCCTGCTCCCACTCGGGAAGAGCGGGATCCCGACTGCCGGGTACCTCTTCGAACCCGTTCTCTCCAAGCCACATTTCGGGAGATCCGTCCTCGTTAGGCATCCTGCCAAGAACGGGTGCATCCTCGAGCCAGAAGAAGCCGTTGCAGACATGGCATGCGACAATCTCGGGCGGTTTCCAGGCCATCGAGTTGTGGGAGAAGCCATCCGTCCACACGGCGAACCCGAGGCTGTTGGAGGAAGCCAGGGTGAAGACCCGTTCCGGGGCTCCGCACCGCGGACACGCGATCACCTGGTCGGGACCGAAGGTCATGTCAGTCGTCCCCGGATCCGAACATCGACACCCCGAAGTGTTCATCGACGGCGACAAGGTCGTCGTCTTTGCCCAGTCGAGCCCAAGAATCGTCGCCACCGTCCAGAAACCCACTCATTGGCCCAACGAGGTCGGAGCGGCCTATCGCGTCGAGCGCGCCGAGGAGGAACACCCGCTGTTCATGAACCTGTGACGTTCGAGCCGTACCTCCCGCGAGACGATCAGCTTCGAAGAGGAAGTCTCGGAGCCCGCTCATACGTGTCGAAGCCCCGCCCAAGTACATTCTCCTCAGGGCGACGGATTCCATCTGTGGAGCAGAATGCGCCAGGCAGCGCCGGGGTCAGGGCCTCCCGGTTGCGCAGTCTTGGCGCAATGTCCTTCTGTGCCCGCGGGGTTACCTCGCGAACCGTCGGGGGTGCCTTGGCTCGACGGAGTGACGAACGCGCTGGGGGTGCTCTTAACAACTGCGAGGAGCGCCTCGGCCGCAGAAAGCGCGCGCTTCGCGCCGCGCCTCTCCTCGCTCGGGGAGGGCTCGTTCGCCCTCTCCTGGAGGTCTTCCAAGTCCACGTCGATGGCGTCGGCGAGGGCGGCCAGGACGCTCTGCAACTCCTCATCGTGTTCAGGGATGTCACCCTCGGAATAGCTACATTCCCCGGTGGCCCCGTCCACGGATAGCACCGTGCCTGGATGCGCAGCCCGAGCCGCGAAAGCTGCTTGAGTAGATGTCCCGTCATCTTGAGGTGCGGCTCGAGTGAATCCAATCCACCCTTCGGGGAGTTCGACCTCGAACAAGGAATCCCACACCCGCGAGTGCGAGCGAAGGAACTGTTCGGGGCCGGGCAAGGACTTCATGAAATCCTCAAGGCAGTCGACGTCTTGGGAATCGAGCGCGAACTTCATGAGGGGGAAGACCCATCCTGTCTCCTGCTGGGTCACGTTTCCCCTGAAGGTCATCGTGCCGTTGGCCCAAAGGTACAGAAAGTCATCGTCCCGACCGCTCAGCAGGGGCGTCGCCCAAACGCTCTTCGAGCTTAGCTTGATCAGCCAATCGTCAGCGGCGTCCACCTCCCCCAGTTCCTCGCCAGAGTCCGAATCCAGGAAGTCCTGCATGTCGCGCCAGAGATGGTCGTTGATCTCATAGACGGGACAACTCGATGCCCCCGTGGAGGATTCGCCGGTGCGCACCTCGATGGACGCGGGCGGCGTCTCTGAATGCCCCTCGGCCTCCGAGACGTTATCGGCGGCGTCCCAAAGAGCGCTCAGCGTGTCGGTCTCCATAGAGCGGAGCCAAGACTCAGCCTGGTTCGCCTCGGCAGGCAACGCGGGCAAGTATTGTCTCAACTGGTCCGAGCCGATCACCAGGGGCTTCCAGCAGCGAACGGTGCTCGTGGGTCTTGCCAGCCGCACCTTGAAGTCCATTTCGAACCTCCGATGTGAGAGCCACATGAAGTGCACAAGTGCGGGAGTCCGTCGAGAGGCCGCCGCGATTAGACGCGACTCCGGGCTACCTTATCTACGCGTGGGCTTCGGAGTACCTATAAGGAAAGCCTGCACCACCGACGAGCGGCCCGGTGAGCGCTATGCCGACTCTCGCTTCAACGTCCCACCACACTTCGGGCACCTCTTGCTTGCCGCCGGGGCGAAGGTTGAGAATTCGACGAATCCGCATGTCGTGCTCATGCACACATATCTCCACATCGCCATGACTTCCTCCTGGGCTCGTGCCCTTTTCCGTCGGGGACCATCTGACTTCTTGATGACAACCCTACCAACCCCACGGACATGAATATGTGGTCCGGCTCATAGGAGCGGAATCGCCGACTCGAGGTCGGGGGAGAACAGCCGCTTGAACTCCGCGGCTTCAGCCTCGGTCAGGATCCCAAGGTCCACGTTGCACACCATGTCGATGAACGGGCGCCCATCCAGGGAGAGTTCGAGCCCCGCACCGATGCGGCGCGCGAAGGCGGTCATCTCTGTCAGGCGGGCGTCACCCTCCCTGAGTTCCTCCCGATAGTAGGCGCTGTAGCCAACGCCCTCCTCGGGAGAGGCCCGGGTCGGTTCCACGATGGTCACGGTCGGCATACGTTCTCGTCCCACTTCATCCTCCTCTGAATCCAGCAACGTTCGACTGGGAGCCCTTCCTGGACGCCACCTCCTTCGCCAGTTCCTCCGCAAGCACCTCGACGGTGAGCGGTTCCGGGAGCAGATCCGCCCGCCGGGACACGGTGGCGAAGTCGCCCGGGGCGAGCGGCCCGATCCTCCGCAGCAGGCCGGCCACCCGTACCGTGGCCGCCGCGTCGATGGGTCCCACGAGCGGCCCGAACGCAACCGCGAAGAGGCGCACTGCCGCCTCTGGCTTCAGGTAGTCGAGCTCGACCTTGATCGAGAACCGGCGCATCACCGCCGGATCGAGCCGGTCGAAGGCGTTCGTGGTGCAGGCCACGATCCCCCGCGCCGCCTCGAGCCGCTGGAGGAACTCGTTCGTGAGGCTGATCTCCCAGCGCCTCTGACCGTTCCGACGGTCGAGGAGGAACGAGTCGGCCTCGTCGAAGAGGAGGAGCGCGTTCTCCTGCTCCGCACGCTCGAAAGCCCGCGCGAGGTTGGTCTCCGACTCGCCCACGTACTTGCTCTCGATGTCGGAGACGGCGTGGACGTGGATCTTCCGCTGGAGCCGCGCCGCCAGGTGGCGGACCCACTCCGACTTTCCGGTGCCGGGCGGACCGTGGAGGCAGATGGTGGCGTGGGCCGACGGTCCTGCCGATTCGAGGCGCCTGGCGAGCACGTCGAGGTCCATCGAGGCGTTCAGGAGCCCCGGCTCGTAGCGGAGGCCGGACAGGGGAGGCTTGCTCGGGGGTGCGCCGCTCGCTGCCACGTTCCCGGCGAGGACCTCCTCGGCGACCTTTCCGTCCACGTGTCCCGAGCCGATGAGTCGCGCGGCCCGGATGGCGCTCGTGATGGACGCGGGGTTCACCTCGAAGCGACGTGCGAGGCGGGTCGCCTCCTCGAGGGAGATCTCGCTCCCGGCCTCCCGGACCCAGACGGCGGCGCGCCGACTCTCGTCGAGGGGAGGGAGCTCCACCGCCATGACGAACCGGCGAAGGACGGCGGGGTCCATGGCGGCGGCGGCGTTGGTGGCCCAGATGCCGGGCACGCGGCTGCGCTCGAGAAGCTCGTTGAACCAGACCTTGGAGCTCCGTAGCGAGGCGTTTCCCCGACCCGAGGAGCCATCGAAGAGGTCCTGCAGTTCGTCGAAGAGGAGGAGCGAGCGACTGCTGCCCAATATTCGCGTGGCCGAGGAGAGGGAGCCGAGCCGCTCCCAGATGTTGGGCGAGAAGCCGTTGTCGTCCTCGGCGCCCGCCAGACGCAACTCGGCGCCAACCTCCTGGGCAAGCAGGCGCGCGAGCTCGGTCTTCCCTCAACCGGTGGGACCGTGGAGGAGTACGTTCACGCCTCGCTCCCCCCGGTCGAGGGCGGCCTTGAGCAACAGCTTGAGCCGCTCGACGGTAGGGCCGAGGTGGGCGTAGTCGGCGAGCGTGAGCGAAGGCGGCTCCGCGAGCGGAAGCCATGCGTCGGCGAACCGGCGCGGGGTGAGGGAGGGGCCAGTGAGGAGGTCGGTGAGCCGGCGGTGAATGGAGATCTTCTGCTCGACGGGAAGGGTGCCCGGCGCGACGAAGAGGAGCCCCGCGTCGATGAGCGCGGAGGTGCGCTCGAGCGCCTCGCCCACCCTGGCGGCCGGCTCGCCGGTAGCCGCGGCCAGAAGGTCGACCGCACCGCCCGAGGTCACGGGTCCAAGCAAATCCACGACCGAGTCGAAGCCCGGCACTGTCAGGAGCGCGACCTTGAACTGGAGTACGGCCCGTTCGGCCCGCTCCAGGCCGAAGGAGGTGCCCAGCGTCGCGACGTTCTTGCCGAGGCGGCCCGGGGCCTTGCCCGCTGGCACGGGGCGACCATTCGACCCCTGGAGGAAGGCCTCCAGGTCTTCGTTGAGCGTCGACGAGTCGCGCCCTTGCTTCTTGGCCCAGGTGGCAAGGGCGGAACGCAGCCATCGGTTCGACGCCGCGAGCGGATCGCCATCGTCATCCCTCGCCGTACCCAGCCGGGTCGCGACGAGCAAGTTCAGCGAGTACCTCTCCAGCAGGGGGCGTAGGTCGCCGCCGGCGTCGAAGGTACGTGGCGGTCGGGGGCGGCGCGCACGGGTCCACCCGCCGGGGGGGGCGTTCTTGTTCGGATTGGCCATTGGGTGTCGTCTCTCTCAGAACTATGGAGGGGGGACGGACATGGGCACCTGCGCTCCGCCGCAGGCGGCCATCTCCGCGCGATGCCTACAGGAGCTAAGACCAGGGAAGTTCGGTGACTTCCGGTTCGCGCGCCGCCTAGCTCGGTTTTCCCGGCTTCAGCACATTCATCGCCAGCGCCACCATCGACCCGACGTCGCTCAAGGTTGCCGGCAGTACCACCGTGTTCGCCGACCTCGCGATGTTGCCCAGTTGCTCGACGTACCTCTCGGCCACTCGGAGTTGAACTGCCTCTGTTCCGCCCTCCGCGTGGACCGCGATGGCCACCTTGGTGATGCCGTCCGCGGTGGCGGCGGCGACGGCCTGGATCGCGCTCGCCTGGCCCTCCGACTCGTTGATCTGACGCTGCCTCGCTGCCTCGGAGGCCTTGATGACCTGCTGCTTCTGCCCCTCGGCGGTGTTGATGGCCGCATCGCGCTCGCCCTCCGAGGCGAGGATCACCGCCCTCTTCTCCCGCTCGGCCCGCATCTGCTTCTCCATCGCGGCCAGAACCTCCTTGGGCGGGTTGATGTTCTTGATCTCGTAGCGCAGCACCTTCACGCCCCAGGGAGCAGAGGCCTTGTCGAGCTCGGTCACGACGAGGGCGTTGATGAAGCTTCGCTCCTCGAAGGTCCGATCCAGCGTGATCTTCCCGATCTCGCTTCGCAGGGCCGTCTGGGCAAGCTGGGTGATCGCGTAGAGGTAGTCGGTGATCCCGTAGCTGGCTCGCTCCGGATCGAGGACCTTGGCGTAGAGGAGCCCATCGACGGCGACTTGCACGTTGTCGTTCGTGATGCAGACCTGCTCCGGGATGTCGAAGGCCTGTTCCTTCAGGGTGTGCGTGTAGCGAACCTTGTCGATGAAGGGCACGAGGATGTGGAGCCCGGAGCCAAGTACGGTCTGGAACTTGCCCAGGCGCTCCACGACGAGCGCGGTCTGCTGAGGCACGATGACCGCGGTCTTCACGACCACGAAGACGACAAAGACTGCGACGACGACGGCGATCACCAACCATGCACCTGCGGTTGCCATCCTGGTTCCCTTTGCCTTCCGGGTGCACCCCTACTCGGGGCGAACCCACAGTGTGAGCCCTTCGACCCGCTCGACCACGCAGCGCTGCCCACTCAAGAGCGTGGTCTTCCAGAGGGACCGGGCGGTCCAGGTAGTTCCGCGAAGCTCGACCCTGGCAACGCCACCGGGCGGCAAGTCCTCCAGCAGGACCGCCTGCTCTCGCACGAGCTCAGCGGGGCCAGGACGCCTTCGGGAGAGCTTTCGCAGAAGAGGACCTCGCAGCGTCACAAGCCCCGCGACCGAAAGGAGCGAGAACGCGAACCACTGGACGGTCGCAGAGGCACCCAGCGCCGCCAGCGGGGCGACGCAGAGCGCCCCCACGCCGAAGAACAGGGCGAAGAGACCGCCAGGCGTCGCCACCTCGAACGCGAGGAGTCCGATTCCTCCGAGAACCCAAAGCCACCAGACCATGTCGCGACTCCTCCCCGAACGAGCAGGAGCCTACTCAGGTGCCGGACACGGCCCGATCCATACTCGGCGGGTCACCAACCTGATGGGTGGGACCATCGTCCTGCAGGTCGTCCGAGTCCTCGAGGGCCTTCTCAAGCTGCTCGAACGCCCTCTTTCCCGCGCCCGTGAGGTGCCCGTGATGAGCGTGGCGCAGGGCAAGGTTCATCGCAGCGAGCTTCCGGACGAGCTCGTCATGGCGCGTGAGCCAGTCGCCGAGCTCTGTCACCGCCTCCTCCATGTCTCCGTCCCGGAGCTCCTCGGCCTGCAGTGCCCTCTCGGTGGCGACCACTTCTGAAGGGGCGAGGTCCAGAAGGCCAACTGCCTCGTGGACCAATGTGGGGAGGTCAACGCCCGGGCCCGGTCCGGGCAAAGCGCGTCCGGGGACACATTCGTGACGGGTCCACAGTCGGTCGGCGATGAGGGGAAGGACGGCGCGGCGAACCCGCCCTGCCGCCGTGTCTGAGTTGGCGCGACTCCGGGTCCGGACATCCCTGGCCGCAAGCTCAACGGCGCGGCAGACCATCGCGAGCTCGGCAGAGAGGATAGAGCCATCCACGTACCGCATAGCGCGCAGGTGAACCCGCTTAACCTCCTGAGTGTCCTCCCGCATGGCACGGATGGCGCCTATCCACTGACCTACCCCGGGAGGGAGCTCACGGGGCGACGAGGAAAAGGGGAAGGCGAGGAGAGCCAGGGTGACGAGGGCGGTCGTTCTACAGCTGGAAACCATGGTCCGAGCCTAGTGAACCCACGGACGCGGACCCGACCGGCGGGGCTCCCGGGGGAGCCGTGTCTGTCCAGTGCGTAGCGTGGCCTCAAGCACACAGGACGAAAGCCCCAGGAGGACACCATGGCGAAGATGTGGGTCTACATCTGCATGCTCACGACGTGCGGCCACGTCGAGTACTCGACGTTTGCACCGGCGGCCACGAAGCGCTGCCCGGAGTGCGGGGGGACGATGCGGCGGGAGGAGGCCTAGGGCCAATGCCGATCAGATAAGGGCAACCGATCGCCGCCACTGAGATTTGCGGCGACGGTCTTGCCGTTGGGATCGAGGGGATCATGATGCGCGTCGGGAGGACACGACGTGCACCTTGGCCAGGCGTTGGCGGCGGCGGCGGAG
>CAIQRS010000201.1 GCA_903874275.1 uncultured Anaeromyxobacter sp.
AGGCCTACCTCCGCCGGCGCCACCCGAAGGACGTCGTCCCTCCCCTTCCCGCCACCCCCGAGGCGCTCGAGGTGGTGGCCCGGCTCCGGGAGGCGCGCGGCGCCGTGGCCGCTGCCGAGAAGTTCGAGGCCGAGGCGAAGCAGCAGCTCCTCGCCATCGTCGGCGACGCGGCCGGCATTGAAGGCCTCTGCACCTACAAGGCGAACAAGTCGTCCGAGAAGACGGACTGGGAGGAAGCGTGCCGCGAGCTCGCCGCCGTCTCGGGCCTCTCGTCCGACCGCGTTCTCCGCATCAAGGAGCAGTTCACCACCACCAAGCCCGGGAGCCGCGTCCTGCGTCTCTCGAAGGAGAAGTAGCCATGGCCGAGACCGCCATCCAGAAGCCGATGTCTGCCGCCGCGACCCTCGCGGCCATCATTTCCTCGAAGCGGGACGCCTTCGCCCAGGTGGCCCCGAAGCATTTCTCCGTCGAGCGGCTCGTGAAGCTCGCCCACGCCAGCCTCTCGCGCACCCCGAAGCTCGCGCAGTGCACGCCGGAGTCGCTCCTCGTCCAGCTCATGCGCTGCGCGGAGCTGGGCCTCGAGCCGAACAGCCCGCTCGGCGGCATCCACCTGGTCCCCTTCGACAACAAGAAGACCGGGAAGACCGAGTGCCAGGGCATCATCGACTACCGCGCCCTCGTCGCGCTGGCCCGCCGCTCCGACCAGATCAGCGCCATCGCCGCCCGGGTCGTCTACTCCCGCGACCAGTTCGACCCCATCGAGGACGAGCACGGCGTCCACTTCACGTTCAAGCAGGCGCTCGGCGACCGCGGCGAGATGACCGGCGTGTTCGCCTACGCCCGCTTGAAGAGCGGCGAGGTCCAGTTCGACCAGATGGCGAAGTCGGACGTCGACCGGATCAGGGGCCGCTCGAAGGCGAGCAGCTCCGGCCCCTGGGTCACGGACTTCGACGAGATGGCGAAGAAGACCGTCCTCCGCCGGCTCTGCAAGCTCCTCCCGCTGACCACCGAGGCCGCGACCGTCCTGGCCGAGGAAGAGGCGGCAGAGGCGGAGGTCGCCGTGGAGCTCCTCCCCGCCCAGGAGCCGGCGACGCAGCGCCAGGCGAAGGGGCTCAAGGAGCGGCTCCAGGCGAGGGTGGCCGCGCCGGAGGCACCGCCCGTCGACGAGGACGTGGCGTGAGCACTCTCACCCGCTCCGAGCAGGCGGCAGTCCAGAAGGCGGAGCACTTCCGAGGAACGGCCAAGGACGCGATCACGACCGGCGACGTGGACAAGGCAGCGGCATACCTCCAGGCAGCGGCCGACTGGTACGAGTCGGCGGCGCGGATGATCGCGGTTCGGGTGATGGCCACGAAGAAGACGGAGCCCGCGACATGAAGCGCCGCCCCGCAGCGCCATCCGCCGCCGTGCTCGCCTTCCAGAAGCCCACCCGCAAGGCCCGCCTCGGAATCGCCCAGGTGACGAACGAGAAGCGCATCCTGGCCCGCGGCGAGCTGCGGCACGACGTGATCATCCGAGCCAACGGGAGGTGCGAGACGTGCCGTGTACCAGTCCCCCCGGGAGAGCTTCACCACGTCCTGAGCGGCTCCCAGCGCCGCCGGCGCGAGAGCATGTCGTCCCTGCTCTTCGTCTGCGTCGCCTGCCACCACGCCCTCCACCGGAACGACCTGGAGGTGCTCTTCTGGGCGTCGAGCTGGGCGAACGCGAACGGGTTCGTCGAGGCCAGGGCAGCGATCCAGAAACGGATCGAGAAGGTCACCGAGGCGAAGTGGGCAAGCCTGCGGGGTATCGCATGAGAGGAACGCTCAAGGAGCGACTCGCCGCATTCAGCCGCGAGGCTGACGGCGAATGCCTGGAGTTCGCGGGCAAGCTCAACCCGAAGGGCTATGGGACCATCGGGGACGGGAAGGGCAAGACGGCGCTCGCGCACCGTGCCGCGTGGGAGGTCTACTGCGGCCCGATCCCGGTCGGGCTCTACGTCCTGCACCGTTGCGATAACCGGCGCTGCGTCAACCCGAGCCACCTCTTCCTCGGGACGCAGTCGGACAACATCCGAGATGCCGCCGCCAAGGGACGCACCTGGCCGCAGAAGTACGGCGTGCCCCGGGGCGACAAGAACTGGAACACCAAGGTCAGCGACGCCGTCGTGCTGGAGATGCGTCGCGCCTATCTGGCCGGCGAGGGGTCGCAGGCGTCCATCGGGGCACGGTTCGGGGTGGGCCGGAAGCACGCTGGCGAACTCATCTCGGGCCGGAAGCGGAAGCACCTCACGCCGCACCTGACGCGGATCCAGGCGTTCGCGAGGCACGCATGACCGAGACCGAGAAGCACCGCCAGGAAGTGGCGAAGTTGAAGGCGCTGGTGCGCGAGCTTTTGGGCGCGCTCCAGGTCTGGGCGGATGCGAAGGAGAGCCTGGAACTGGACGACCTCTGCGCCCGCGCGCGTTCGGCGGGCGCGCCATGAGCGCACCGATCTTCACCGACGAGCAGTACGCGGTGGTGGCGGCGCGGGACGCGGAGATCGCCCGCCAGGACGCTGAGGTCGCGGCGCTGACGGAGAGGTACGTCCCGCTGGTGGAGGAGAACGAGAGGCTGCGGGCGGCTGCACGGGCCGTCGTGGAGGCCGACGTTCAGTCTGGCGCGTCGAACAGGAGCGCGTACCTGTCCCACGGGATGCTCTGCGATACCCAGACGAGCAACGGCAAGCGCGACAAGCTGCCGTGCGACTGTGGCCTGTCCGAGTACGACGCCGCGTTCCAGGCCCTGCGCGCGGCCCTATCTTCGACGCGGGGAGGGGGA
>CAIQRS010000202.1 GCA_903874275.1 uncultured Anaeromyxobacter sp.
GCGCCATTCACCCCAGGTACACCCTCACCCTGAGGACCAGCGCCGCGGAGAGGGATGTCCCAGCGCCCGGCGGCATCCGGCCTGCTGGAACGAAGGCGATCCGCGCCACCCGCGAATGACCACCCGGATCTCCCCACGAGGAGCGCTGTTCGCGTCGCCTTCGGCCCGGGCCGTCCCAGCCGGCGCGGGCGTCCCTCATAGCGGCGCCTCCGCAAGGGGCGACGGGAACTGGCGACGCTCGGGCCCGGCGTGACCCGGCGCCATTCACCCCAGGTACACCCTCACCCTGAGGACCAGCGCCGCGGAGAGGGATGTCCCAGCGCCCGGCGGCATCCGGCCTGCTGGAACGAAGGCGATCCGCGCCACAGCGCCCTCCTACACATTGAATCGGAAGTGCATCACGTCGCCGTCCTGCACCCGGTATTCCTTTCCCTCGATGCGCAGGAGCCCCTCGGCCTTCACCGCCGCCTCGGTCCGGAGGCGCACCAGGTCCTCCCACCGCTGCACGTCGGCCTTGATGAAGCCCCGCTCGAAGTCGGTGTGGATGGTCCCGGCCGACTGCGGCGCGGTCATGCCCCGGTGGATGGTCCAGGCCCGGCACTCGTCCACGCCCACCGTGAAGAAGGTGGCCAGGCCGAGCAGCTCGTACCCCGCCTGCACGAGCCGGTTCAGCCCCGGCTCCTCGAGCCCCAGGCTGTGCAGGAACTCGAGACGTTCCGCCTCGGGCAGCTCGGAGAGCTCGGCCTCGACCTTGCCGCTGATGACCACGCAGCGGGCCCCCTCCTCGGCGGCCAGCGCCTTGACCACGGCCACCGTCGGGTCGTCGGCCCGGGTGAGCTGCTCCTCGTCCACGTTGGCGATGTAGAGCACCGGCTTGCCGGTGAGCAGGAAGAGGTCGGAGAGGATGGAGAGCGCCTCCGGGGCGAGCTTCTGCATGCGCACCGGGACGCCCTTCTCGAGGTCGGCCTTGACCAGGTCGAGCACGGCGATCTCCGCCTTGGCGAGCTCGCCGGGCTTTCCGGGGGCCTTGGCGTCCTTGGCCTTCTTCTCGCGCCGCTTCTCGACCTGCTCCAGGTCCTTCAGCATGAGCTCGGTCTCGACCACGTCCCGGTCGCCGCGCGGGTCCACCTTGCCCCCCACGTGGACCACGTCGGGGTCGGCGAAGCAGCGCAGCACGTGGGCGATGGCGTCCACCTGCCGGATGTGGGAGAGGAACTGGTTCCCCAGCCCCTCCCCCTTCGAGGCCCCGGCCACGAGGCCGGCGATGTCCACGAACTCGAGCGTGGTGGGGACGGTCTTCATGGGGTGGAAGAGCGCGGCCAGCTGGACCAGCCGCACGTCCGGCACCAGCACCACCCCGACGTTGGGATCGATGGTGCAGAAGGGGTAGTTGGCCGCCTGGGCCTGCGCCTGGCCCAGCAGCGCGTTGAAGAGGGTCGACTTGCCGACGTTCGGCAGGCCGACGATTCCGATGGCGAGACCCATGGCGTTCGATTCGCTCCGGGGAAAATGCGAAGCTCCGGCGGACGCTGGTCCGCCGGAGCCGCGCGAGGACTGCCGACCGGGTTGCTACGCCCGTCCGGCGGGAAGGTCCTTGATGTACTCGTCCACGAGCTGGCGCTGCGTCTTCTCGTCCAGGCTCGACTTCACGATGCGGGCGGCGGCGGAGACGGCCAGGTCGGCCACCTCGGCGCGCAGCTGGGCGACCGCGATCTTCCGCTCCTCCTGGATGCTCTTCCTGGCCGCGGCCACCATGTCGTCGGCCTCCTTGCGGGCCTGGGCGGTGAGCTGGACGCGGAAGGCCTCCATCTCCTGCTGGTTCCGCTTGGCGAGCTCCGCCGCGTCGCGCTGGGCCTTGGCGAGCGCCTCCTTCTGCTTCGCGAGCAGCTTCTCCGCCTCCTCCCGCTCGGTGCGGGCGGAGTCGATGGCGTCGCGGATGGTGGTCTCCCGCTCGGCCAGCATGCGCGTGATGGGCCCGAAGGCGAACTTCCAGAGCACGCCGATGAGGACGAGGAAGGTGATCGCCGTCCACAGCGACAGGCCGGGGTTCAGATCCATGATCCCGGCGGCGATCACGGGGGATGCGAGGGCGTTCATCGGACTTCTCCCGGGGCGCGAGGCGCCTGGTCTACTTGATGGCGAGGAGCAGGCAGACCACGACGGCGAACAGCGTGGCGCCTTCGATGAGGGCGGCGGCGATGATCATCGAGGTGCGGATGTCGCCGGTGGCGGTGGGCTGGCGTGCCGTGCCGTCCATGGCGGCGGCGGCGAGCTTGCCGATGCCGATGCCGGCGCCGATGACGGACATTCCGGCGCCCAGGCCGGCTGCGAGGTACCCGAGGGAGAACTGGTTCATTGGTTGGTTCCGTTCCGTTGCTGGGGCGGTTCGTTGGACGGGCCGCCCGTGGTTCCCGTGGCGCGTGCTGCGCTCGACTACCCGTGACCGGGAGACTTCCCGGCCGCGTGAGAAGCGTGGACGGCCTCGCCGGTGGCGGCGTGGCCGTGATCGTCGTCGTGCCCCTCGTCGTGTCCGTGGTGCACGAGCCCGGCGCCGATGAAGAGCGCCGAGAGCATGGTGAAGATGTAGGCCTGCACGAAGGCCACGAAGAGCTCGAGCATGAAGATGCCCAGCGCCAGCGCCACCGACACCGGCGCCACCCAGACCGACACCGCGAAGATGAGGCCGAGCAGGGCCAGGATGACGAAGTGGCCCGCCACCATGTTGGCGAAGAGACGGATGGTGAGGGCGAAGGGCTTGGTGAAGAGCCCCAGGAACTCGACCGGGATCATGATGGGCCACAGCCAGGCCAGCGACGGCGGGACCCCGCCGGTCATGTGGCCCAGGTAGCCCTTCACCCCCATCGACTTCAAGGCGGCGTACTGGGTGATGAAGAAGGTGAAGAGCGCCAGCGCGGCGGTGACCGAGATGTTGGCGGTGGCGGTGGCCATGAAGGGCACGAGCCCGAGCAGGTTCATGGTCAGGACGAAGAAGAAGGCGGTGCAGAGGTAGGGCACGAACCGATCGGCGTCGGCCTTGCCGATGTTGGAGATGGCGATGCCCCGGACGAAGTCCACCAGCAGCTCGACGAAGTTGTAGAGGCCGTGCGGGACGATGCTGCGCTTGCGGGCCGCCACGACGAGGAGCAGCGTGAGGAGCGCCGCCGAGAGGAGCATCATGACCACGTGCTTCGACGGGGTCATGTCGATGGTGACCTTGCCGACCTGGAACTTCCAGCCGCCCCCGGTGGCCTTGACGAGGTCGATCTCGCAGTTCCACTTGAACCCGCCCTCGCAGAAGCCGGGGAGCTCCATCACGCTGCCGTTGGCGACGTGGTGCATCATGGTCTCGGGGAGCGTCGCCTGGTGGCCGCCTCCGTGGGGCGCGGCGGGCGCGGGGGCGGCGTGGACGTCCGCCGTCGGGTGCCCGTGGGCGTGGTTGTCGGGGGCCGGTACGTGCTGCCCCAGCGCGAGGCCGAGGACGAGGGCGACGGAGACGAGCGTCATGCTGGTTTCCCCATGCGGCGGCCGAGGGCGGCGACCAGGCTCCCCTCGATCGCGGTGAAGACGAAGTACGGGACGAAGAAGGCGATCACGAAGGCCACCACGCTCTCGCCGGCGCGGGACACGGCGGCGACGCCGGCCCCCACGAGGAGGAGTCGCGTGAAGAACATGGCGGTGAAGACGATGAGTGCCCGCTGGACGGGCTTCACGGCGCCCCCGGCGAACTGGCCGAAGGCGACCAGGGAGGCGAGGGCCGTCCCGCTGGCGATGGCGGCGCCGATGAGGGCCGGGTGGCGCGCTTCCCCGGAGAGGAAGGCGAGCCCCAGCGACAGGGCGGCGACGAGCGCGGCGGCGAGGAGGTGACCCTTCACTGTTTCCGTTTTCCCAGGACCTGCCGAAAGAAGCTGATGAACCCGCCCACCATCCCGAGAACGGCCCCTCCGATGAGGAACCAGGGCTTCTCGGTGCCCACCTTCTTGTCGATCCACCATCCGGCCGCCGCGAACAGTCCCACCGAGGCGACCAGCGTGGTGGATGCAGCCATGTACGGACCTGCCTGCTGGTACGCCGAGGCCAGGTTCGAGAGGCCGTCGTCGTCCTTCCCGCGACGCTCTCGATCGTCCCGGGTCATCGGAATTCCTCTTGGCCCGTCCCGCCGGAATCTCCTGTGAATACCGGAGGAAGGGCGGAACCGTATAGCAGTCCGGCCCCGTCCCGTCAATGCTTGGCGGGCCTCCCAGTGGGCTAGGCCAGGGCCGCCTCGGCGAAGGCCTTCCGGGAGGCGGCGACGGTCACCTCCACGTCCTCGTCGGTGTGGGAGACGGAGAGGAAGGCGGCCTCGAACTGGGACGGCGGAAGGTAGATGCCGTTCTCGAGCATCACTTTGAAATACCGGGCGAATTTCTTCGTGTCGGCCTTGCGGGCGCTGGCCGCGTCGAAGACCGGTTCGGAGGAGAAGAAGACGGTGATCATCGACCCGACCCGGTTCACCTGGACCTTGGCCCCAGCCGCGGATGCCGCCTCGACCAGGCCGGCCTGGAGCCGGCTCCCCAGCGCCTCGAGCCGGTCGTACTGCGCCTTCCCCAGCTGCCGGAGCGTGGCGATCCCCGCCGCCATGGCGAGCGGGTTCCCGGAGAGCGTCCCCGCCTGGTAGACCGGCCCGGCCGGGGCGATGCGGTCCATCACGTCGGGCCGGCCGCCGAAGGCTCCCACCGGCAGGCCGCCGCCAATCACCTTGCCGAAGGTGACGAGGTCGGGACGGAGCCCGTGGAGTTCGCAGGCCCCTCCCGGCGCCAGCCGGAACCCGGTCATGACCTCGTCGATGATGAGCAGGGTGCCCTGCTGGCGGCAGGCGTCGAGGAGCCCCTGCAGATATCCGGGCCTGGGGATGAGCACGCCCATGTTGCCCACCACCGGCTCCACGATCACCGCGGCCAGCGACGGCCCGCGCTCGGCGAGGAGCTTTTGCACCGCCGGCAGGTCGTTGTACGGGAGGGTGAGCGTGTGGCGGGCCACGTCGGCGGGCACGCCCGGCGAGTCGGGCAGCCCCAGCGTCTCCACGCCCGAGCCCGCCTTCACCAGCAGCGGATCGCCGGCGCCGTGGTAGCAGCCGTCGAACTTGAGGATGTCGTCACGGCCGGTGAATCCGCGGGCCAGCCGGATGGCCGCGGTGGTCGCCTCGGTGCCGGAGGAGACGAAGCGCATCTTCTCGATCCAGGGGGCCCGCTCCCGGACCAGCTCGGCGAGCTGGATCTCCTTGGGGGACGGGGCGCCGAAGCTGGAGCCGTTCTTGAGCTGCTCGTCCACCTCCCGGATCACCTCGACGTTGGCGTGCCCCAGGATGGCCGGCCCCCAGCTGCCCACGTAGTCCACGAAGGCGTTGCCGTCCACGTCGAAGATCTTCGACCCCTTGGCCCGGGCGATGAAGAGCGGCGTCATGCCCACGCTGCGGAAGGCCCGCACCGGGCTGTTCACGCCGCCCGGGAAGAGGGTGAGCGCCTTCTGGAAGAGCTTCTGCGACAGGTCGGTCTTCACGGGATCTCCTTGGTCCGGCTGCGAACGTTGCGGTCGAGCGCAGCGTCCCGGTCGCCGGGGGTGACGGTCTTGGCTGCCTCGCGGCGGACCCGGACCATCTCGATGCTGGTCCGGAGCGCCTCGGGGTTGGGATGGCCGGGCATGGCCTGGTTGTAGAGCTCGATGGCCTTGTCGAGGCGGCCGGCCCGGGCATGGATCTGCGCGGCCCCCTCCAGCGCCAGCGCCGCAACCTCGGGCCGGGGGCGCCGCTCGGCCGCGGCCAGGAAGGCGCCCATCGCCTCGTCGGGCCGGTCCTCGAGCGCCCAGGCCTGGGCGGTGAGGAGCTGGGCCTCGTCGGCCTCCGCGCCCTGCGGCCACCGCTCCCGCAGGATCCTGGCCTCGGTGCGCGCCTGCTCGAAGTTCTTGATTTCCAGGTAACACCGGGCCACGAGCAGCTGGTAGCGCGGCGCCTCCGGCGACTCTCCGCCCGCCACCGCGGCGTACTGGGCGATGGCCGCCTGCCGGTCACCCAGCCGCTGCGCGTAGATGTCGCCGATGGCGGCCCGGGCCTTCCAGGCGTCCTCGGTCCCGGGGTGGAGCGACACGATGCGCCGGTAGTAGCCGATGGCCCCGAGGTAGTCGCCCAGGTCCAGGTAGGAGACGTCGGCCGCGTATTGCAGCGCCTTCAGCCGCACACCGGTCTCCCACTTCGGGATGATCCCGTCGCCGAGCTCGCCCAGGATCTCCCGGTAGGCGGAGAGCGCCTCCGCGGCCTTCCCCTGGTGGCGGAGCGCGTTGGCGGCCTCGAGCCTGGAGGCGGCGGAGCTGCACCCCGCGGCCAGCATCCCGAGCGCGGCCGCCGCCGCGACGAGCGCACCCCTGCTCAAGCCGGGTCGCCCCCCGGGCTCCCCTGGTCGTCCCCGGCCTCGCCCTCCCCGCCCTCCCCGGGCGGCGGTTCGGCGCCCTCGACGGGCTCCCCGGCAACCACGACGTTCTCGGCGATGCGGGCCACGCCGGCCACCTGCTCCTCGCGCGACTCCACGCTGATGAGCCGGACGCCCTGCGTGTTGCGCCCGATGACGCTGATCTGGGCGGCCGGCATGCGGATGAGCATGCCGCGGTTGGTGATGAGCATGACCTCGTCGGCGTCCACCACCGGCATGGCCGCCACCACCGGCCCGTTCCGCTCGGTGGCCTTGATGGTGATGATGCCCTTGCCGGCGCGGGTCTGGGTCCGGTACTCGGAGAGCTCCGAGCGCTTGCCGTAGCCGTTGGCGGTCACCGACAGGATGGTGAAGGGTGCCTCCCCCTCGACCACCGGCGGCAGCGACTCGGCGCTCACCACCTCGTCCCCCTCGTCGAGGGCGATGCCCTTCACCCCGTAGGAGGCGCGCCCCGTGGAACGCACGTCCGACTCCTCGAAGCGGATGGCCATCCCCTGCGCGGTGGAGAGCAGGATGTGGCTGCGCCCGTCGGTGATGCGGGCGGCGATGAGGCTGTCCCCGTCCTCGATGGAGAGCGCGATGATCCCGTTGGCCCGCGGTCGGGCGTACTCCTCGAGCGGGGTCTTCTTCACCAGCCCGCGGCGGGTGGCGGCGAAGACGAAGGTCCCGCTGCCGGCGGCGCCCTCCCCTTCCCCCTCCGGCTCCTCGGCGGCCACCGACGACGGCGGCGCAGGCAGCTCGCGCACCGGGAGGATGGCGGCCACCTTCTCGCCCTGCGCCAGCTGCACCAGGTTGACGATGGGCTTGCCGCGCGCGGCCGGTCCGGCCTGGGGGATCTCGTGGACCTTCAGCCAGTAGACCTTCCCCTTGTCGGAGAAGACCAGCAGATAACTGTGGGTTGAGGCGACGAAGAGGGCCTCGAGAAAATCCTCGTCGCGGGTGCCCGCCCCGGTCCTCCCCTTCCCGCCCCGCCGCTGCGCCCGGTAGAGGGAGATGGGATTGCGCTTCACGTAGCCGGCGTGGGAGACGGTGACCACCATCTCCTCCTCCTTGATGAGGTCCTCCACGCCGAGGTCGGCGGCCGCGCCCAGGATCTCGGTGCGCCGCTCGTCGGCGAAGAGCTGCTTGACCTCCTCGAGCTCGCCCACGATGACGTCGAGCATCACCTTCTCGGAGGCCAGGATCTCGCGCAACCGGGCGATGAGGGCCTGCACCTCGGCCAGCTCGTCGAGGATCTTCTGCCGCTCCAGACCGGTCAGGCGCTGCAGCTGCATCTCGAGGATGGCCTTGGCCTGCAGCTCGGAGAGGGCGAAGCGGGCGATGAGCCCTTCGCGCGCCGCTTCCCGGTCGCCGGCCTTGCGGATGAGCTCGATGATCTCGTCGATGTGGTCGAGGGCGATCTGCAGCCCGAGCAGGATGTGCTCACGGGCCCGGGCCTGCTTGAGCTCGAAGCGGGTGCGGCGGGTCACCACGTCGCGCCGGTGCGCGACGAAGCGCTCCAGCATCTGCTTGAGCGTGAGGATGCGCGGCTGCCCGCCGTCGATGGAGAGCAGGGTGATGCCGAAGCTGGTCTGCAGCGTGGTGTGCCGGTAGAGGTTGTTCAGCACCACCTGGGCCACCGCGTCGCGCTTCAGCTCGACGACGACCCGCATGCCCTCCCGCGACGACTCGTCGCGCAGGTCGGAGATGCCGTCGATCCGCTTGTCCCGCACCAGGTCGGCGATGCTCTCCACCAGCCGGGCCTTGTTCACCTGGTAGGGGATCTCGGTGACGACGATCGACTCGCGCTCGGTCTTGGCGTGGACCTCCACCGAGGCCCGGGCGCGCACGCTGATGCTGCCGCGGCCGGTCTCGTAGGCCTGGCGGATGCCGTCCCGCCCCAGGATCATCCCGGAGGTGGGGAAGTCGGGGCCGGGGATGAAGTGCATCAGCTCGGCCACCGTGGCCCGGGGATTGCGGACCAGGTGGATCGCCGCCGCGATCACCTCGCCCATGTTGTGGGGCGGGATGTTGGTGGCCATGCCCACGGCGATGCCGGCCGACCCGTTGACGAGCAGGTTGGGGAATCGCGCCGGGAGCACCACCGGCTCGACGGTGGAGTCGTCGAAGTTGGGCGCCCACTCGACGGTCTCCTTGTCGATGTCGGCGAGCAGGTAGTCGGCGAGCTTCTCGAGGCGCGACTCGGTGTAGCGGTAGGCGGCGGCCGGGTCGCCGTCCACCGAGCCGAAGTTGCCCTGGCCGTCGATGAGCGGGTAGCGGAGGTTCCAGGGCTGCGCCAGGCGCACCAGCGCGTCGTAGACTGAGGCGTCGCCGTGCGGGTGGTACTTCTTCAGCACCTCGCCGACCACGCCGGCGCACTTGGAATAGCGCTTGTTGTGGTGCAGCCCCTCCGAGTGCATGGCGTAGAGGACGCGGCGGTGCACCGGCTTCAGCCCGTCGCGCACGTCGGGGAGCGCGCGGCCGATGATGACCGACATCGAGTAGTCGAGATACGAGCGGCGCATCTCGTCCTCGATGGCGACCTGCAGACGCGGGGCCTCGGGGGGCGGCGGCGGTGCTGCGGGCGGCGCTGGCGGCGGCGCCTCGGGCGGGACGGGA
Source organism: uncultured Anaeromyxobacter sp. (assembly GCA_903874275.1). Taxonomy (GTDB): domain Bacteria; phylum Myxococcota; class Myxococcia; order Myxococcales; family Anaeromyxobacteraceae; genus CAIOAK01. The sequence goes on from CAIQRS010000202.1 coordinate 9,057, forward strand.
GGGAGGATTTCTTCGGCCATGTTGGGGTCGCCGGGGGGCGCTCCGCGGGGGCGGACCGGACCTCGTTCGGGACCCTTCTATCTAGCCGAATCCTGCTGGAATTTCAATGAGAAAGCCCCGCCGGCCGGACGCCAGCGGGGCCTCGTCTTCAGGGGGTTTTCCGGCTACCGGCCGGCGACCTCGAGGCGCGCGGTGGCGCGCCGCACGCGGGCCGCCTCGACGGGGTGGTTCTCGTCCCCCTCGGCCAGGCTGCGGAGCCGCTCGGTGGCCTCGGCGAAGGCGCGCTTGGCGCGCTCCACGTCGATCTCCTCGCGCTCCTCGGCGCTGTCCGCCAGCACCATCACCTTGTTGTCGGCCACCTGGAGGAACCCCCCGCCGATGGCGTAGTGCACCTCGCGGGCCCCGTCCACGACGGTGAGCCGTCCGGACTGGAGCTGCGACATGAACGGGGTGTGGTCCTTGCGGATGCCGAAGCCGCCCAGCACGCCGGGCGCGCGCACCTCGTCGGCCTGCAGCGTGGCGACGCGTCGCTCCGGGGTGACGATCTCGAGGGTCAGGTCGGCCATGGCGTTCCCGGGTCCGCGGCTAGGCGCCGGCGGCGAGCTTCTTGGCCTTCTCCACCGCCTGCTCGATGGTGCCCACCATGTAGAAGGCCTGCTCGGGCAGGTCGTCGTACTTGCCCTCGGCGATGCCCTTGAAGCCGCGGATGGTGTCGGAGAGCTTCACGTAGATGCCGGGGTTGCCGGTGAACTGCTCGGCGACGTGGAAGGGCTGGGAGAGGAAGCGCTGGATCTTGCGGGCGCGGGCCACCACCATCTTGTCGTCCTCGGAGAGCTCGTCCATGCCGAGGATGGCGATGATGTCCTGCAGGTCCTTGTAGGTCTGGAGGATCTCCTGGACCTGGCGGGCCACCTCGTAGTGCTCCTGCCCCACGACCAATGGATCGAGGATGCGCGAGGTCGAGTCGAGCGGGTCCACCGCGGGGTAGATGCCGATCTCGGTGAGCTTGCGGGAGAGCACCGTGGTGGCGTCGAGGTGGGCGAAGGCGGTGGCCGGGGCCGGGTCGGTGAGGTCGTCGGCCGGCACGTAGATGGCCTGCACCGACGTGATGGCACCCTTGTTGGTGGAGGTGATGCGCTCCTGGAGCTCGCCCATCTCGGTGGAGAGCGTGGGCTGGTAGCCCACCGCCGACGGGATGCGGCCGAGGAGGGCCGAAACCTCGGAGCCCGCCTGGGTGAAGCGGAAGATGTTGTCGATGAAGAGGAGCACGTCGCGCCCCTCGTCGTCGCGGAAGTACTCGGCGATGGCCAGCGCCGACAGGGCCACCCGGGCGCGGGCTCCGGGCGGCTCGTTCATCTGTCCGTAGACCAGCACGCACTGGCTCTTCTGCGGCTCGTCGAGGTTGATGACGCCCGACTCGATCATCTCGTGGTAGAGGTCGTTTCCCTCGCGGGTGCGCTCGCCGACGCCGGCGAACACCGAGAAGCCGCCGCGCTCCTTGGCCACGTTGTTCACGAGCTCCATGAGGAGCACGGTCTTGCCCACGCCGGCGCCGCCGAAGAGGCCGATCTTGCCGCCGCGCAGGTAGGGGGCCAGGAGGTCGATGACCTTGATGCCGGTCTCGAAGGCCTCGATCTTCACGTTGAGGTCGGTGAGGGTCGGGGGGGCCCGGTGGATGGGCTTGAAGCCCTTGGCACCGATGGGGCCCCGCTCGTCGACCGGCTCGCCGATGACGTTCATGATGCGGCCGAGCACCTCCTTGCCGACCGGCATCATGATGCCGGTGCCGCGGCTCTTCACCTCCATGCCGCGGACGAGCCCCTCGGTGGAGTCCATGGCGATGGTGCGGGCGGTGTTCTCGCCCAGGTGCTGCGCCACCTCGAGGACCAGGTTCTCCTTGACGTCGTCGATGCCCGGGTTGGTCACCGTCAGCGCCGTGTAGATGGGCGGCAGCGAGCCGGGCGGGAACTCCACGTCGACGACGGGCCCGATGACCTGGGTGATCTTTCCGCTCTGGGTCTGGATCTCTGACATGTCGGTCTTTCCCTGGGATCTACTTGAGCGACTCGGCGCCACTCACGATCTCGCTCAGTTCCTTGGTGATGTAGGCTTGCCGCGCGCGGTTGTACTGGAGGGAGAGCGCGCCGATCATCTCGTCCGCGTTCCTGGTGGCGGCCTCCATGGCGGTCATGCGCGCGCCGTGCTCGCTGGCGGCCGAGTCGAGCAGCGCCCGGAAGACCTGCACTTCGAGGTGGCGCGGGACGATGTCGGCGAGGAGCTCGGTGCGGCTGGGCTCGTAGAGGAAGTCCACCGAGGCGGTGGCCTCGGCAGGGCCGGTCTCCACGGGCAGGAACTGCTTCAGCCGCACCACCTGGGCGATGGCGTTCTTGAACTCGTTGAAGAGCAGGAAGACCGCGTCGACCTCGCCGGAGAGGAAGCGCGCCGAGAGCTCGCCGGCGATCTCGTGGGCCTTGTCGAAGGAGAGCTTGGCGTGGACGCCGGTGTAGTCCTTGCGCAGGGCCACCTTGCGGGCCTTCAGGCTGTCGCGCCCCTTCTTGCCGATGGTGGAGAGGGTGATCTCCTCGTACTTGTCGGCGTTCTCCGTGAGGAAGCGCTGGGCGCGCCGCACCACGTTGGAGTTGAAGCCGCCGGCCAGGCCGCGGTCGGAGGTGATCACGACCAGCTCGACCCGCTTCACTGGCCGTGAAGCGAGCAGCGGGTGCGCCGCGCTCTCCTCGGTGCCGGCGCGGGCGGCGACCCGGGTCAGGGACTGCTCGAGGAGCGTCGCGTAGGGGCGGGCCTTGGTGATGGCTTCCTGGGCGCGCCGCAGCTTCGCCGCGGCCACCATCTTCATGGCCTTGGTGATCTGCTGGGTGCTCTTGACGGAGCTGATCCGCCGGCGGATGTCGCGAAGGGAGGGCACGGTTCGCCTCGGGGGCCTTCCTTATTCCTTCTGCTCGGACTGGAAGACGCCCTTGAACTCCTCCAGGGCGGCGTCGAGATCCTTGCGGATCCCGTCGTCGAGGGCCTTCTTCTCGATGAGCTTCTTGCCGACCCCGGGGTGGCGGGCGGCCAGGAACTCGATCAGCTCCTTCATGTAGCGCCCGACCTCCTCGACCGGAACCGAGCGGATCCAGTTCTGCCCGGCCCCGTCCTTCTGGGTGGCGGCGTAGATCTGGATGACCTGCTTGTCGACCGCGAGCGGCTGGTACTGCCCCTGCTTCAGCACCTCGACCAGGCGCTCGCCGCGGGCCAGCGTCTCCTGGGTGGACTTGTCGAGGTCGGAGCCGAACTTGGAGAAGGCGGCCAGCTCGCGGTACTGCGCCAGGTCGAGCTTGAGCGTGCCGGCCACCTGCTTCATGGCCTTGATCTGCGCCGAGCCGCCCACGCGGGACACCGAGATGCCCACGTTGATGGCCGGTCGCACGCCCTGGTAGAAGAGGTCGCTTTCCAGGAAGATCTGGCCGTCGGTGATGGAGATGACGTTGGTCGGGATGTAGGCCGAGACGTCGCCGGCCTGGGTCTCGATGATGGGCAGCGCGGTGAGCGACCCGCCGCCCTCCTTGTCGGAGAGCTTGGCGGCGCGCTCGAGCAGGCGGCTGTGGAGGTAGAAGACGTCGCCCGGGTACGCCTCGCGGCCGGGCGGGCGGCGCAGCAGCAGCGAGAGCTGCCGGTAGGCCACCGCCTGCTTGGAGAGGTCGTCGTAGACGATGAGCGCGTGGCGCCCCGAGTCGCGGAAGTACTCGGCCATGGTGACGCCGGTGTAGGGCGCCAGGTACTGCATGGGGGCCGGGTCGGAGGCGCTGGCGGAGATGACCGTCGTGTACTCCATGGCGCCGTACTTCTGGAGCGTGTCGACGACGCGGGCCACCGTGGACTGCTTCTGGCCGATGGCCACGTAGAAGCAGTAGAGGTTGTTCCCCTTGTTGTTGATGATGGTGTCGATGGCGACGGCGGTCTTGCCGGTCTGGCGATCGCCCAGGATGAGCTCGCGCTGGCCGCGGCCGATCGGGACGAGCGCGTCGATGGCCTTGAGCCCCGTCTGCATGGGCTCGTGCACGCTCTTGCGCTTCACGATGCCGGGGGCCTTGATCTCCACCTTGCGGGAGTGCTTCGAGTCGATGGGGCCGCGGCCGTCGATGGGGATGCCGAGGCCGTCCACCACGCGGCCGAGCAACGCCTCGCCCACCGGAACCTCGGCGATGCGGCCGGTGCGCTTGACCGAGTCGCCCTCGCGGATCTCCTCGGCGTGTCCCATCACGGCCACGCCGACGTTGTCGTCCTCGAGGTTGAGCACGAGCCCGCGGGCGCCGCTCTGGAACTCGACCAGCTCGCCGGCGGCGACGCCGGAGAGTCCGTAGACGCGGGCCACGCCGTCGGCCTGCGACAGGACGGTGCCGGTCTCCGAGACGTCGACCTTCTTCCCGTAATCCTTGATCTGATCGCGGAGGATGCGACTGATCTCGTCGGCGCGGATGTCCATGTTCTTCGTCTCC
>CAIQRS010000203.1 GCA_903874275.1 uncultured Anaeromyxobacter sp.
GCCTACGCCGGCACCCTGCTCGCCGCCAACTCCACCCGCATCCAGAACTTCACCTGGGCCGCCGGGCTCATCGGCTACGCCGGCAAGAACTGGCGCTTCTCCGCCGAGTACGCCAGGTCCACCAGCTACTTCTACAACGCAACCAACTACTCCCAGGGTCAGTTCTCCCTCAACTCCCAGTTGGTGTTCTAGCGGCGGCAGCACGGAGCACCTGCGGCCGGCCGTCGCCCGCCTTGACGGCGCGCCGGCCGCGGGACTCCACCTCTTGGTACACCCCATCCGGGCGGCGATGGCGTCCCGTCCGGGATCCGCCGCCCGAATGTTCATCAACCCTCCCTCGTTCCGTCACCGATTCGACACACGCCGCCGCTATACCTCCGCCACCAGCCAAGAGATCAGAACATTGGGAAAGGACAGCAACATGCGTCGAAACATCATCGGAGTATTCCTCGGGATGGCGCTCCTCGTCCCGGCCCTCGCGGGGGCGCAGGGGGCGGTGGTCAAGGTCGACCCCAAGCTCCCCGAGTACAAGGTGGTCCCGGGCATCTCCGGGAAGCTCAACTCCATCGGTTCCGACACCTTGAACAACCTCCTGACCTTCTGGGCCGAGGAGTTCCGCAAGCTCTACCCCAACGTGAAGATCGAGGTGGAGGGGAAGGGCAGCTCGACCGCGCCGCCCGCTCTCATCGCCGGCACGGCGCAGGTTGGCCCCATGAGCCGGGAGATGAAGGCCCAGGAGATCGACGCCTTCGAGAAGAAGTTCGGCTACAAGCCCACCGCCATCCCGGTCGCCCTCGACGGCCTGGCCGTGTACGTCAACAAGGACAACCCCGTGAAGTCCCTGACCCTCCAGCAGGTGGACAGCATCTTCTCCTCCACCCGGAAGCGCGGCGGGCAGGCCGTCACCACCTGGGGTGAGCTCGGGCTGACCGGCGAGTGGGCCAACCGCCCCGTGAGCCTCTACGGCCGCAACAGCGCCTCCGGCACCTACGGGTTCTTCAAGGAGCACGTGCTCAAGAACGGCGACTACAGCAACGCGGTCAAGGAGCAGCCGGGCTCGGCCTCGGTCGTTCAGGGAGTGGAGAAGGAGCTGGGCGGGATCGGCTACAGCGGCATCGGCTACAAGACCTCGGGCGTCCGGGCCGTGCCCATCGCCGACAAGGGCGCTCCGATCGAGCCGACCCAGGTCGCGGTGGAGGATTTCAGCTACCCGATCGCGCGCTACCTCTACGTCTACATCAACGTCCCGCCCACCGGCCTCGACCCGCTCACCCGCGAGTTCATTCGGTTCCTGCTCTCGAAGCAGGGGCAGCAGGACACCGTGAAGGACGGCTACTTCCCGCTGCCGGAGTCGGCTGCCGGACCGGCGCGGAAGAACGCCGGCATCAAGTAACCACCCGCCCCGGCGGGCGGGGAAGCACCCGGGCCCGGTCGGCGATCGCGCCGGCCGGGCCCGAATGCAGTTTCGCATCAGGTGGTGGAGGTCGTCCGGGAGCCAGCGCGAATGCAGACGTCGCAGGAACAGCCGCTCGAGGCACCGCCGGCCCGGCCTCCGTTCGTGATGCCGAAGACCGTGTCGCGGGGAGTGAAGATCGCGGACCGCGCAGCCGACATCCTCATCCGGGTCTTCGGCGTGGCGGTGATCGCGGTGGTCGCCCTCATCTTCGTCTTCATCGTCCGCGAGATCGTGCCGCTCTTCATCCCTGCGAGCTCCACGCTCCGGGTCGAGGCCTCCGTGGCGCCGGTGGAGGGCGACCAGGCCATCCTCGCCGCCGGCCTCGACGAGTTCGAGCTGTTCCCGTACTTCATCCGCGCCGACGGCACGGTCGAGTTCCGGCCCGTCGCCGCCTGGAACGAGCCCGTCCGCGTCTCCCTCGCCATGCTGGGCGGGAGGAAGGTGACCTCGGCCTATCGGGCCCCGTTCCGGGACCTGCTCTTCATCGGGACGGACGACGGCCGGGTGCTCGTCGCCGAGGCGGTCTTCGCAGCCTCCTTCGACCCGGTCACGTCGGTGCGGACGGTCGTGCCTTCCGTGAAGGAACTGGCCCTGGTGGAGCTCCCCTCCCAGGGCCCGGTGAAGCGGCTCTTCGGGCGCGGGACGCGCGCCGGCGCGGTCGTATTCCTCGCCGAGGGCGGCGCCGGGGAGTTCGTGGTCGCCACCCTCGAGCCACGCGCCTTCCTGCGAGCCCGCGCGACGGGTGGCGTCATCGCCCTGCAGGAGGGCGAGGGGCCCGTTCGCCGGATCCCGGCGTCGCTCGACTCCCCGATTCGCACCTTCACCATCGACGGGGAGGGCAACCGGCTCTTCGTCGCCACCGAGGCCGGGACGCTCTACCAGTGGTACCTCGAGGTGGACGCCACGAAGCCGTTCGCCACCTACGCCGATCCCGGCGCCCGGGCGGCCGAGCTGGGGCTGGAGCCGCCCCCTGCTCGACCGCGGCGCATCCGGTCGATGGAGATGCTCATCGGCGACGCCTCGATCGTGCTGGGATTCGACGACGGCGCGGTGCAGTCCTGGATCGGGGTTCGCCAGGTGCCGACCGACACGCTGAAGCGGGTGCGGCCGGTCCACGTCTTCGCCCCGCTGCCGGCCGCGGTGACGGCCCTGCAGCCGTCCGGCCGGGACAAGAGCTTCCTCGCGGTCGCCGCGGACGGAACGGTCCACCTCAATTACCTGACGACCCAGCAGACGCAGCTTTCCTTCAAGGGCCAGCCGGATCCTCTGGCGGTCGCCTACTCCCCGAAGCTCACCGGGCTTCTCGCCGTCGGGCCCGGCGGCGAGGTCCAGGTGCGCACCGTGCACAACCCCTACCCCGAGATCTCCCTCCACACCCTCTTCGGAAAGGTCTGGTACGAGGGGTACGACGAGCCCGGCTACACCTGGCAGTCCTCCAGCGGCAGCGACGAGTTCGAGCCCAAGTTCAGCCTGATCCCGCTGGGCATCGGGACCTTGAAGGGGGCCTTCTACGGCCTGCTCTTCGCCATCCCCGTCGCGATATTCGCCGCCCTGTACGTCTCCCAGTTCATGTCCCCGCGCCTCCGCTCGCTGGTGAAGCCGGCCGTCGAGATCATGGCTGCGCTCCCTTCGGTGGTCATCGGATTCCTGGCCGGCCTCTGGCTCGCGCCCATGCTGGAGGACAAGCTCACCGTCCTGGTCCTGGCCGGCTTCCTGGTGCCGACCGCCGCGGTCATCGCCGCCGCGCTCTGGCGCCTCCTGCCGCGCGCCGTCCGAGCCCGCATCCCGGACGGCCAGGAGGTCTTCGTCCTCATCCCCATCGCGCTCCTCGCCTTCGGGCTGGGGATGTGGCTCGCCCCCCACATCGACGCCGCGCTCTTCGGCGGGGACGTGCGCCAGTGGTTCTTCGAGACCTTCGGCGCCAAGGTCGAGCAGCGGAACAGCATCGTCGTCGGGATCGCCATGGGCTTCGCGGTCATCCCGCTCATCTTCACCATCTCCGAGGACGCCTTCTCCAACGTCCCGAGCAGCTTCGGGTCGGCGTCGCTGGCGCTGGGGGCGAGCCGGTGGCAGACCGCCGTCCGGGTGGTGGCGCCCACGGCCAGCCCGGGCGTCTTCTCCGCGGTCATGATCGGCTTCGGCCGGGCGGTGGGCGAAACCATGATCGTGCTCATGGCCACCGGCAACACCCCCATCCTGAGCTTCAGCCCCTTCAACGGGATGCGCACCCTGTCGGCCAACATCGCGGTGGAGATCCCGGAGGCGCCCTTCGGGGAGACCCACTACCGGACCCTCTTCCTGGCGGCCCTGCTCCTCTTCCTGCTCACCTTCGTCGTCAACACCGCCGCCGAGATCATCCGGCAGCGCCTGCGCAACAAGTACCAGGCGGTCTAGGGGCCTGCATCCGATGAGCAACTCCACTCCAGGTCACGGAACCGCCCTCGTCACGCGCGGGGTCCCGTCGCTGAGGACCACGTTCAAGCGGGGCGAGCAGTGGGTCTGGCTCGCGGGCGCGTCGCTCGCCACGGCCCTCATCCTCATCGCCGGGCTGCTCTGGGTCGTCCTGGAGAACGGCGCCTCCACCTTCTGGCCGAAGCCGGTGGTCGCGACCACGGTCGAGGGCGCCGGCCCGATCCTGGGCGTCGTCACCGACACCTCCGTCCTCCGCGAGGGGACGAGCGATCCCAGGAACCCGGTGCGGCTCGTGCCCCAGACCCAGTTCCGGGTGGGAAACCGCGACATCTACGGGCTCGACTTCGTCTGGCACCGGGACGAGAAGCTGGGGAAGCGGACCGAGCCCAAGGACGTGGTGTCCCTCGAACGCACCGAGAACGGGGAGTTCCTGGGCTACCTCTCCTCCCTGAAGCAGGGCTCCGCGGTCGTCGCGGAGGGGGACGCCGCATGGGATGCCCTCCAGAAGGCGATTCCCGAGGCCGACCAGAAGCGCCGTGCCATCCAGAAGCTCGAGAAGGACGACATCGGGGACCTGAACCACGACATCACCCGGGCCAGGCTCGCCCAGAAGCGGATCGGTCGGGAGGTGCCGGCCGGACCCGAACGGGAGCGGAAGCTGGCCGA
>CAIQRS010000204.1 GCA_903874275.1 uncultured Anaeromyxobacter sp.
GATCTCGGTGACCACCGTCCTCCTCGGCACCACCGCCGCCGGCATGATCTCCACCGCGACCTGCTTCGCCTCCTGCTTCGAGCAGTGGAAGAACCTGGGAAGCGACTCGGTGCGGTTCGCCTTGGTCATGACCTTCGCCAGCTGGACGATGCTGGACAGACACAGCCGCCCGTCCCGCAGCGGCTCCACCACCTCGGGGAACCGGGCGACGAGCCGGGCCGCCACCTTCCGGTAGTGGGCCGCACCCCGGGAAATGTGAAGTTCCCGGAGCAGGTAGTCGAAGAGGTTTGCGTACCCGAGCCTCCGGTACGCACCCGCCCGGTCGAACTCGGAGAGGGCGACGAGGAAGTCGGCGAGGGCCACGTGCTCGCGGCGGAGCAGGGCGGCGAGGTGGCGGGAGGATTCGCGGGCCTGGACGAGGTTCGTATCGTTCATGAATCCACCATCGCACGAGATTTTCGGCCCTCCCCAGGCGCACCAGGACGCCCGTGCTCGCGAGATCTGGTGCGGGGATCTCGAACCTCGCCGGCAATCCGGATCGTCGCTCCACGGCGAGATGCGGCCGCCAGAGGCGCCTTCCCTGCGCGATGAGTTGCCGGAACGTGAAATCGTCGCGGAACGCGTCAAGCACTTTCGACAGCACTGCCAAGGCACACCCCATCTGCCGGATGGTCCGCGGCGCGGACCCTCGGGTGGGCTCGACGTGCGGGCGGTGCGGCACGTCCGGTGACGGGGAGTGCTCGTCGGAGGTTCTTGCTCGCCGCGCTGCGGCTCGCCGTGGTTGTCAGACCCGCCCCGTACTCTCCCTCCCGTGACGCTGCGGAGATTCGTCGCCCTCGACCTCGAGACCGTGCCCGACGAGGATCTCGTCTCGGCCGTCGATGGCGAGCCGGCGCGCCCCTACCCCGAGAAGCTGCGCCGCCTGCTCGACGAGCGGCGCTCCCGCAGCGGCGGCCGCACCGACTTCCTGCCCATCCCCTACCACCGCCCGGTGGTGGCTTGCACCGTCGAGGCCGAGGAACAGGACGGCGTGGTCCGGGTGGTGGGCGCCACCACCTGGACCGACCGCGCCGGAGACGAGGCCGCCTTCCTGCGCCGCACCTGGCAACGCATCGCCGGCCGCACCGTGGTGTCCTTCCATGGCCGGGGCTTCGACATGCCGGTGCTGGAGATGCGCTCGCTCAAGCTGGGGGTCGCGGCGCCGCGCTGGTTCCAGGGGTCCCGGGCCGAGGGGACCGAGGACCACCTCGACCTCATCGAACTCCTCTCCAACGGCCGGGCCTCGCCGGCGGCACCGCTCGACCTCTACGCGAAGCTGGTGGGGTTGCCCGGAAAGGGCGAGGTGGCCGGGCCGGACGTCCACGCGCTCTACGCGGCCGGCGCCCTCGATCGCATCGCCGCCTACTGCATGACCGACGTGGTGCAGACCTGGCTGCTCTTCCTGCGCTACCGGCTGGTGGAGGGAACCCTCACCCGCAGCGGCCACGACGCCAGCGTCGCGTCGGTGCGCCGCGACCTCCCGGCCATCGCGCGGCGCAGCCTGCCGCCCGCCGAGGCGTCGCACCTCGACCGCTGGATGGACCGGAGCGCGCCCTTCTTCGGCGATCCGGCGCCGGCGCGCCAGGCGCGCTGAACGCGCCCGGCGGCCGGGAACGGACTCGCTAGCGGGGAGCCTTCTTGGCCTTGCGCTTGCGCTTCTTGGAGAGGACGCCGGCCCGCTTGGCCGCCGTGCGCTTCACCTTGCTGCGGTTGCTCACCTTCTTCTTCGAGCGATTCGAGCGGGGCGCGTCCTTGGACCTGTTCGACAGATTCGCCATCTGGTTCCTCCTCTGGTGGGGCGGCAGCCCTTGCGTCACTGCCGGTTCGTCAACTCACGCGATCCAGTCCTTCTCCTTCAGCTTGGTGGGCAGGTACTCCTCGGTGATGAAGGAGATGCCGCGGCGCGACAGCGCCTCGAGCTCGTACTTCACGCCCGACTTCACCATCTCCTGGATCTCGGCCTGCCACTGCTTGGCCTGGAACCAGGGGTAGGCAAGCATCTGCCGCGCCCGGGCCACGTCGCCGTCGTCCATCTTGATGGCCACGTTGGACGGGAGCTTGTAGGTGACCTTGTCGAAGGACGACAGGCCGATGAATCGGGCGTCGGGCACCGCCATGCGCATCGACTCGAAGGCCAGGTTGATCGATCCCTGCTTCACCACCGAGTAGATGTAGAACCCCCAGGGGTCGTTGTCGACCAGCACGTACACCGGGAGCTTGAGCTCGCGGTGGAGCCGCTGCACCATGCGGCGCACCCCGCGGGGCGGCTGCCCCCCCCCGTGGATGATGATGGCGTTCTGCCGCTTCCAGAACTTGTCCTCGTTGAAGCGGCTCCAGACCGCGTCCTTCTCCACCAGCAGCACGTACTTCGCCTCGTGGCGGCCGAACTGGATGACGTTCTCCTCGACGATGGAGGGAACGCCCCATCCCCCCGACCCCATGCGGCGCAGGTCGATGGTGTCGCCCGAGTCGCGGATGGTGATGGGCCCCACCATGGTGCCCTTGCGGGAGGCGAAGAGGTGAAGCTCCTCGCGCAGCGCGTCGAGGGCCACCTCGATGTCCTCGATGATGGGATCGGACTCGTCCTGCTCCTCGAAGGTGTTCTGCTTGGTGTCGCCGATGGAGTGCTTGGTGATGTAGTAGAGGTCGCGGATGCTGGTGGTCTTCCCCGACTCGATGAGCTCCTTGCAGGCGTCGGAGACCAGGAAGGTCTGCATGAACTTCTTGGCCATGGAGACGTTGAAGAAGTAGCGCTTCTGCCGCTGGTTCCCCAGTTCCACCACCCGCTTCTTCTCGTTGAAGCGCACGTTGGCCAGGCTGCGCACCGGGATCTCGACGAAGGGGTTGCCGCCCCCCTTCACCGCCCGGATCACCGACTCGGCCAGCTTCTCGATCTTCCCCACCGTCCGCTTCGACACCGCGTCCATGCGCGCCATGGCTACTCGTCCTCCTCGGAGCGCCGCGGGCGCCTCGCCGTCTTCTCGGCCGCCTCCTCGAGCTTCGCGTCCTGCGATGCCAGGTCGGCCTCGGTCACCTTCTCGGCCACCCGCATGAACTCCCGGCGGATGGGGTCGGGGCTGCGCCCGACGATCTTGCCGATGGCCTGCGCCACCTCGTGGATGTAGAGCTCGAAGATGGAGCGGCGCTGGGCCTGGTAGTCGGCGTGCTGCCGCTTGCGGATGTGGGCGGCCAGCTTGCGGCCGCACTCCTGCGCGGCCAGCTGGATCTCCCGGATGATCTCCGGGTACGGGGCCACCGCCTCCTTCGACTCGCTGGTGAAGGGCACCCACACCGACGCGATGTGCACGAGGAGCGCCATGGGGCCGACCGGCAGCGAGCCCTTGGGCTGGGAGAGCAGGTAGTTCCGCCAGTCGGTCTTCACCACCGCCTCGTGGATGCCGCAGGCGCCGCGCTGGAAGAGGAGCGGCACGCGGTTGGCGAAGCGGAAGAGCTCGACCGGCCTGTCGGCGGGCCAGCTCCCGCCGTGGGCCAGCCCCACCTCCACCTGGAAGGGGTTGCCGCGGTAGACCCTGGGCGGGCGGGTGACGGTGGCGATGAAGTAGTCGTGCCCCTTGATCTTCTCGACCCCCTCCTCGGCCTCGACCTCGGCCGGCTCGGGGGCGGGAGCGGGCTTGGCCTTGCCCTTCTTGCCCTTGGTCTTCGCCGCCTGGTCGAGGTCGAGCTGCCCGTCCTCGCCGTCTGGACCCTCGGTCTCGATCACCGAGAGGAAGGAGACGAGCCCCTGCCGCATCAGCGCGTCGCCGATGGGGGAGAGGCAGTTCACCGGGGGCGCCATGATCTTCGTCCCCTGGATGCCCCTGTGGAGCTTCTCGGCCAGGTCGCGGTCCCCGGCGATCTCGCGGGGGCGCATGCGTTCCCGCAGCCCGGCGTGCTTGAGGATCTCCCCGGCCACCTGGGCCGAGACGCGGCTGAAGGAGGTCTGGAGGAACCCCTTCACGTCGTGGCTCTTCGAATCGCCCGCCATGGTCATGAGCGCGCCCAGCTCGACGCCGTGCGGGTGGGGGCGGATCTCCAGCGCCTCCTTGGGCAGCTCGGAGGTGGCCCGCGGGAAGGAGAGGCGGGCCTGCTTGGGGCGCAGGTAGTGGACCGTGCAGTGGGGGTTGGCGAGCGAGGTGTGCTCGACGTAGCGGTTCACGAACTTCTGGCCGGACTGCCAGTTTGCGACGATCTCGAGGTCCACCCGCGTGCCGTGATCCTGGTGCCAGTCGTCGAGGGTCTCGTCGCGGGTCACCACCGGGCTGTTCTTGCGGGTGTCGATCTGGATGTCGAAGCTGTGGGTGGGCTTGCCCTTCCCGGTGCGGGAGACCACGCGGATTGGCTGGCCGGTGGTGAGCTGGCCGTACATGGCGGCGGCGCTGATGCCGATGCCCTGCTGCCCCCGCGACTGCTTGAGCCGGTGGAACTTGGAGCCGTAGAGCAGCTTGCCGAAGATCTTGGGGGCCTGGGCCTTGACGATGCCCGGGCCGTTGTCCTCCACCGACACCACGAAGCGACCTTCACCCTTGGTGAGCTCCCCGGAGGCCTCGAAGCCCAGGTCGCGGACCCCGATGGTGATCTCGGGGAGGATGCCCGCCTCCTCGCAGGCGTCGAGCGAGTTGTCGACCGCCTCCTTGATGGTGGTGAGCAGCGCCTTCGACGGGTTGTCGAAGCCGAGCAGGTGGCGGTTCTTGGTGAAGAACTCGGAGATGGAGATCTCGCGCTGGCGGGTGGCCATCTCCTCGGCCGTGGCGCGGCGCTTGGGACGGCGCGACTCGGTCGCCCCGGCGGCCGCATCCTCGGCTGGCCCGGGAGCCGGGACGGGCGTCGGCGCGGGTGGCTCCGCAACCGGCCTCGCCACCGGCACCAGCTCGAGCTGCCTCGAGCGCCTGTCCGCCTTCGCCACCCTGGACGCCTTCGCCGCCATACCCGCCTCCGATATCGCCCGGATTCGCGTGTACCACGGACCGGCCTCCGGCGCTAACTCTTGGACGACCTTCGGGAATTCCCGGGGCGGGGCAGCCCGATTCGGTTTGACGGGTCGGGGGGCGTGGTTAGATTGCCCCCCATGGCATGGAACGAACCCACTCCGACCCGCGGCACCACCGTGCCCAAGGTCTCCGGCTCGAGCGGCTACCTCAAGACCTTCGTGCTCATGGCGGGGCTCATCGCCCTGCTGGGCATCGGCGGGAGCATGATCGGCGGCGCCCAGGGCATGGTGCTCTTCGCCGCCATCGGGCTCGTCATGAACTTCGTCATGTACTGGTTCTCCGACCGGATCGCGCTGGCGACCAACGGGGCGAGGCCGGTCACCCGCGAGGAACTGCCCGAGGTCTACGACATCGTGGAGCGGCTCACGAAGAAGCAGGGGATTCCCATGCCCCGCATCTTCCTCATCCCCTCCGAGACGCCCAACGCCTTCGCCACCGGGCGCAACCCGGAGCACGCCGCGGTGGCCGTCACCGAGGGCATCCTGCGCATCCTCGACCGCCGGCAGCTCGAGGGCGTCCTGGCCCACGAGCTGGCCCACGTGAAGAACCGCGACATCCTCATCGCCACGGTGGCCGCCGGCATCGCCGGCCTGGTCGGCTCCCTCGGCCACATGATCCAGTGGGCCGGCATGTTCGGCAGCCTGGGCTCCCGCGACGGCGACGGGCGCGACACCAACATCTTCGGCGCGCTGGCCTGGGCCATCCTGGCGCCCATCATGGCCATGCTCATCCAGTTGGCCGTCTCGCGCTCGCGCGAGTACGCCGCCGACGCCTCCGGGGCCGAGATGGTCGGCGACCCCGAGCCGCTGGCCCAGGCACTGCTCTCGCTCGAGAACGCCAACGCGGCGCGCCCCATGGAGCACGCCGGCCCGGCCACGGCCCACCTCTACATCGTGAACCCGCTCCACGGGCGGTCGTTCGCCAGCCTGCTCTCCACCCACCCGCCCGTCGAGGAGCGCGTGAAGCGGCTGCGCGAGATGCGGCCGGGCGTGCGCCACGCCTGAGCGGCGGAGTTACGGCACCAGCACCACCTTTCCGAACTGCTCGCGCCGGGCCAAGAGGCCGTGCGCCTCCCGGGCCTGTGAGAGCTTCATGACCCGGTCGAGCACGGGCTTGAGCCGCTTCTCCTCGACGAAGCGCAACACCTGGAAGAGCTCGGACTTCGAGCCCATGGTCGAGCCCAGGACCGAGAGCTGCCGGTAGAAGACGTGGCGGAGATCGGTGGCGGTGTCGAAGCCGGTCGTTGCACCCACGGTGACGAGCCGGCCGCCGTTCACCAGCGAGAGGAGCGACCGCTCCCAGGTGACCTTGCCGGTGTGCTCGAAGACCACGTCCACGCCGCGCCGCCCGGTCAGCGTCTTCACCTCCTGCAGGAAGTCGGTCTTCTCGTAGTCGATGGCGTGGTGGGCCCCGAGGGCCAGCGCCTTCTCGCACTTGTCCTTGCTCCCGGCGGTGGCCAGCACCCGGGCCCCGATGAGCCGGGCGATCTGCACCGCGGCGCTCCCCACGCCCGAGCCGGCCGCGTGGATGAGCACCGTCTCCCCGGGCCTCACCTGGGCCCGGCCCACCAGCGCGTGCCAGGCGGTCAGGAAGACCAGCGGGATGCAGGCCGCGTGCTCGAAGGACATGTTGCGCGGCTTGGGGAGCACGTTGGCCGTCGGAACCGAGACCAGGTCCGCGTAGCCGCCCGCGGTGTGCTCGCCCAGGATGGCGTACTTGCGGCACAGGGTGTCCCGGCCGGCCAGGCACTCCTCGCAGCGGCCGCAGGAGAGCCCGGGGTTGAGAACCACCTCCATGCCCGGCGCGATCCCGCTGGCCTCGCAGCCCGGCCCCACCGACTCCACCACGCCGGCCACGTCCGAGCCGAGCACGTGGGGCATGGGGAGCTCGAGCCCCGGCCAGCCCTGGCGCACCCAGATGTCGAGGTGGTTGAGCGCCACGGCCCGGACGCGCACCACCACCCGCCCCGGCCCTGCCACCGGGTCGGGCAACTCCGCCATCTCCAGAACCTCGGGCCCACCGTGGCCCCGCATCACCATCGCCTTCATGTGGACTCCTCCTGTAGATGGAATCGCACAACTCCGGGCCACTTTCGTTGCGCAGCGCGCCATCCCCGGATAACGGACCTCTCATGACAATCCCGATCCTGGCCGCGCTCCTCGGAGCGTCGGCGTCGCTCAAGGTGGGGGACAAGGCGCCGGACTTCACGTTGCCCGGCACCGACGGAAAGCCGGTGATCCTCTCGAAGCTGCTCGAGCGGGGACCGGTGATCCTGGCCTTCTTCCCCAAGGCTTTCACCCCTGGTTGAAACAAGGAAAATCAAGCGTACCGGGACCGGTATGCCGAGGTGGAGAAGAAGGGCGCGGAGGTCGTCGGAATTTCCACCGACTCCGTGGAGAAGCTGGCGAAGTTCAAGGCCGAGTTCAGCCTGCCGTTCATCCTCCTGTCGGACGAGAAGGGAACGGTCGTCGAGCAGTACCCGGGGAAGATCCCGCTGCTCGGTTACGCCAACCGGGCGACCTACGTCATCGGCCAGGACGGGCTGGTGAAGGAGATCGTCACCGGCGGTGACGCCATCGACCCGTCAACGGCCGTGGCCTCCTGCCCCATCGGGAAGAAGAAGTGATCGGCGCGGGCCGGGGGGGCTCTCCGGGGCGCTACTCCGGCTCGCGCACCACCACCCTGCGGACGATGGCCTCGCCCGCGGGGGTGGTGAGCCGCTCCCCCTCGCGCCACCAGGCGCGGCGCAGGTAGCCCAGGCCCAGTCGCCCCTGGCTGGTCTCGGCGGCGCTGGTCACCCAGCCGGCCTCCTTGTCACCCACGGTGAGGAGGGTTCCGGGCCCGGCTCCGGCCGGGAGCTCGAGCTGCACCAGCCCCTTCTGGATCTGCCCGCGGACGGTGGCGCGCAGCACCACCTCCTGCCCCAGGTAGCAGCCCTTCTGGAAGTGGATGGCGTCGCGGGTGAGCGCGGCCTCCATGGGGAGCCGCTCCCCGTCCATGTCGGCCCCGAAGCGGGCCACCCCCTCCTCGATGCGAAGCGCCTCCAGGTCGGCGGCGTCGAGGTCGGCGGAGCCGGCGGCCAGCAGCGTGGCGCGGACCGCGGCCAGCCGATCGGGTGGACCGATCACCTCGACGGCGGGAACGCCCCGCCGCGGCGTCGCGGCCGCGGTGAGGTCGCCGGCTGCACCGGCAACCGCTCCGGCGACCACTTCCCGGGCCAGCTCGATCCCCTTCGGCCCCAGGACCGCCATCGCGCCCAGCGAGGACGACGCGTCGTCGATCTTCACCGGGGCGTTGAGCAGGTACTTGCGCAGGTGGGGCAGCAGGATGGCCACCTCCTCGGGCTCGGTGACGAGGAGCAGGTCGTCGGGACGGGCCACCACGAGCCCTTCCCCGACGATGTGGCCGCGTCCGTCGAGGAAGGCCGCGTAGGCGCTCCCGCCTTCGGGCAGGGCGGAGAGGTGCTGGGTGGACATGCGGTGCAGGAAGTCGCGCCCGCCCTTGCCGGAGAGGCGGAGGATGCCGCGGGACTCGACCGGGCCGGTGGCGGCCGCACCGCGAGCAGCGGCGAGCCTTTCGGAGAGCGTCATTCTCGAAGCTTATGCGCCCGCTGAAGCGGGCGCTGTTGGGTGAGGAGCACCCCGACGATGACCAGCACCCCTCCGGCCACGAAGGAGGGAGTGAGCCGGTCACCGTACACGGCCCAGGCGAGCAGCGCCGTCAGCACCGGCTGGGTGTTGGACCAGATGGCGACCCGGCTCGCGTCCTCGCGGGCCAGCGCCCAGTAGTAGAGGAGGTAGGAGACCACGCTGGTGAGCACCACCAGGTAGGCCACGCTCCCCCAGCCCGCCGGCGAGAGCGCCCGGAAGCTCGCCGTGCTGGAGAAGACGAGCCCGACCGGAAGGTAGAGGAGGCTCCCCGAGACGATGGTGATCCCGGTGGTGGTGATGACGCCGTAGCGCTCCGCGTAGGGCTTCCCCCAGACCGCGTAGACCGCCCAGGAGATCACGGCGAGGAGGATGAGCAGATCCCCGACCAGCGCGCGGTCCCCTCCGGGCTGGCCGGAGAGCTGCCCGCGCGCAACCAGCACCACCGCCGCGCCGGAGAAGGCCAGCGCGATGCCCACGGACTTCCAGGGGCTCGACCGCTCCTCGCGCCGCAGGAGCGCCAGCACGAAGACGAAGATGGGGGTCATGGCGTAGAGGAGCGCCGCGTGTCCGGGCGTGGTGAGGGAGAGCCCGAAGAGGAAGAGCCCCTGGTTGAGCGGGATGGCGACGAAGCCGAGCACGCACAGGGAGAGCAGGTCGCGGCGGGTCACCTTCCTCGGCCGCAGCCGCAGGAGCCCGGCGTAGACCAGCGCGGCCATGCTGAAGCGGGCCAGCGCCAGCTCGAACGGAGAGAGCTCGCCGAGCGCCCGCTTGGCCGCCAGGTAGGTCCCGGCCGACAGGGCCGAGTGGAGCAGCATGACGAGGTCGATCAACGGTAGCCGCCCCTCAGCCGGTCGAGCGCCCACCGGGCCGCCTCGGCGACGCCCGGCAACTCGCTCCCGGCGAGATTGCGCAGCTCGGGCTCCACCGCGACCTCGCCGGAGGCCCCGGCGACGAGCGCCCCGTTCCGGACGAGGCCGGCGTGCCCGGCGCGGGCCAGCGCCGTCCCGTGAAAGCGGGCGCGGAACTCTTCGGGCGTGAGCCGGACCAGCTCCCCCAGGTCGAGCGAGGGGTGGCGCACCGGGCGGAGCTCGGGGTCGCTCTCGGATCCCTTCCCCCGGTTCCAAGGGCAGGCGGTCTGGCAGTCGTCGCAGCCGAAGCCCCACCGCCCCATCCGTCCGGCCACCGTCTCCGGCACCGCCCCGCGCCGCTCGATGGTCTGGAAGGAGATGCAGAGCCGCGCGTCCACCAGCCCCGGCTCGGGAATGGCGCCGGTCGGGCAGGCGGGGATGCAGGCCTCGCAGTCGCCGCAGCGCTCCGGGTGCGGCTCGTCCGGCACGAGCTCCCGGTCGAGGAGGACCACCGCGAGGAGCACCCAGCTGCCCAGCCCGGTGGTGATGAGGCAACCGTTCTTGCCGATCCACCCCAGCCCGGCCCGCTGCGCCCAGACCTTCTCCATCACCGGCCCGACGTCCACCGAGGGGAGCGCACGGGCCTCCGGGTCGCGGCCGTGGATCGCCCCGACCAGCCCCTTGAGCTTCTTCTTGATGACGGTGTGGTAGTCGCGCCCCCGGGCGTAGCGGGCCACCGCCGCGCCTCCGGGCTCCGCCGCTTGGGCGCCGCCGTCGTGGGCCACGGCGAGCGCCACCACGCTCCGGCAGCCAGGCAAGAGCAGGCGCGGGTCGAGCCGGACGTCCCGCTGGGTGCGCAGCCAGGCCATGTCGGCCTCGGCGCCGAGGGAGAGAACACGGTCGAGCGGACCGGGATCGAGCGGACCGGCCCGCGCGACCCCCGCCAGGTGGAAGCCGGCCGCGTGGGCCGCCTGCTTCACGAACGCGCTGTCGAGGGCGCCGGGCGTGGCGGGCTCCGCTACCCGCGGGTGGGGGCCGAGGGGAGGATGCGCCGCAGCGCCATGCGGGACAGCACGGCCGCCGGGGCGCCCAGGATGGCGCCGAGGACGATGGCCCAGAGGGCCGGGACGACGGCCCGGCCGGGCGTGACGTTGTAGCTCACCACCAGGCCGAACCCGAGCGCGATGCCGGCGGCGATGGTGGCCCCGGAGTCGCGGCGGCAGCGGACCTCGCCGGCGGCGGCGAGCGCCAGCGTGACCAGCGAGAGGATCCAGGCCAGCCCGTGCGGGAGCCAGTCCCGGTACAGCTCGACCCGCAAGGGCGCGGTGGAGAGCCCCTGCACGCGCTCGAGCCGGATCTCCTTCGCGGAGGCCGGGAGCTTCGCCTCGAACCAGTCGGAGTCGTGGTCGTGGGTGACCTTGGTGCTGCCTCCGCGGCCGACCCGCGCGAACCCGGTGGTGCGGCGGAGCTCTCCCGTCACCGGCTCCTCGAAGCCACCCAGCCGGAACTCCACCACCGGCTCGGCGGCGCCTCCGAGGCGGGTGGAGACGAGGAGCAGGACCCTTCCGTCCGTGCCCGGGGGGACCGACTGCACGTCCCCGGCGCGGGTCAGCTCGGCCACCGCGTGGGGCTCGCCGGGGTGGACCGCCTCGTAGGCGGGGACGGCCGCGACGAGGAAGGAGAGGACCCCGGCGACGCCGAGCAGCGCCCGGGTGACCGGGTCGAACCTCGCCGAGAAGGCCGGCCGGAGCACCATGAGTCCGAGGACGAAGGGGACGAGGACGGCCACGATGGCGCCCACCGCCGACTCGGTGAGCATCCCGCTCATCCAGAAGACCCCCACGCCGACGACGATGGTCAGCCCGAAGGAGGGGAAGAACCAGGGGCGGATGAGCCCCTCGAAGGGGCTCGGGTCGCTGCGTCTCTCGTCGGACATCTCGGATGACTCCCGGTGGATCGAAAAATGGACAGGATCGATATCGCCCATACCATGCGTGGCAATGGCGCGACGACTCGAACTGCACGACTGGGACGACCTTCCGGGCACCGAGGAACGTGGCCCCGGCTGGGCGATGGTCCTCGGGAACAGCATCGAGGTCCTGGAGAAGCTCCCACCCCGGTCGGTGGACCTGATCTTCGCGGACCCTCCCTACCACCTGTCGAACGGCGGGACCACCTGCCAGGCCGGTCGGCGCGTCCGGGTGGACAAGGGGGAGTGGGACCAGTCGCGCGGGGTGGAGGCCGACCACGCCTTCCAGCGCGGCTGGCTGCAGGCCTGCCGCCGCGTGCTCAAGCCCTCCGGCACCATCTGGGTGTCGGGCACGCAGCACGTCATCTTCTCGGTCGGCTACGCCATGCAGGAGCTGGGATTCCACCTGCTCAACACCGTCACCTGGTTCAAGCCCAACGCGGCGCCCAACCTGGCCTGCCGCATGTTCACCCACTCCACCGAGATCCTGCTCTGGGCGGCGCCCATGAAGTCGAAGCCGCTCGCCCACCGCTTCAACTACCGGGACATGAAGCAGCGGAACGGCGGCAAGCAGATGCGCGACCTCTGGGAGGTGGCGGAGCGCCCCGAGCCGGGCGGCTCGCAGGTGGTCTGGCCGCTCCCCACGCCGGGGCCGCGCGAGAAGCTGCACGGACGCCACCCCACCCAGAAGCCGCTGGCGCTGCTCGAGCGGGTCATCGCCGCCAGCTCCACCGAGGGTGACCTGGTGCTGGACCCGTTCACCGGCTCGGGGACCACCGGCGTGGCCGCGGTGATGGCCGGCCGCCGATTCCTGGGCGTGGAGATGAACGAGGAGTACCTCGACCTGGCGGCCAGCCGCATCCGCGCGGCCGGGGTCGTGCCGCCCGCCGAGTCGCGGGCGGGCTAGGAGCCTCCGAGCGCGAAGGCCAGCTCCCGTGCCCGTGCGACGAACGGGGCGATGTTCCGGAAACGCTGGCCGTACGGCGGCGGGTCGGGCCAGGGACCGTTTCCCCCCAGGCAGAGCGCGACCCCCGACGCCGCGCAGGCTTCGCCCAGGATCCCGGCCTGGCTCCGCAGCCCTCCGGCATCGGTCGTGGCCGACGACGCCGAGACCGCGATCATCTCGGCTCCCCGGCCCCGCGCCAGCTCGGCCAGGGCGAGCGCGGGCGTGTCCTGCCCGGCCCAGAGCGTCGCCCAGCCCGCCTCCCGCAGTGCAACCTCCACGAGCGAGAGGCCGAGCGCGTGCCGGTCCCCCTCCGCGCAGGCCAGCACGCAGCGCGGCGCACGGGGCTGCACCGGAAGGGCGTCCGAGACCCGCGCCAGCGACCGCGCCAGCCGCTCCGAGGCGAGGTGCTCCTGGAGGATGGTGACCCTCCCCGCCCGCCAGCGCTCCCCCATCTCCGCGAGCACGCCTCCGAGCATCTCCGAGACCGCCATCCAGGAGCCGAGGCGCGACCGCTCGGTGAGGAGGCGGGCCTCGACGGCCAGGCCGTCGCCGTGGAGGAGCAAATCGAGAAAGCTGGAGGAGGTCGGGCCGCGGATGGAGTCGAGGAAGCTCTGGACGGCACGGCGCTCGAACCGGCGGTGGCCGCCGGCGGTCTTCACGCAGGGCAGCATGCCCAGGTCTGCCCACCGCTTCACGGCGGTCGGGCCCACCCCGGCGAGGCGCCCGACGTCCACGGTGGAGAGCAATTCGTCCATTTCGTCTCTTTCTAGCGTGCCGTTTCCTGTATTTTCAAGATTATTTCGTGTTGCTGGGGCGATTTAGACGATTATAGACGGTCCATGAGCCTGGGAATCGAGCTGGCCGAGCGAGGTTTCGTCCCCACGCCGGTGGTGCGGCTCGGCATTCGCCGCCTCCTCCGGAACCGCATCCGGGACGAGGAGAGGCGCCACGCCGACCGGGAGGCCGCCCTGGCACGCTTCATCGCCTCGATGGAGGGAGCCGAGGTGGCCCCGGTTCCGGCGCTGGCCAACCAGCAGCACTACGAGGTCCCGGCCGCCTTCTTCCGCTCCTGCCTGGGCGCCCGGATGAAGTACTCGGGCGGCCTCTGGCCCGCGGGCGTCTCCACCCTCGATGGCTCCGAGGAGGCCATGCTGCGCCTCACCGCCGAGCGGGCCGGCATCGAGGACGGCCACCGCATCCTGGAACTCGGCTGCGGCTGGGGGAGCTTCTCGCTCTGGGCGGCCGAGCACTTCCCGGCCTCGAAGGTGGTGGGCGTCTCCAACTCGGCGAGCCAGCGGGAGTTCATCCTGGGCGAGGCCCGGCGGCGCGGCCTGTCGAACGTCGAGATCGTCACCTGCGACATGAACCGCTTCGAGGCCCCGGGGACCTTCGACCGCGTGGTCTCGGTGGAGATGTTCGAGCACATGCGCAACTGGCCGGAGCTCTTCCGGCGCATCTCCGGCTGGCTCGTCCCCGGGGGAAAGCTCTTCATCCACGTCTTCTCGAGCGCCCGCTTCGCCTACCTCTTCGAGACCGATGCCGACGACGACTGGATGGGTCGCCACTTCTTCACCGGCGGGATGATGCCCTCCCACGACCTCCTGCCCCGCGTCGCAGCCCCGCTCGCGCTCGAGGAGGACTGGGTGGTGCCCGGAACGCACTACGCGCGGACCTCCGAGGCCTGGCACGCCAACCTCGTCGCCCGCGGCGACGCGGCCGTGGCCTCCCTCACCGGCCCGCTCCCCCCGGCCGAGGCCCGCGTGCAGGTGCGCCGCTGGGCCATGTTCTTCCTGGCCTGCGCCGAGCTCTTCGGCTTCGACGAGGGGCGCGAGTGGCAGGTCTCCCACTACCGACTGGTCAGGGCGGGAGGGACCCGGTGAAGTTCGCGGTCGTCGGCTCCGGCATCTCGGGACTCGTCTCGGCGCACCTGCTCTCGCGCCGGCACGACGTGGTCCTCTTCGAGGCCGACGCCCGCGTGGGCGGCCACACCCACACCTTCGACGTGGCCGAGGACGGCCGCACCGTCCCGGTGGACACCGGGTTCATCGTCTTCAACGAGCGCACCTACCCGAACTTCCTCGCGCTGCTCCTCAAGCTCGGCGTCTCCTGGAAGGAGAGCGACATGAGCTTCTCGGTGCGCAGCGACCGGCGCGACTTCGAGTACGGGGCCCCGGCGCTCTCCGCCCTCCTCGCCCAGAAGCGGAACCTGCTCGACCCGCGCTTCCTGCGGATGCTCTACGACATCCCCCGCTTCTACCGGGAGGCGAGGGGGCTCCTCGACGAGGGCTCGGAGATCCCGCTGCTCGAGTGGCTCACGGCCCGCGGGTACTCGCGTGGCTTCACCGAGGATCACCTGCTCCCGCTGGTTGGCTCGGTCTGGTCGTCGTCCGCCCAGGGGGTGAGGGAGTTCCCGGCCCGCTTCCTGGCCCGCTTCTTCGAGAACCACGGCTTCCTGGAGGTGAAGAAGGAGTTCCCCTGGCTCACCATCCGGGGTGGATCGCGGGAGTACGTGCGCGCCATCCTGGGCGGCTTCTCCGGCGAGGTCCGCACCGGCTCGCCGGTCGAGCGCATCACCCGGGGCGACGGGGTGGTGGTGAAGTGCGCGGGCCAGGAGGCCGAGCGGTTCGATCACGTCGTCCTCGCCGTCCACGCCGACCAGGCGCTGCGCATGCTCTCCGACCCGTCCCCGGTCGAGACCGAACTGCTCGGCCACTTCCCCTACCGGAGCAACGCGGTGCGGCTCCACACCGACGAACGGGTCATGCCGCGGCGCAGGAAGGCCTGGGCCTCCTGGAACTACCAGCTCGACGACGAGGGGCAGGACGGCGCCGCGGTCACCTACTGGATGAACCGGCTCCAGTCCCCGGACACGAAGCGGGACTACTTCGTGACCCTGAACCGCAACCGGGCCGTGGCCGACGACCGGACGCTCCTCGACGTCACCTACGAGCACCCCATCTTCTCCTCCCCGGGCGTGGCCGCGCAGAGGCGACACGCCGAGCTCATCGGCCACCGGAGCACGAGCTACTGCGGCGCATACTGGCGCAATGGCTTCCACGAGGATGGGGTGGTGAGCGCCCTCGCCGTGTGCAAGGCTTTCGGAGAGGTCCTGTGACCACGCGGGCGAGCGCCATCTACTCCGGAACCGTGTCGCACGTGCGGCGGGGAAGCCGCGCGCACGCCTTCTCGTACCGCATGTACATGCTCTACCTCGACCTGGGCGAGCTGCCCGGGCTGGGGCTCCGCTCGTTCCACCGCTCCGACTACCTGGGCGATCCCTCCCGCGATCTCTCCACCGAGGTCCGCGACCGGGTCGAGGCGGCGCTGGGGTTCCGGCCCGCCGGACCGGTGCGGCTCCTCACCCACGTGCGCTCGCTGGGCTACGTCTTCAACCCGGTGAGCTTCTACTACTGCTTCGACGAGGGCGGCGAGCGGCTCCGGGCGGTGGTGGCCGAGATCACCAACACCCCCTGGGGCGAGCGGCACGCCTACGTGCTTCCGGCCGGTCCGGACGGCGCCGTCTCCACCTTCGACAAGGCCTTCCACGTCTCGCCCTTCTACCCCATGGAGCAGGCCTACCACTGGCGCCTTCCGGTCCCGGGTCAGCGGCTCGAGGTGGAGATGGTGAACCTCGAGAAGGGCGCCGAGGTCTTCCGGGCCGGCCTGTCCCTGCGCCGGGAGCCCTTCTCCGCCGGCGCCCTGCGCCGGGCCGCGCTGCTCCAGCCGCTCATGGCCTGGAAGGTCCACGCCGCCATCTACTGGCAGGCCCTTCGCCTCTGGGTGAAGGGCGTCCCGTTCCACGTCCACCCCGCCAGGCGCGCGTCCGCCGCCGCGCCCAGGAGCACGCCATGACGACCCAGGTCCAGGCCGGAACCGCGCCCCTCGCCGGCCTCTCCTTCCGGGGGCTGGTTCTCCCCCGCCTCTCCGGCCTGGCCGACGGCCAGCTCACCCTGCGTGAAGGGGGAGCCAGCAGCACCTTGGGCCGCCCGGCCCGCGACGGCCTGTGCGCCGAGGTGGTGGTTCGCCACCCGGGCTTCTGGCGGCGCGTCGCCACCGGCGGCACCCTGGGGGCGGCCGAGTCCTACGCCGCCGGCGAGTGGGACACCCCCGACCTCACCGCGGTGGTGCGGCTGGTGGCCCGCAATGTGGCCACCCTGGACGGCCTGGAGGCCGGGCTGGCCACCCTCCGGCGCCCGGTGGACGCGCTCCTGCACGCCCTGCGGCGCAACACCCGGATCGGCAGCCGCCGCAACATCGCCGAGCACTACGACCTGGGCGACGACTTCTTCCAGCTCATGCTCGACCCGACCATGACCTACTCCTGCGGGGTCTTCGAGCGCCCCCACTCCTCCCTGGAGGAGGCGAGCATCGCCAAGATCGACCGGCTCTGCCGCATGCTCCGGCTCGGTCCCGAGGACCACCTGCTCGAGATCGGCACCGGCTGGGGCGCCTTCGCCATCCACGCGGCGAGCCGTTACGGCTGCCGGGTCACCACCACCACCATCTCGGCGAACCAGCTGGCCCGGGCGCGCAAGCGGGTGGCCGACGCCGGCCTCTCCGACAGCGTCAACGTCCTGCACGCCGACTACCGCGACCTCACCGGCCGCTTCGACAAGCTGGTCTCGGTGGAGATGCTCGAGGCGGTGGGCGCCGACTACTACGGGACCTTCTTCTCGAAGTGCGCCTCCCTCCTGGAGGAGGACGGGCTCATGGCGCTCCAGACCATCACCATCGCCGACGCCCGCTACGAGCAGCACGTGCGGGGCGTGGACTTCATCAAGCGCTACGTCTTCCCGGGCTCGAACATCCCCTCCATCACGGCGCTGCTCCAGGCCGCCACCCGCTCCTCCGACCTGACCCTGCGGAGGCTCGACGACATCGGCCCGCACTACGCCACCACGCTGGCGGCCTGGCGCGAGAACCTTGCACGAAACGCCGACGCGGTATCGAGGATCACCGTGGAGCGCTTCCGCCGCATCTGGCACTTCTACCTCTGCTACTGCGAGGCCGGCTTCGCCGAGGGCTACCTGGGCGACGCCCAGATGCTGCTGGCCCGGCCGCGCGGGAGGGGCTGAGATGGCCGCCGCCGTCGCCGCCGCAGCGGCGCTGTTCGTCCTGGCCTCCCCGGTGGTCGAGCGGTTCCAGGGGATCGCCCGCTCCCGGGACGGCGCCGTGGCCTACGTCGAGACCCACGAGGTCCGCATCTCCGGCGGGACCGTCACCTCCGCCGAGACCCGCTACGACCGCCCCGACGGACGCACCATCGCGCGCCTCACCTCGGCCTACGCCCCGGGCTCCTTCGCCCCGGACTACGAGTTCAAGGACCTGCGCTCCGGCGCGCGCGAGGCGGTCCGGCGCGCCCCCGACGGCGTCCGGCTCCAGGACGGCGACCGCACCAGGGTCCTGCCGATGCCGGAGGACGTGCCGCTCGTCGCCGGCCAGGGGCTCGACCTCTACGCGCGGGCCCACCTCGACGAGCTGGAGCGCGGAGAGGTCCTGGAGGTGTCCCTGGCCCTGCCCGGCCGGCTCGACGCCTTCGGCTTCCGGCTCCGCGGCGACCGGCTCGAGAGCGGGCGCGTCCGCGTCCGCTTCGAGCCCACCAGCTTCTTCCTCCGGCTCCTCGCCCCGTCGCTCGAGGGGGAGTACGACCCGGCCACGCGACGCCTGGTCCGCTACGTCGGCGTCTCCAACGTCGCCGCCGAGGACGGTTCCCCCCAGCAGGTGGAGATCGCCTATTCCTACGCAGAGCCAGACCCGAACTGACCGCATCGCGGCGCTCCTCGGCATCGTCGGCTTCGCCGGAAACGTCGCCGGCGTGGCCTTCCTCTGGGAGATCCCGGTCGCCTACCGCCCCACCGACCTCGACCGGTGGGCGGCTCTCTCCTTCGCGCACCCGCAGGCGACGGTGGCGAGCGCCGTGTCGTTCATCCTCGGGCTCGTCGCGCTGGCGGCGTGGGCCGCCGGCCTGGGGCGGCAGGTGGGGACGCCGCTGGCCCGCTTCGGTGCCTCCTCCATCGCCGTCGGTGCGCTCTTCAACGCGGCGGGGTGCGTGACGCCGCTCGTCCTGGTCTCGCACCTGCTCCCGGGGTGCGAGGGCGCCGCCTGCGCGCCCGCGGCGCGCGCCCTGCTGGGCGTGACCCTCTCCCTGGATGCCCTCTTCAACCTGCTGCTCGGCGTCGGACTGCTCGCGCTCGGCGCCGAGCTGTGGCGCGGCGGGGCCCGGGCGCTGGCCCTGCTCGGCCTCCTGGCCGGCCTCGCGTCCGTCCCGGTGGCCGGCCAGCCCTTCTCGGAGGCGGCGGCGAAGCTGCTCGGCGTGGCCGGTCCGCTCTGGCTCGTCTTCGTCCTCTGGTCGAGCGTCCGCCTCTGGCGCGGCGCCGCCGTGCGCCCGTGACCACCATCCTCTCCGCGTCGGCGGCGGCCATCGCCGCCTACATGGTGGTGGTGTGGGCGCTCTCGCTGCCGCTGCGGGACGCCTCCATCGCCGACGTCTTCTGGGGCCCCGGTTTCGCCTTCGTGGCCATCGTCTCGGCCTCCCTGTCCCCGCCCTCGGCGCGCGCGACGCTGCTCGTGGTGCTCACGTCGGCCTGGGGGCTCCGTCTCGCCCTCCACATCGGGACGCGCTGGCGGAAGAAGAAGGAGGAGGACCGGCGCTACCTGGCCATGCGGGCCACCTGGGGCGACCGCTTCCCGCTGGTGAGCCTCTTCACGGTCTTCCTCCTCCAGGGGGGGCTCCTCTGGACCGTCTCCCTGCCGCTGCAGGCCGGGGCAGCGCTCGGGGCGGGACGGCCGATCGGCCCCCTCGACCTCGCCGGCGCCGTCCTCTTCGCCGTGGGGCTGGCCTTCGAGGCGGTGGGCGACGCGCAGCTGTCCAGATTTCTCGCCGACCCCCGGAACCGCGGCAAGGTCATGGAGAGCGGCCTCTGGCGCTACACCCGCCATCCCAACTACTTCGGCGACGCGCTGGTCTGGTGGGGGCTGGGGCTCGTCGGGGCGGCCTCCGGGGCCTGGTGGTGCCTCGTCGGTCCGGCCCTCATGACCTTCCTGCTGGTGAGGGTCTCCGGGGTGTCGCTCCTCGAGAAGGACATCGCCGGGCGGCGCCCCGAATACGTGGCCTACGTCCGCAGGACGAGCCCCTTCCTCCCCCTGCCACCCGCGCGCGATCCCTGAGGGATCCGGTCGTTGCCGCCCCCGGGGCCGCGTGGTAACGGTGATCGCCGTGAGAACGCCCGGAAGACGCGAGCGCACCGAGAAGCAGGAAGAGGTCCCCTCCGCGGGCGGCACCATTGCCTCGTCGTCCGACCTCAAGGCCGGCGACCGGGTGGTCTACCCGAAGCAGGGCGTCTACCGGGTCACCGGGCTCGAGCAGAAGGACATCGCCGGGCAGCGGCTCGAGTTCGTGAAGATGACCCGGGAGGAGAACGGCGCGTCCGTCCTCGTTCCCCTCGGCAAGGTCGCCACCATCGGGCTGCGCCGGGTCGCCTCGGCTGACGACATCGAGGGGGTCTTCCACTACCTGGGCGCCACCTACGACGACCCGGAGCTCGACTGGAAGGTGCGCCACCGGGACAACGTCGAGCGGCTCATCGCCGGCGGGGTGCTGGGCGTGGCCGAGGTGGTGAAGGGACTTCACTCCCTGTCCCGGCTGCGCCCCCTGCCGGCCAAGGAGCGCGAGCTCTACGACAGCTCCCGCCACCTGCTGGTGAACGAGATCTCGGTCTCCCTCGACGTCCCCGACGTCATCGCCGAGGACTACATCGACTACGCGCTCATGCCGCCCGCCGGCGTGAAGCTCCCGCTCAAGCCGCCCCCCACCCCGGTCGAGCTGAAGGGGCCGCCCTGGAAGCGGAAGAAGCCCGCCGCCTCCGAGGACGACGACGACCTCGGGCTGGCCGAGCTGGGCATCGACCTGCGCGCCATCGAGGGGGCCGGCGCGGGAGAGGCCGAGGAATCGGAAGAATCCGAGGAGGGCGAGGAGAAGAAGCCCGCCGGGGAGGACGAGGAGGACGAGGGCGTCCCGGTCAAGGCAGCCGCCGTCAAGGCGCCGCCGCCGGCGAAGCCCGCCAAGCCCGCGCCCCCGGTCAAGGCCCCCCCGCCGGCGAAGAAGGCCGCGCCGCCGCCCGCGAAGAAGCCGGCCGCTCCCGCGAAGAAGGCCGCTCCGCCCCCCGCGAAGAAGACGGCCGCTCCGGCGAAGAAGCCCGCACCGCCGCCGAAGAAGAAGGCTCCGCCCGCGAAGAAGCCCGCCAAGGGGAAGAAGAAGTGATCCGCATCGTGACGCTCTCCCCCTTCGACGAAGGGGACATCGCCTTCCTCTCGAAAACCCTCTACCGCTCCTTCGGGGTGGGCACCGAGAACGCCGGCGAGCGGTCGCTGCCACGCAAGGCCGAGCAGCCGGACGGCCGGTTCGACGCGCTCAAGCTGCTCGAGGACGCCTCCCCGGTCCGCGCCTTCGCCGACGACAAGCTGCTCTACCTGACCGACGTGGAACTCGCGAACCCCAAGGGGCCGCTGGGAGAGCCGCCCGCATGGGGCCACGCCGTGCAGGGCGGGGATCGCGCGCTCGTCTCCACCTTCCGCTTCAAGCCGCGCGGCGTGACCGAGGCCTCCATCGAGATCTACCGGCGGCGGCTCACCCGGGAGTCGATCCACTTCCTCGGCCACCTCTGGGACCTGCACCACTGCTACGACGCCCGCTGCGCCATGCACCCCTCCTGGTCGCCCGCGCTGCCCGACGACCCCGAGTTCGAGCTGGACGCGTTCTGCCGCGACAAGAGCGAGCGGCGCATCCGCCTGGCCAAGACCTGATTCACCGTTCGTGACCCAGCCGCCGGATCCCCGCGGGCCGACCTACCGCCTCCCCGAGCCACCCCCGCCGGATCCCACCGGCTGGTACGAGCTGCGGCGCAAGGCCCGGGCCACGCTCTGGCCTCCCCGCGACATCGCCTGGGCGGCCCTGCTCGCCGTCGCCGTCTCGGCGGCCGGGCTGTACGGCCTCTGGTTCCAGGCCACCCTGCCCGGCCGGCTCCCCTCCTCCACCGACTGGAAGGCCGTGGCGGCGGTGCTGGCCCGCGACGCCCGCCCGGGCGACGCGGTGGCTCTCGCCCCACCCTGGGCCGAGCGGGCCCGCGAGGTCCTGCCGGAGCGGCTCCCGTCCCGCCCCGAGGTGCCCCTGCCGGTCCTGGCCTATCCCTCCTACGCCGAGGGTGTCGAGGACCTCCCGGGCATCTCCCGCGTCTGGCTCCTCTCCCTCCCGGACGCTCCCGGCGGCGCCGGCTCCATCGCCGCCCAGCTGGCCGCGCGCTCCTCCGTCGTGGAGGGGCCGGTCCGCATCGGCCGGCTCGCGCTCACCCGAAACGACTTGCGCGCGCCGCTGGCGCCCCTCTGGTCGCTGTCCGACCGGCTTCACTCCGCGTCGATCGAGGGCTCCGCGCCGGCCGCCCGCGAGGTCCGCGAGGTGGGCTTCCTCCCCCGGAGTTGCGTGCTGGCCCGCTTCCCCGGACCGGGCGCGGAGCCGCTGGTCCTGCGCCTCCCCGCCGCCCCGCTCGGCGTGGCGCTGCGGGGGCACATGGGGCTCGTCGGCGACCCGTCCGGCGGCGCGCCGTCCGTCTCGGTGCGGGTGAAGGTGGACGGCGTGGAGCTGGGGAGGGCCGAGGCCTCGGCGGCACGGCCGGCCTGGATCCCCTTCACCGTGGACACCTCCCGCCTGCCACCGACCGCGCACGAGGTGACGGTGGAGATCGTCCCCTCCGGCCCCCTCCCCCTCGGTGTCTGCCTGGACCTGGTGGCCCTGCCGTGAACGCGAGGAGGACGATCGCCCTGGGGTGGGGCGCGGCCGTGCTGGTGGCCGCCGCGGCCACGTCGCCGTCGGTGGGCATCTCCCGCGACGAGAGCGTCTACGTCGAGGCCGGGGGCTCGTACGCCCGCTTCTGGGGGGAGGCGCTGCGCGCGCCGTCCCGGGTGCTCGAGCTGGCCGACCGCCGGTACGCGCCGAACCACGAGCACCCCGGGTTCGCGAAGGGGCTCTTCGGACTGACCCGCACCGTGCTCCACGACGTGGCAGGCCTCACCGGCGAGGTGCAGGGTTCGCGGGCGGGCGCCTGGCTGCTGGCCGCCTTCCTGGCCGTCGTCCTGGCGCTCTGGGGCTTCGACCTGGCCGGGCCGATGGGGGGTGCCATCGCGCCGGCGCTCTTCTTCGCCGTCCCGCGGAACTTCTGGCACGTCCACCCGGCGGCGCTCGACCTTCCGGTGACCGCGCTCCTGCTGGCGACCACCTACGCCTTCTGGCGCAGCACCAGCGCGTCGCGGGGTCGGCTCTCCACGGCGGGGTGGGCGATCACGTCGGGGGTCCTCCTGGGCGCGGCGCTCGCCACCAAGCACAACGCCTGGTTCCTGCCTCCGGTGCTGCTCGCCGCCTGGCTGCTGGGCTCGTTCCGCGGGCGGCAGGCGAGCCACGGCCCCGCCTCGGAGGGTGCGGTCGGCGTGGTGGGCGGCCACCGGTTCCCCTGGGCGCTCGTGGCCATGGCGCTGCTCGGACCGGTGGTGCTGGTGGCCTCCTGGCCCTGGCTCTGGCACCACACCCTGCCGCGGATCCAGGGCTGGCTGGGCTACCACCTGCGACACGAGAACTACCCGTGGATGTACCTCGGGACCTTGCTGCGCGAGCCCCCCTTCCCGGTGGCCTACCCCTTCGTCGTGACCGCGCTCACCGTCCCGGCGGCCATCCTGGTGGCCATGGTCGGCGGCCTCGCGCAGTCCGGCGGCCGGATCGTGTCGGCCTGGCGGGGGCGCGGGCCGGAGGTGTCGATCCCGACCGAGTGGCTGCTGCTCCTCTCCTCCCTGTTTCCCATCGCCCTCATCGCCTGGCCCACCGTGCCCCACTTCGGCGGGGTGAAGCACTGGATGCCGGCCATGCCCTTCCTGGCGCTCCTGGGGGCCCGCGCCCTCGTCACCACCGGGCGGCGCCTCTGGCCGGCCCGAGCCGCGGCGGTCACCGGGGTGCTGGCGTTCCTCGCGCTGGCCCCGGCGGCCTGGCAGGTGGCGCACGTCCACCCCTTCGGCACCGCGGCCTGGAACGAGCTCGCCGGGGGCGCCCCGGGGGCGGCGACCCTGGGCATGCAGCGCCAGTTCTGGGGCGACGCGGCGGTGGCGGTTCTGCCGGCGGTGAACATCCACGCCGCGCCGGGGGCGCGGGTCTGGTTCCAGGAGACGACGGCGCTGGCGGCACGGCAGTACCAGCGCGACGGCCGGCTGCGGCGGGACCTCACGGTGGCCTCCGGACCCGAGGACGCCGACATCTCGATCTGGCAGTATCACCAGGAGTTCCGCGACCGGGAGTTCCGCACCTGGACCGAGTTCCGCACCACCCGCCCCGTGACCGGCGCCTACCTCGACGAGGTGCCGCTCGTGCAGGTGTACGCCCGTCCGGGGGCCTGGAGATGAGCGGCCTCCTGCGCCGTTCCTGGATCCTGGTGGCGCTCGTGGCGGTACTGCCCTTCGCGCAGACGCTTCCAAACCCCCCGGTGCTCGACGACGGCTGGGCGGTGGTGGAGAACCCGCTCGTGCAGGGCGGGCTGCGGAACACCGCGCGCATCCTCACCTCCCCCTACAACTACGGCGGCCCGGGAACCACGGGAGGCCTCTTCCGCCCGGTGACGACGCTCAGCTTCGCGGTCAACTACGCGGTCCACGGCCGCTCCCCCTTCGGCTACCACCTGGTGAATCTGCTGCTCCACGTGGCCGCGTCGCTGCTCGTGCTGTCGCTGGCGCGGAGGCTCGCCGAGGCCACCATGCCCGACCGGGCGCCCTGGGTGGCGCTGGTGGCCGGCCTGCTCTTCGCGGTGCACCCCGCCCACGTCGAGGCCATCGCCCCCATCGTCGGGCGCAAGGAACTGCTCTCGACCACGCTCGTGCTGGCCGCGATGCTGGTGGCCTTCTCGGGGCGCGGTGCGGCCCGGAGCCTGGGACGGCTGGCCGCCTCGGTGGGGCTGGGCGCGGTGGCCATCCTGGCCAACGAGGGGGCGGCGGTCTTTCCGCTCCTCTACGGCATCGTGGCGGTGGCCGTGCCGGGCGCGGCGGGGATCGTGGACCAGCCGGGGTTCACCGACGGGAAGTCGCGGCGCGCGCTCTTGCGCGTGGTGGCCATCTCCGGAGTGCTCCTGCTCTCGCTCGTTCCCTACCTCCTGGCCCGGGGCCTTCCGCGCGGCGTTCCGCTCGAGGCGCAGTGGCTCGCCGGGGTCCCGCGCTCCACGGTGACGTACACCACCAGTCGCATCCTCGCCGAGTACGTCCGGCTGCTCTCCTTCCCGGGATTCCTGGGCACCGACTTCGCCTACGCCGCCCGGGTGCAGCTCATCCCGCGGCCCGGGGCGGATCTCCTCCTCTCGATGCTGGCCTGGGTGCCCCTGGTCCTGGGTGCGCTGGCGCTGCTCCGCCGCTTCCCCCTCCCGTCGGCCGGCGTCCTCTGGACCTTCGGCGCGCTGCTCCCCGTGCTCCACATCTTCCCCATCGGCGTGCTCATGGCCGAGCGGCTCACCTACCTGCCGTCGGCGGGCTTCTGCATCGCCGCCGGGGCGCTCGTCGGATCGCTCCGGCGGACGCCGCTCGTGGTGGTGGCGGCGGTCGCGCTGGTCGCCGTGCTGGGGGTCCGGTCCGCGGTCCGCGCCGCCGACTGGTCGAGCGACCTCGCGCTCTGGGAGTCGGAGATCGAGAAGGCGCCGCGGGACGTGGTGGTGAACAACAACCTGGCCGTCGCCTACTCGGCCCGCGGGGAGTACGCCAGGGCCGTCGTGCCGCTCGAGACCGCCATCCGCGTCGGGCCCTGGTACTGGCGCGCCCACGTGAACCTGGGAATCGCCGAGCAGGGGCTCGGGCGGCCGGAGCGCGCCCGCGCCGCCTACCTGGACGCCATCCGCATCGCCCCCCGCGCGGCCGACCCGCTCTACTTCTACGCGCGGTTCCAGGCGGACCAGGGTGATCACGCGGGCGCCGTCGTGACCCTGGACGCCGCGCGCCGGATCGCGCCGGAGCAGGCGCGGCTCGCCACGGCGCTGGGGCTGAACCTGCTCAAGCTGGGGCGTGGCGACGAGGCGCGGGCGGCGTTCCAGGCGGCGCTGGCGATCGACCCGGCGGACGCGGCAGCGAGGACTGGGTCCACAGCGCTCTCCACGAAGTAGAGAGCGCACGTCTCTCCCACGACCGGATCCCTCGCGTACCGGTCCATCACCTCCGCCCCGTACACCTGCCGCGCTGCCTCCAGGTTGTGCGCCTTGCATTATGCCGCGTCCGATCTTATGCCGCGTGCGAGCGTGGAAACGTTGAGCGCGTGGGGGTTGCGGATTTTCGACGCGGCATAATCAGAGCCCCTCCAGGAAGGCGAGCAGGTGGTCCTTCGGGCGGAAGCGGCGAC
>CAIQRS010000205.1 GCA_903874275.1 uncultured Anaeromyxobacter sp.
ATGAGCACCCCCACGCTGGCCCCGGTGATGCTCCCGCCGAGGAGCGCGCCGTAGAGCGGGTATCCCACCCAGTGGTACTCGCGCTGGAGCAAGCAGAACGGGCAGTGGTGGGTGGGGAGCTCGTACACGTAGGGTGAAAGCCATGAGATCGCCGCGGCCAGCCCGGCGGGCAGGAGGAGCGCCGAGAGGCCGCCCAGGATCCAGCCGCCCCGCCCCGTCCTGCGGAAGAGCAGGCCCGCACCGATGGAGCCGGCGAGGAGCCCCACGAAGGCGCCCCCCGCGATGCGCGGGGAGAAGCCCGCCAGGTCCGAGCCCAGGCCGCGCCCGCCGGCCCCGAAGAGGCTGCCGCAGCAGGAGGTGATCACCTCCGGCTTCAGATCCAGGAAGTAGGCGGCCCGCCCCGCCATCTCGATGAGCAGGATCGGGACCAGCGCCAGCAGGAAGCCGTACTTGAACCGGACCAGCGGGTAGTCGTGCCCGAGCGCGTCGGCGCGGTTCACCACGAGCCAGATGGCGGAGAGCGCGAAGCCGGCGATCTGGAGGACCAGCACGGTGTAGCCGTAAGGGCTGGCGTGCAGCGATCCGGCCGCGCACATCGCGCCCGTGAAGAGCGGGGCCAGCGAGTCGGCGGTGAAGACGAAGAGGAAGAGCGACGCCAGCCCGAAGACCATGGCGTAGCCGAGGAGCGTGGAGAGGAGGTGGGTGCGACGCTCGAGCGCGAGCTGCAGCTCGCTCCCGCTGGTGAGATCCCAGTGCTGGAGGATCCGCACGGCCCACCACGCCGCGTACACGAGGAGCGCCCCCATGAGGAGCGCCGACCCGACCAGGGCCAGGACCGACGGGTGGAGGATCACGGCCCCTCGCCCACGATGCGCCCATCCCGCATGGAGACGACGCGGTCCACGAACGGGGAATCGTGCACGATGGGGTCGTGGCTGGCGATGACCACGGTCCGCCCCTCGTCGCGCAGCGCCGCCACCAGCTCCATGAACCCGGCCGAGAGTTTCGAGTCGAGGTGGGCCGTTGGTTCGTCGGCCACCACCACCCGGGGATCGTTCACCAGCGCCCGCGCGATGGCGACCCGCTGCGACTCGCCGCCGGAGAGCCAGTCGGCCCGCGCGCGCGCCCGTCCGCCCACCCCGAACCGGTCGAGGAGCGCCTGGGCCCGCGCCGAAAGCGCCTTGCGGCTGCCGCCGAGCGGGTAGGCCGGCAGCATCACGTTCTCGAGTGCGCTGATCCCGCGCACCAGGTGGAACTGCTGGAAGACGAAGCCGAAGGTGAGGCGCCGCACCTCGGTGAGGAAGTGCTCGGGGAGGCTCGTCACCTCCCGGTCTCCGACGTGGATGCGACCGGAGGTGGGGCGCGCCATGCACCCCACGAGCGCCAGAAGGCTCGTCTTCCCGGAACCGCTCGGACCGCGCAGCACGGTGACCTTCGCGTCGGCGATGTCGAGCGTCACGCCGTCCACGGCCACCAGCTCGTCGGGGCGCCCCTGGTGGAAGACGCGTCGGACGTCGCGGAGCCGGATCACGAGCGCATCACCGCGTCCGGATCGGTGGTCGCCGCGCGCCAGGCGGGGACGACGGTGGCCACCGTGTACGGGACGACCGTGAGGAGGAAGAGGGTCGAGACGATGAACGGGTTCACCGTGGGGGTGAGCCGGAAGTCGGGGTACAGGGTGGACCAGCCCTTCAGGACCGGCGCGAGCAGGGGCGCCGGCGTGACGAAGACGTGCACGTAGGCCAGCAGCAGCCCGAGCAGGAACGCCGAGAGCGAGACCACTGCCCCCTCCCAGGCCTTCACCGTGAGCACCTCGGAGGTGTCCCAGCCGATGGCCTTCAGGATGCCGATCTCGCGCCGCTCGTCGGCGGAGAGCCCCGAGGCCTTGTCCCAGGCCACGATCCCGAACGAGAGGAGGGCGGCGGCCAGCACCAGCACCACCAGGCCGCTCCGCCAGTCGAGGATGGCCTCGTAGGTCCGGGCGATCTCGGCGTGGGTGATGGGGCGGGTGTCGGGCATCAGGCCGCGGATCTTCGTGGCCACCGTGGCGATCTCCTTGGCGTTGGGGACCGTGAGGGCGACGTCGGTGAAGAGTCCGGGGGGCACGCCAAAGAGCTTGCGGAAGTCGGCCTCGGAGAGGAGCACGAGGTCGGAGGAGACCAGTTCCGAGGACGAGGGGATGGTCTCCCTCACCCGGAGGACCACCACCTCGCCGTCCGCGGCGAGGACGGGAAAGGGCTCGCCGGGCCTGGACAGGCGCGTCCGGGCCACCCCCTCGCCGATCACCACCTCGCCCGGCTTTCCCCAGAAGCGGTCCGGAACGAGGAAGGTCAGGTTCGCCCTGGCCGAGACGTCGTAGTAGTAGCCCCACAGCCGCCCCCGGGCCTCCTGCACGCCGCGGATCCGGGAGAGCCTCTCGACGCGGTCTCCCGGGATGAGGTCGTGGCGCCCCGCCACCAGTCGCTGCACCACCACGTCGGGAGCGCCCTCCAGGACGCGGAGCGCCTCGCCGCGCAGCGCCTGGGTGAACATGAGAACGGAGGCGAGCCCGAAGACGACCAGCGTGTAGAGGGCCGCCAGCGCCAGGTTCTTGCCCTTGCGCCTTCCCAGCGAGGAGAGGGTGAAGTCGAGCAGGTAGCGCTGGCGCTCCAGCCAGGGAGGTGGGCGAGGTCTCTTCAAGGCGTGGGAGGCGGAGGAGGAGGGGGAACGAGGGAGCCCGACGGGAAGTGCTCGAGCGAGGTGGGGTGGTCCTGGAACGGTGCGAAGCGGTCGGCCTGCGAGGGATGCCGGGCGTAGCGGGCGTCGGTGAAGAGCGCGAGGTCGGTGAGGCCGAGCCGACGCGCCATCGCGGTCATCGCCCGGACCTCCTCGGCGCGCTCGCGGCCGCGGTGGAGGGAGTGCAGGCGGGCCGTCTCGAGGAGCGCGAGCATCCCGAGCAGGAAGAGGAGGAAGCGATCCGACTTGCGCATGCCCCTAGTCGAGCCCGTCGAGAACCGCGCGGTTCACGTCGGCGAAGCGCAGGATCTTCTTGCCGCGGTGGTCGCGCAGGAACTCCTCGGCCTCGGCCCGCTTCCCGAACGGGACGAGCTCCCTGCCCATGGGCCCGAAGACGTCGCTCCCCACCACGAAGAAGGCCTCCTTCGCTTCGAGCGCCTTCACCGCGTAGTAGTCGGTGACGGTGACGGAGCGGATGTCGGCCGCCTTCTTCCCCGGCAGGAACCAGCCGGGTTCGGCCAGGAACTTGAACAGGTCCTTGGCGCCGTCGAACCAGGCCGATGTCCCGTCCTGGAAGGTCACCGCCGCGGTCCAGTCCGGGTAGCGGGAGACGAACATCCCGCAGACCGGGCACTTGTCGGTCCGGGTGGGCCGGCGCGCGGGCTCCTCCGCAACGGCGGCCGTGGAGAGAAGCAGGAGGGCGATGCCCGCCCAGGCGGAGAGGACCCTCTTCACTTCTGGGCTGCCTTGGCCTTCATCATCTTGCGCTTCTCGCGGATGGCCTTGTTGTCCCTGTACAGGTCGTCGAAGGTGGCCCGGATGGCGTCGTCGAAGGTCATGATGGCCCCGCCGTTCTCCTTCGCGAAGGCCTCGGCGGCTCCCTTGTCGGCGAAGGCCCACTTGCCGCGGGAGGTCATCACCCCGGGCTTCGTTCCGCCGACCACCCAGGTCGCGGTCTCGGCGTTCACGAGCTTCTTCGAGGGCAGGTCGGCCACCCACAGGGCGGTGGGGATCC
>CAIQRS010000206.1 GCA_903874275.1 uncultured Anaeromyxobacter sp.
ATGGCCATCTCGAGCGTCATCACCAGCTCGGGCGGGTTGACCGGCTTCTGGAGGTAGGCGCAGGCGCCCGCCCGCACCGCGTCGAGCGCCGACTCCATGGTGGCGTGTCCGGTCAGGAGGACCACCTCGCTGTCGGGCGAGGCCTCCTTGAGCTCCTGCGCCAGCTCGGTCCCGTTGCCGTCCGGCAGCGAGAGGTCCACGAGCGCCACGTCGAATCCGCTGCGCGCCACGGCGTGGGCCTCGGCGCAGGAACCCGCCGAGCGCACCGCGAAGCCGGCGTCCTCCAGGATGTCCTGCAGGTTCTCGGCCAGCGCGGCGTTGTCGTCCACCACGAGGACGCGGGAGCGGCGGGTCGGGGCGGGGAGATTCACTGGGAGGATGTCCTTCCGGAGTGGATGCGCTCCACCACGTCGAGCAGCGCGGCGGTGTCGAAGGGCTTTCCGAAGGTGGCGTGGGCGCCTTCGGGCGCGGCGGCCGGGAAGGCGGTCACCGCGACGACGGGGATCCCGGGAAACCGTGCCGTGAGCCGGCGGACGGCCTCGCCGTCCGGGCCGCCCGGCAGGCGCAGGTCGGCCAGCGCGGCGAAGGGGCGCACCGGACCGAGCCGGTCGGTGTCCAGGACGGTGGAGGCGGTGACCGCGGCGAAGCCGCGCATGCGCAGGGCCTCGGTGAGGTTGTCGAGCAGGGCCGGGTCGTCCTCGAGGACCGCCAGCAGCCCGTCGCGACGGGCCGCGCCGAGCAGGGTCAGGAGCCTGTCGATGGGCGCCGGCTTGGCGAGGACGGCGAGCAATCCCTCGCGCCGCGCCGCCTCCAGGGCGGCGTCCGCGGCGTGGGCGGTCAGGACCACCGCGGGGAGTCCCGGGTCCACGCGCCGGATCTCGTGAACCAGCGCGGCGCCCCCCATGCCCGGCATGCGCATGTCGGTGACCACCGCGTCGAAACGGGTGCGGGAGACCCTCTCCATCGCCTCGGCGCCGCCGGCCGCCATCTCGCAGTCGCAGCCGCAGTCGCCGGCGATCTCGACGAGGTTCTCGGCGAACTCCAGGTTGTCGTCCACGAAGAGGTAGCGACGCATGGGTCAGGCCGCCGGAAGACGCAGGGTGAACCGGGTCCCGCCGCCGGGGCGGGGCTCGTGGGCGACGGAGCCGCCGTGTCGCTCGGCGACGCGCTTGACCAGCGCCAGCCCCAGCCCGTTGCCGTGCTCCTTGGTGGTGATGAGCGGCTCGAACATCCGCCCCCGGACCGCCTCGTCCACCCCCGGGCCGTCGTCCTCGACGTCGAGGGCAACCTCGCTCCCGTCGGCGCGGGCCGCCAGCCGGATGGCGCCCCCGGCGCCGACCGCCTGGACCGCGTTGGTGAGGAGGTTCACCAGCGCCTGCCCGAGCTGGACCGCGTCGCCCCGGACGGCCAGCCCCCCGGGAGCGTCCACGGCCAGCGAGACGCCGGGGGGGCGCGCGACGGCGTCTCCGGCCCGTCCGAGGAGCGCCGTCACCTCGACCGTCTCGCGGGGCAGGGGGCGGTCGCGGACCATGTCGAGGAGGCCGGTGATGATCTGGTTGGAGAGGCGGACCTGCTCCCCGATCCGGTCGAGGTGCTTCTTCACCCGGTCGTCGTCCCCGGTCCGGCCGCGCAGGAGGAAGAGCGAGCTCTCGATCACGCCCAGTGGATTGCGCAGCTCGTGGCCGATCGAGCCGACCAGCTGCCCGAAGGTGGCGAGCCGCTCCGAGCGGGTGGCCCGGGAGACGAGGTCCTCCCGGTAGGTGTGGAGCATGATGGCGAGCTCGAGGTCGAGCACCTTCCCGAGCGCGGCACGGGTACGCTCCTGGCGCGCCGGGTCCCCGGGCCAGAGCCGGTCGATGCGCAGGGAGAGCTCCTCCCGGACCACGTTCATCGCCCCGAACATGTAGTGCTGGGGGAGGTCGATGCGGACGTGGACGCGCCCGATGCGGCAGTGGGCCTCCCACCAGCTCTCGTCCCAGGGGCCGCCCATGGCCTCCTCCATCCACCGGACCAGCGTGGTCCGCAGGTGGCCGACCTGGCTCTCCCCGCCGACCAGCGCCCGGCGCGCCCCCTCGTGGGCCAGGATCCGGTCGTAGAAGGCCACGGCGATGGCCGGAAAGTCGGGGGCCACGCGGTCCCGGAGCTCGCGCAGGGCCGTCCCATCGTCGGGCCCGAAGCCCACGTAGCGCTTCAACTCCTCGAGGAGGGACTCCGCCATGCGCGCACGGAATCTAGGCCCCCACGCTCCGCGAATCAACGTGGAGCGCCCTGGGCGGGACGCCGCTTCGCCTTCCGGACGCGGTACCCTCGGGACATGGCCCCCGCCGCAGCCGCCCCCGGCGACACCATCACGCTCCTCGCCGGGGGGAGGGATGCCTTTCCGAGGATGCTTCGCGCCATCCGGGAGGCGCGCCAGTCGGTGCACCTCGAGGTCTACTACCTCGCGCGGGACGGGGTCGGGGACACCTTCCGGGAGGCCCTCTCCCAGGCGGCGCTGCGGGGAGTCCGGGTCCGCGTCATCCTCGACGGATGGGGCTCGGCCCTCGATGGCCGGTGGCTGCAGTCGATGCTCGAGCCCGACGGGGCCGAGGTGAAGATCTACCACCCGCTCGTCGCGCTCTTCACGGGACGCTTCCGCCGGAACCACCGGAAGATCCTGCTCGTGGACGGCGAGGTGGCGTTCCTCGGGGGGATCAACATCGCCGACGAGTACGGTCAGGTCGGTCCCGGGCGCGCGCCCGACCTGGCCGACGAGGCGCCGGAGTGGATGGACCTCGCGGTCGAGCTCCGCGGCGCGGCGGTGGCCTGGCTGGAGGGGCGCCTGCGCGGGGAGCACGCGCCGCGGCCGCACGGCCCGGTGCAGATCCACCTCTCGGGGATCGGGGGTGGCGGACGGCTGCGCAAGCTCTACCTGCGTTCCTTCGGCGCGGCGCGCTCCGAGATCCTGGCCGCCCACTCCTACTTCCTCCCCGACCGGCGGTTCGTCCGGTCCATCACCTCCGCTGCCCGACGGGGAGTGAAGGTGACCCTGCTGCTCGCCGGGCGGAGCGACGTCCCTCTGGTCCGGGCCGCCACCACCCGGCTCTACCGGAACCTGATCGGGGCCGGCGTGGAGATCCGCGAGTGGACCCGCTCCGTCCACCACGCCAAGGTGGCCGTCGTGGACGGGCGGAAGGTGCTGGTGGGGAGCTTCAACCTCGACCCCCTCTCGCTCGCGAACCTCGAGTCCCTGGTGGAGATCGACGACCGGGTGACGGCGGGCGCGGCGCGCCGCTGGTTCGAGGATCGGGCCGCGGTGGCGCGGCGTGTGCTCCCGGAGGAGGCGGCGCGGAGGGGATTCGGAGGGCGGGTCCTCGACGCTTTCGGATCCGCGGTGGCCCGCCTCAGCGAGGCGGTGGCGCGGCTGCTCTCCGGGCGCTGACGGGGACTATCCCTGCTTCGCCGGCGGAGTCGGGGGCTTTCCGGAGTCGCCGTCGCCCTTCACTTCCTTGAAGGCCTTCCGGAAGCTCTTCACGCTCTCGCCGAGCCCCTGGCCGAGCTGCGGGAGCTTGCTCGACCCGAAGAGGAGGAGCAGCACCACCGCGATGAGCAGGAGCTCGCCGACGCCCAGTCCGAACATGGAGGGATCATACCGCGATCAGGCGGCCACGTCCTCCATGGCGATGGCGGCCAGGCGGCGGTGGTCGAGCACCTTCACGCCGCGTGACGCGTCGAGGACGCCGTCCTGCTCCAGCCTGGTCAGGCAGCGGGAGAGGGTCTCCGGGCGCATCCCCAGCAGCCGGGCCACCACCTGCTTGCGCACGGCGTTGGGCCGATCGGCGAGGAACTTGGCGTGGGCCAGCGCGAAGCGGGCCACCCGCGACATGCAGTCGCCCTGCCGGAAGTTCACCTCGTCCCGCTGCATGCGCGACTCGGCGAGCACGAGGTCGAGGACCACGCGGGCCGGGCTGCGCTCCGGTCCCACCCACTGGCTCATGGCGTCGCCGGCGATGCCGCAGAGCTTGACGCGGGAGAGGGCGCGCACCTCGTAGGCCGAGGGCTCGTTGGTCATGGCCTCGCTGCAGAGGAGGGAGGTGGGGCCGCGCAGGGTCAGCACGAGCTCCGAGCCTTTGGGGCTCACCGCGGAGAGCGCGACGAACCCCTCCTTGATGAAGTAGACGGTGCGCGGACGCTCGCCCTGGGCGCAGAGGCTCGCCCCCGCCTCCCGGGTGGAGGGAGTGAACCGGCAGCGCCCCGCGGATGCGATCCCGAGGGTGCAGGCGTTACAGTCGGTGACGGGCGCAGTCGAGATCATGGGCACCTCCGTGCTTGACCGGCGTCTAGATGCATGAGCCAGGCCCGGGTTTTTCGGGCATTTTGCCGCAGAACGTGCGCATTGCCCCGGATCAAGTCCAGGCGGACGCAAGTGTTGCGGAAATCGTCGGACAGCGACCGGTTGAGGATGGCATCATTCACCCGTGGACCGTCTCGAAACACATCGACGGAAGGTGCTCGAAGCGATCGAATCGATCGGAACCGAGCGCTCGCCCCTCCGTGAGGCCGGGGGACGGTACCTCTCCGCTCCGGCCCTGGCCCGGCGGGCGGCACCCCCCTTCGCCTGCTCGGCGATGGACGGCTACGCGGTGCGTCATGCGGATGTCCCGGGCCCGGTCGAGCTCCGGGTGAGGGAGGTGGTCTACGCCGGGGACCAGCCCGGGGCGCCCATCGGTCCCGGCGAGGCCGCCCGGATCTTCACCGGGGCTCCCCTTCCGGAGGGAGCCGACGCGGTGGTGCGGGAGGAGTCCACCGAGCCGCGCGGCGACCGGGTCCTGGTCCGCCACGAGGTCCGACTCGGCGAGAACGTCCGCCGGGCCGGGGAGGACGTCCTCGCCGGAGGGGAGGCCCTGCCGCAGGGCGCCCGGGTGGGGCCGCGCCAGGCGGCGCTGCTCGAGGCGGTGGGATGCTCCGAGGTGGCGGTGCACCGGCGCGTGCGCGTCGCCCTGCTCGCGACCGGCGACGAGGTGGTGCGGGAGCGGACCCCCGACTCGAACGGCGCGGCACTGGAGGGACTTCTCGCGGAGTGCGGGTTCGAGGTCCGGCGGTCGGCAGTGGGGGACGAGGCCGCGGCGCTGCGGGCGGCGCTGGGCGGCGCGATCGCCGGGGCCGACGCGCTGGTCACCATCGGCGGGGTCTCGGTGGGGGAGAGGGACCTGGTGGCCGGCGCGCTCACCGCCCTGGGCGCCGGGATCCGCGTGCACGGCGTCCCCATGAAGCCCGGCAAGCCCTTCCTCTTCGCGCTCCTCGGCGGCAAGCCGGTGTTTGGCCTCCCGGGGAGCCCGTCGGCCTGCCTGGTGGCCTTCGAGGTCTTCGCCCGGCCCGCGCTCCTCCGCCTGGCCGGGGCGGCTCGCGTCGATCGGGCGCGGGCCTGGCTGCCGCTCGCCGAGGGCTGCCCGGGGCGCCCGGGGCGGGCCCGATTCCTCTGGGCCTCCATCGATCCCGACGGCAGGGTGCGGCCGGTCGGGAGGGACGCCGCGCAGATCCGGGGGCCGGCGCTGGCCCAGGCGCTCCTCTGCATCGGGGAGGGCGAAGGCGACGTCCCCGAGGGAGGGCGGGTGGAGACCTGGTTTCTCGGAGAGTGAAACGCGCCCCGGTGCGCCGCGTCGCCCCGCCGCTGGTGGCCTTCTCCGGGCCGAGCGGCGCCGGCAAGACCACGATCCTCGTGGCGCTCCTGCGCGAGCTCTCGGGACGCGGCCTCCGGGTGGCCGCCATCAAGCACTCCGGCCACCCGCACGGCTTCGACGTTCCGGGCAAGGACAGCGATCT
Organism: uncultured Anaeromyxobacter sp.; assembly: GCA_903874275.1. Taxonomy (GTDB): domain Bacteria; phylum Myxococcota; class Myxococcia; order Myxococcales; family Anaeromyxobacteraceae; genus CAIOAK01. Next base: position 5,803 of record CAIQRS010000206.1, read on the forward strand.
CCTGCTCCGCGCCGGAGCCCTGGGCGTGGCGGTCCAGGGGCCGGCGCAGCTGGCGGTCTTCGGCGCGCCCCGGCGGGGCGGCGCGCGGGCGCTGGCCCGGCTCCTCCCCCCGGTGGACCTGGTGCTCGTCGAGGGGTGGAAGGAGGAGCGGCTGCCGCGGGTGGAGGTCCACCGACGGGCGGTGAGCCGGGAGTTCGCCTGCGCCCGGTCCAGGCGCTTCATCGCGGTGGTCACCGACGAGCCGCCCCCCCGCTCCATCCCGACCTTCGCCCCCGGCGACGTGGGCGGGCTCGCCGACTTCCTGGCGGAGCGGTTCGGCCTGCCGGCTCGGGGGAAGCCGCGCCGCCGCCCGCCCTCCACGTGAACGGAGGCTTCTCCGCTATCTTGACTGGGACGCTTCACTCCCTCTAGATTTCGCCTCCCGTCCCCGCGCCGCGGCCATGCCCTTCGCCGACAAGCCCCCCGATCCCCTGGCCCCCGCGCGGGCGTCCTTCATCGCCCCGGAGACGCGATGGTACGTCACGCCCGGGCCGTTCCTCCTCGAGTCGGGCGCCCGGCTCGAGGGGCTCCAGGTCGCCTACCGGACCTGGGGGCGGCTCTCCCCCGCCGGCGACAACGCGGTGGTGGTCTGCCACGCCTTCACCGGATCGGCCGACGCCGACCGCTGGTGGTCCAAGATGTTCGGCCCCGGACGCGCCCTCGACCCGGAGCGCGACTTCGTCGTGTGCGCCAACATCCTGGGGAGCTGCTACGGCACGACCGGGCCGTCCTCCACCGACCCGGCCACCGGACGCCCTTACCTCGGTTCCTTTCCGGCCATCACCGTGCGTGACATGGTCCGGGTGCAGGGGGAGCTCTGCCGGGCCCTCGGGGTCCGGCGCGTCCGCTCCGCCATCGGCGGGTCGCTGGGAGGGATGCAGGTGCTCGAGTGGGCGCTGCTCTTCCCGGAGATGGTCCAGTCCATCGTCCCCATCGCCAGCTCGGCCCGCCACTCGGCCTGGGCCATCGGCCTCTCGGAGGCCCAGCGCCAGGCCATCGCCGCCGACCCGCGCTGGGCGGGCGGGCGCTACGACCCGGCCGACCCGCCCGCGGCGGGGCTGGCCGCCGCCCGAATGATGGCCATGTGCACCTACCGTGGCTGGGAGAGCTTCGAGGAGCGCTACGGCCGGCGCCCCCAGGCGGCCGACCTCTTCGCCATGGAGAGCTACCTGCGCTACCAGGGGCAGCAGCTCGTCGATCGCTTCGACGCCGCCACCTACCACGCGCTCACCCGCGCCATGGACACCCACGACGTGGCCCGTGGCAGGGGGGAGTTCGAGGCGGTGCTGCGGGGCGTCCGGCAGCCTGCGCTGGTCGTGACCGTGGACACCGACGTCCTCTACGTCCCGGAGGAGCAGCGGGTGATGGCGCGCCACATGCCGGCGGCGCGCCTGGAGCGGCTCGAGTCCCCGCACGGGCACGATGCCTTCCTCATCCACGTGGACGAGCTCTCCGCGCTGGTGGCCGACTTCCGAGACCGCGTGGAGGGGCGGGTCGCGCCCCGCCCCGCGGCCCGGCGCGCCTCCGGGGGGCAGGGGGTCTCGCTGCTCGTGCTCGGCAAGGGGAAGGTGGGGGCGCCGCTCCTCGACCAGGTGCGCGAGCAGGCTGGGGCGCTCTCCTCCGACTACGACATCGCGCTCAAGGTCGTGGGGGTGGGAGATCGGCGCGGGCTGGCCTTCGACGAGCACGGGCTCGACCTCTCGCGCTGGAGGGAGACGGTGGCCGAGGCGCCGCCCGTCGGTCCGTTC
>CAIQRS010000207.1 GCA_903874275.1 uncultured Anaeromyxobacter sp.
CCCGGGCGCAGGTGGCGACGAGCTTCACGTACTGTTCTCCGTCGCGTCCCACGACCCGGCCTGCCAGCGGTCCTTGCCGGATCGCTTGGCCTTGTACATGAGCTCGTCGGCGCGGAGGATCATCTCGTCCACCGAGGCCGGAGGGCGCAGGAAGGTGGCCACCCCGATGCTGAAGGTCACCGCGTCCGCCCTCCCGGCCAGGGCCTCGCGGAGCTGGACCCGGAGCCGGTCGGCCAGCGCGACGGCGCCGGCGCGGTCCACCTCGGGGAGGAGCACGCCGAACTCGTCGCCGCCCAGCCGGGCCACCGTGTCGAGCCCGCGCACCGCCTGCCGGAGGGTGGCCCCGACCGCCGAGAGCACGGCGTCGCCGGCCACGTGGCCGAGCCGGTCGTTCACCAGCTTGAAGTCGTCGCAGTCGATGTAGAGCAGCGAGAGCGGCCGGCCGTGGCGGCGGCCGCGCTCCAGCTCCAGCCAGGCCGCCTCCACGAAGGCCCGCCGGTTGGAGAGGGAGGTGAGCGGGTCGGTGCGGGCCGCCTGCTGCTCGTGCGTGAGCCGCTTCTTGAAGGCGTCGAGCACCACGGCGAGGAGCAGGAAGACCCCGAGCTGCTGGGCGGCGTTCCAGGTCAGCACCGGCGGCGCCAGGTGCTCGCCGGACAGGCGGGAACTCTCGACCCCGCAGACCGCGGCGAGCAGCGCGAGCCCGATGCCCGGGCCCAGGCCGGCGAAGAAGGTTCCGAAGCCGATGGGACCGAGGTAGAGGAGCGTCACGTCCACGCCCGGGCCGGTGTAGACGTCGGCGGCGGCGACCGAGACCACGACGGCGGCGGCGATCGCGGTGGTGGCGGCCGGGGTGAATCCCTGGGTCCAGGGCTTCAGGTCACGGCGGACCTCGGGTGCGGGCACCCCTCCCTGCGCGTCGCCGCGCGCGCCGTTTGACCCGAGTTCCGTGACAGCCCCCTCCATCGCACGACCTCGTTCCAGATCTGAGTCTCCCATGCTAGCAGAAGCCAACCCCTCGGAAAGAGGCCCACCTTTCCCGACACCCCCGATGGGTGTCAAGAAATCGACCCAGGCAGACCGGCAGGCGTCACCCGAAAGTCCCGGGGCCGACGCGGGATCGTCACCTCGCCGCGGGTTAAGAGGGAACCGTGCCAAACGTACTCGTGGTCGACGACGAGCGAGACCTCGTCAGCCTGCTCGACTTCAACCTCCGCCAGTCCGGGTTCGAGACCACGCTCGCCTACGCTGGGGAGGAGGCCCTCGGTGCGGCCCGCCGCCGGCCGCCCGACCTGGTGCTCCTCGACCTCATGCTCCCCGACATGTCCGGGACCGAGGTGTGCCGCCAGCTCAAGTCCGACCCGCGCACCCGGGCCGTCCCGGTCATCGTGCTCACCGCCCGAGGCGAGGAGCTCGACCGGGTGGTGGGGTTCGAGCTGGGGGCCGACGATTACGTGGTGAAGCCCTTCAGCGTGCGCGAGCTCATCCTCCGGGTGAAGGCGGTCCTGCGGCGCGCCGGGCAGCAGCGGAGCGACAAGCCGGTCACCGAAGTGGGCCCCGTCCGCATCGACGTGGACGCGCACCGGGCCTGGGTTCGCGGGGAGGCCCTCGACCTCACCCCGCTCGAGTTCAAGCTGCTCTCCACCCTGGTCACCCGGGCCGGTCGGGTCCAGTCGCGGGAGCGGCTGCTCGCCGACGTGTGGGAGATGTCGAGCGAGCTCGAGACCCGCACCGTGGACACCCACGTGAAGCGGCTGCGCGAGAAGCTGGGGCCGGCCCGCGACATGCTCGAGACGGTCCGCGGCGTGGGATACCGGCTGCTCGATCCGGCCGACGGGGAGTGACCGGTGTCGGTCTTTCGCGACCCCGTGCAGGCGGCCATCCGCGCCCTCGAGGCGGAACTCGGCGGCGGGCCCCGCGCCGACCTTCCTCCCGGCGTGGACCGGCTGGCATCCCTCCTCCTGCAGCGCGAGGAGCGGCTCCGCGCCATCGAGAAGGCCCAGCCGGAGCGCGAGCTGCTCTCGGCCATGCCCGACGCGGCCGGCCTCATCGCCGCCGACGGCAGGGTCCGCGCATCCAACGCCGCGCTCGACGGGATGGCGCCGGGGGGGCGCTCCGTAGGGCTCACCCTCCTCGAGATCACCCGGCAGGCCGAGCTGGCCGACGCGGCCCAGCGCGCGCTGGAGGGCTCGCCCAAGCGGCTCGAGATCCACCTCGGCGCACGAACCTGGATCGCCAACGTGACGCCGCTGCTCCGGGGCGAGGTGCTGGTGCTGCTCCGGGACGTGACCGAGTCCCGCATGGCGGAGTCCACCCGGCGCGACTTCGTCGCCAACGCCAGCCACGAGCTGCGAACGCCGGTGTCGGCCATCGCCGGTGCCGCCGAGACCCTCCTCTCCGGCGCCATGGACGACCCGGCCCAGGCCCGCTCCTTCGTCGAGATGATCGCCCGGAACGCCGAGCGGCTGGCCCGGCTCACCAACGACCTCCTCGACCTCTCGCGCATCGAGTCGCGCCAGTGGCCGGTGAAGCTCGAGCCGGTGTCGGTGGGAGGGACGGCGCAGCGCGCGGTGGAGGTCTGCTCCGAGCCGGCCCGCCGCAAGCGCATCGAGCTCCGCGTCGAGGTGCCGGAGGGAACCGCGGTGCTCGCCGACGCCCGCGCCCTGGAGCAGGTGCTGGTGAACCTGCTCGACAACGCGGTCAAGTACACGCCCGACGGCGGGCGCGCCACGGTCACGGCGTCCCCGGTGACTGGCGACCGGATCGAGGTGGTGGTCGCCGACACCGGCCCGGGCATCGAGCGCCACCACCTGCCTCGCCTCTTCGAACGCTTCTACCGGGTCGATCCGGGCCGCGCCCGCGGCGCGGGAGGGACCGGCCTCGGCCTCGCCATCGTGAAGCACCTCGTGCAGATGCAGGCGGGCGACATCGGCGTCGATACCGGGTCGGGAGGGACCTCCTTCCGCGTGCGGCTGCCGCGCGCCGAGGCCCCTGCCGCTCCCGCGGCGCCCTGACTCGACACCGTTCCGTCACCGAGTCTTCACGATGGGGGCGCGCGGTGCGTCGTAGATCCGTGCCGCCTCCTGCCGAGGCACCCGGGCGACCCCCGCCCGCCATGAGGGAGTCATACAGATGAGAAGGATCTCCGTCCTCGGAGCCGCGGCGCTGCTCGCCGTGCTCCCCGCTGCAACCCACGCCCAGTCCGCGACCGCCAGCGAAGTGGTCGTCAA
>CAIQRS010000208.1 GCA_903874275.1 uncultured Anaeromyxobacter sp.
GAAGGAACGGGTCGGCTCTCCCTTGCGCGCCTCGATCGCCGCGAGGTCGTCGGCGTCCTCGGCCAGAGCCTGGCGGACGGCGTCGTTCACGAGGTCGGAGATGGTGGTCTCCGTCTCGGCGGCCTTGAGCCGGAGCGCCCGGTGGACCTCGGCATCCAGGTAGACGGTGGCCCGGCGGGTGGAGTCCATGGACGAATCATGACGTCTTGATGTTTCGACGTCAAGACGCCCATGCGCCGCCCCCGGGCCCGGTCAACAGAAGCCGGTCGGCGTCACCGCTCCGGTGCCGGTAGGGTCACCGTGAGCGTCACGGCCGCCGGCGCGACCTCGTCGCCGGCGTAGTGGGCCACGAACCCACCCACCACGAGGGGGGCGATCTGCGCCGCGACGGCGGGCGGCAGGTTGAAGGGCGGGCTGGTGAGCTGCGCCATGGTGATCCCGCTGAGCCCGCTCACGAGGAAGCCGGTGGAGTCCGGCACGAAGTCGGCCGGGTGGGACGGGATCGAGGTGACCCGGCTCGTGGCGATGCCGAAGCGGCGCGCCGAGAGGTCGGCCTTGACGAGGCGGTACGGGCTCGGCGCCGTGACCAGCGAGCCGGTCTCGACGTCGTACTGGGTTCCCCAGGGGGTCGGGCGCGAGACCGCGTCGTTGGCGTGGAAGTGGCCGGTGAAGACGAGGTGCAGCCCCGCGGCGGCCAGTGCGTCGCCCAGCGTCTGCCGGTCCGCGACGAGGTACTCCGGGAACTGCTGGGACTGTCCGGCGAAGTGCTCGATGAGCCCGTGGTGCATCATCCCGATCGCGACCTTCCCGCGCCGCCGGGCCTCGCCGAGCCAGTGGGTGGCCCACGCCAGCGTCTGGGGGCGGATGGCGCCGGCGGTGACCGGCTCGCCGAGCGAGCGATTGTCCTCGTACCGCACGCTGTCGAGGGCGAAGAGCCAGAGGCCGGGGACGGGCTCGGCCAGGTAGGAGAGCGAGGCCGGGTCGCGGGAGATGGCGTCCTCGTACCCGAACTCCTCGTAGATGCGGGCGAACTCGCGGGGCGTGACCCGGGCCGCCGGCACGGGGGGCGAGGTGCGGAAGTCGATCGCGTCGGGATTCTCGACGTCGTGGTTCCCGGGCAGGACGAACACGCGGACGCCGGACTCCTGGAGCGCGGCCAGCTTCGCCGCCAGCAGCTTGTGGTTCACCTTCTCGCCGTCCTTGAGGGAGCCAGGGCCGCCGTTGGCGCCGACGCCGGTGCCCTCGGCCTCGTTGGCCACGACCGCGAAGCGGCCGTTCGGGGAGATGGCGACGGAGTCCGGCAGGATCCCGGCGGGGGAGGAGGCGAGGAAGGCCCCGTCGGACAGCCGGTAGGCGGCGACCACGCCCTGCGCGCCGGAGCTCCCGACGACGACGAGGAAGTAGTCCTGGGTCGGGTGGACCGCGACCGAGTTGGGCGCACCGGCGGCCGTCTGCGACGGCGCGATGCAGACGCGGCGGAGCAGCTTCGGCTGCGCGGGACGGGAGAGGTCGAGGATGTCGACGGCGCCCGTGTCGGCGCCGCAGCTCGCCGCACGGACGTTGGTCACGGCGGCGATGGCGTCCTTCTGGCGGACGGAGATGATCTCGGCCCCGTTGCCCGCCAGGCCGGTGTCGTACGTGCCGGTGGGAACGAGCCGCATGAAGGGGCGCGAATCGCCGTGTCCGGAAGAGGAACCGGCGTGGGCGGTCGCTGGCGTGACGCCCGCGAGGGCGGCGGCCAGGAGGGCGGCAACGGCGAGGTGGTTCATGGTCGGTCTCTCCCGCAAAGGTTTGGGGGGGCCGGGACGAGATCGAAACATCGACATGGGCCGCGACCGCGGCCGCGGCTAGACTTCCTCCATGAAGAAGCGGCGCATCGGCATCCTCACCGGCGGCGGCGACGTCCCGGGCTTGAACTCGGTCATCAAGAGCGTGGTCTACCGGGGCTGGGAGAACGGCCTCGAGGTGGTGGGCATCCGCAAGGGGTTCGA
>CAIQRS010000209.1 GCA_903874275.1 uncultured Anaeromyxobacter sp.
CCTCCGCCATGCTGCGGCCGGCGAGCGTGAGGAAGTGCGCCAGGTCAGGGTCGTCTCCGAGCCCGAGCTGGGTCAGCTTCTCCACGACGCGATTGCCCAGACCGCCGTGGGTCTGGTTGAGGTAGGCGATGGCCTGCCTCGCTTCGGCCTGGCTCTTCTCCAGGTTGGCTCCTCCGATGTCCGGGTGGGCCTCGAGCGCCTTGCGGTTCTCGATCTGCTGCTTCGCCCAGGCTTCCGTTGCCGCCTTGCCCTGCTCCGCGATGACACCCGCGTAGGAGTCGACGAGCTTCTGCGCCTGTGCGGCGGAGAGGCCCAGATCCTTGACGGTGGTGGTGAACGCGGCGACGAGCGGCTCGTCTGCCTTGACCCCCTCCGGGAGCTTGAAGGTCGGCTCGGCCGCGCCCTTGGCGGCCTCCTCGGGCTTCTTCTCCGGGTCGGTCTTCGTACCCTCCACGAACGAGGAGGACTTCTCCCCGGCCTTGGCGGGCTCGGTGCTCTTCGGCTCGCCGGTGGCGGGTGCCGCCGGCGTCGGATCGGTCTTCGGTTCGGTGGTCGGGGGCGCAGGTGTCGCGCCATCGGCCGGCGCCGCCGCGGTGGTTTCCTTGGCGGGCGTGATGGGGTCAGTCATCCGTGTGCTCCTCCTCGTGGGACTGCTGGTCGAGGGCGTCGGAGACGCCGATCTCGTGGGCGACCTGCTCGTGGTGGGCGGCGTCGATGGCGCGGACCCCGGCGTGGTCGACCAGGAGGAGCCGCTTGCGCTGCTCCACTGCGACGCCGATCCGGGCCGACGCGCGCTGCGCCTCGAAGGCGCTCGAACGGCACGGGTCGGAGAAGAGTCCCAGGTGCCCGAACCACTCCACCGCCATGAAGCGCTGGAAGGCCTGGTCCCGGAGAAGGTGCTTCACGTCGCTTCGGTACTGGCGCTCGGCCTGGTCGAGGGCGGCCTTCTGTACGTCCCGGGCGCGCCGGCTGTCGGTGCGGACGGTCACGCCGGCACCCCCGGTCCAAGCGGGGCGGACATCCCGCCGCCCGCCTGGGCAGAGACACCAGGAGGCATGGAGGCGAGGATGCGGGACAGCCCGTTGTCGCTCTCGAGGGACGCGCCAGCGAGGTCACGCGCGGCGCCGGCCCCCTGGGAGAGCGCCTCCATCTGCTGCGCGGCCTGGGCCGCCATGGCCTTCGCCTTCCGGCGGGCCTCGCGTCCTTCCGGCGTCCGCATGAGGTCGGGAGGCAGACCCGAGATCTCGGCGTAGCGCTCGGCGAACTTGTCGCCGTCGGCCGAGTCGAGCACGTCCGGGTCGAGCTGCGAGAGCGAGAGGATGAACGCCGCGGTGCGCTCGATGGCCGGGATCTGCTGGGCCTTCTGAGCATCGCTCATGATCGAGAGGAACTCGACCTTGAGGTCCACGCCGTCGAGCTCCGGCGGCGGGGGCGGCAGGTAGCCGGCCCGGTTGGCGAGGTTGTAGGTGCGGTCGATGACCTTGCGGAAGAACTCCTGCTCGACGTTCACGCCGACGGGGCCGAGCTGGAGGAGACGCTCCTCGCGCTTCCCGCGGATCTCCTCGGCCGTCGCGGGCTGGGCGCGCTGGTCGTCGGTGATGACGCGCCAGAGGTCGGCGTAGAGCCCCTCCTTGATCGAGTACTGGAGCCCCCGGATCTCGTTGCGGACCTGCTCGACGGCGCCGTGGTCCGGCACGTAGATCGCCGACACCTTCTCGGTCCCGTGCGGGACGGCGGTGTAGGTCCCCGGGAGCTGGCTGGGAGCCTTGAGGATGTCCGGGCCGGAGAGCGGGGGGGAGCTCTGCTTCTCGATCATCTGGAGCAAGCGCCGCTTCATGGTCTGGAGCTGCTTCACGTCGGGCAGAGCCTCGAAGGCCGGGCCCGTGCCGTAGACGTCCTCCGGCTGGGTGCGGCTCCACCGTGGCGCGATGACCGGGAACTCCCGGTACCCGGCCGTGCGCAGGAACTTCCGGTCGTCGCCGGCGCCGCACGTCGACTCCATCCAGACCGAGCGGTAGGCCATGCCCTCCCAGTTCCAGCGGCCGGACCGGCGACCCTCGAAGCCCGTCTCCTCGTCGCGGCGGTTCTCCTCGACGACGTGCATGACCTTGTGGAAGACGTCGAACTGACCGCGCCGGTACTGGTCGCGGACCAGGGCGGAGCACGCCTCGAGGCCGAACTCGCTCGCGAGCTGCGACACGGTGAGCTGGAACTCCCGGTAGGACGTGTCGACGTCCCCGTCCGCGTTCGCGGCGAGCCAGTACTGGCCCACCGGCATGGGCTTCCAGCGGGCGACGATCCGGGTGTCCTCCTCGGAGAGGAGCCCGTGCGTCGCGAAGGCGATGAGGTCCGGGAAGACGGCGCCGCTCGTCACGCCGTAGAAGCCGGAGCGGAGCAGGATCAGGTCGATGACCTGGTCGACGACGTCGATGTACGCCTTCACGGGACCGCGCCGGGCAAGAGCCGGGGTCGGCGCGGTGATGCGCTTCCAGCGCCGGGCCGGGGAGCAGAAGCCGGCGCTCATGCCAGCGGCACAGGTGCGCAGCGCGTAGGTCCCGGTGGGGTCGAGGATCTTGTCGGAGGGCGTGCGCTTCTGGGTGTCGTTCGCTCCGAACGAGACGCGCCACGGGAGCAGATAGTCCCCGATGTCCCGGTATCGGTCGTCCCAGGGGGCGCGCAGCTTCTTGAGCTGGCCGAGCCGGGACGCGAAGCGCTGGCGAGGGGTCTCCATCTACGCTCCGAGCAGGGTCTTCTTCGCGAGGGGGACGGCGCCCTGCTCGTCCATGGCGGCGGAGAGGAACGTCGAGCGGCGGCCCTTGGCGCCGCGCTGCCGCGTCTGCTCGGAGGCTCCGGCGTTGCGGATGACCTCGTCCACCAGGTCGGGGGCCGGGGGCGGCGCGGGGGGCATGTCGATCTTCGGAGCTCCCATGGTCGTCTCCCGTCAGCCGATGGACGGCTGGAAGTCCTGGGCCTCGCGCATCTGCTCGGCCGTCATGGTGTGGAACCCGCTCCGCGAGCGAGGCTCGACGGGCTGGGCGAAGGTGAGGACGAAGCTGTCGGCCTTGTCCGGGCTGAACCCGAGCCGCTTCTTGATCTCGGCCTTCTCCTCGATCTTGAGCGCGGTCTTCTTGCCGGCGCGGCCGAACGTGTAAGACGGCGCCATGAGCTCGGAGGCGAGCTCTGAGTCGGAGGGGAGGCACCCGTGCGCCTTCACCCACTCGGAAGCGTTCCAGTACATCTCGGCTCGCTTGTTCAAGAAGCGCGGCTCGACCGGGGCGCCGCCGAAGTCGACGGCGATGCAGCGATGGCCGAGCGAGCGGAGCCCCTCGAAGACCGCAAGGCCGTACCCGCCAGAGACGTCCACGAAGATCGCGTCGGGCCCGTGCTTCGTAGCCAGCATGGCGACCTGGTCGACGAGCGCCGACGGCCCGAGCTGGCGGTACGTCTCGGTCTCCCAGGCCATGACGCCCTGGCGCATCGTGACCGCCGAGCGGTCGTCGCCGTAGGCCGCGACGTCCACCCCGAAGACCTTGGCCTGGTCGGAGAAGTCCTCCGGCCGGGCGCCACGGGCGATGGCAGCGTTCAACTGGTCGGGCCCGAGCAGCTTGTCGGAGGCCGTTCGCGGGAACTGGCCGAGCACGTTGACGCGCACCCAGTCGTTGTCCCGGCCCCAGTCGTCGATCATCTGCTGCGCCCACGCCTTCGAGATGCGGGGGCTGCGCTTCGGATCGTCAGGGTCGCCGGTGATGAAGATCAGGGTCCAGCGCTTCCGGTCCTTCTCGCAGATCCGGTAGGCGGGACCGTCGGTGCGGGTCGGGTTCCAGGCGGCGACGAGCTTCGCCACGCCGATGTGCTCGTTCGCGAAGATGGCCTCGGCGGCGACGACGACTCCGTCCGGGTAGTCGCCCATCTCGTCGAGGACGACCATCGCGTATGGCGAATGGAACCCGGCCAGGCTGTTCGCCTGCTGCGAGGGGTCGGCGCCCTGCGGCCAGGTGCGGGCGCTCACCCACCAGGTCTTCGGCCGGTCGCGGTGAACGATGCGCTCGCCGCGGACGTCGAAGGCGCGCTGGAGACGGTCGCTCTTCGCGTACCAGACCGCGAGTTCCTTCCAGAGACCGTCCCGGAGGTTGTCGCCCGTGATGCTCGTGCAGATCGCCTGGGCGTCCTCGTGCAAGTCGATGAACCACCAGATGCCCCAGGCGAGGACGGTGCTCTTGCCGGGGCCCTTGCAGGCGCCCAGGCCCACCCGCGGGTCTCGGGCGATGGCGCGGAGCGCGTCGGCCTGCCACTCGTCGGGCTCGGCTCCGAAGTTGGCCCGGACGTAGGCGACCGGGTCCTCGAGCCAGGCCATGAACTGCTCGACGGCGGCTTCCTCGAGCTGGGTCTGTGGCGGGGGTGGCGGGGCGCCGGACGTCTGGGCCTCGGCGATGGGCGGAGGAGGAGGAACCGCGGCCGTTGCCGGCGCGGGCCGTGACACGGCCAGGAGCGCCGCGAGGAGGAGGGCCGGCGTCACTGTGCGCCCCCCTGCTTCTCGCGCAGCCGTCGCGCCGCCTCGGCGACGAGCTCGGCGTGGGACTTGAACG
>CAIQRS010000210.1 GCA_903874275.1 uncultured Anaeromyxobacter sp.
CCCAGCGCCGAGGCGGGTCCCACCGCGGCCGCGGCGGCCAGCGCCGCCGTGCCCCCGAGCGCGGCGCCGCCCGACACCCCCAGCACGAAGGGCTCGGCGAGCGGGTTCCGGAGCAGCGCCTGGAGCGCCACCCCGGCCGCGGCCAGCGCGGCGCCGACCAGCGCGCCCAGGATCACCCGCGGGAGCCGCAGGCCGACGAGGATGGCGTGGTCGGGCTCCGCCCCGGCCAGCGCCGCCTGGAGCGAGATGGGCTGGGGACCGAGCAGGAGCGCCGCGGCGGAGCAGGCGAGCAGCGCCACGACCCCGGCGCCGAGCGCGACGACGAGGCGGCGCCGGGTCAACGCGGGGCTCCGGGCGCGGACGCTCCGGCAGCGGACGTCCCCAGCGCCGACTGGAGCTGCTTCAGCGCCGCCGGGAGCTGCGGGCCGGGGCGCAGCACCCGGTCGTCGGGGAGGCGCACCACCCGGCCGGCCTTCACCGCCGGGATGGCGGAGAGCCGCGCGATGGTGTCGGCGGGCTCGTTCACCGCGGCGTCCACCACCAGGTCGGGGTCGTCGGCCACGGCCCGCTCCAGCGAGTAGACCGGCCAGGGGCGCTCCCCCTTCACCACGTTCACGCCGCCGGCGATGCGCAGCAGCGCGTCCGGGTAGCTGCCCGGACCGGCCACCACGAGCGGGTCGCGCCCGATGACGAGCAGCACGCGGCGCCTGGGGAGCGACGAGGCCCGCTCCTCGGCGGCCCGCACGGCCGCGTCCATCTCGGAGGCCAGCCGCTCCCCCGCGGCCGGGTTGCCCAGCGCCGCGCCGATGCGGCGGGCGGCGCGCAGGACGTCGGGGACGCCCACCACCGGCAGCGCCAGCACCGGCACCCCCAGCTCGGCGATGCGCCGGACGGCCGGGTAGGCCCCGCCGTCGGTGAGCCAGAGGACCAGGTCGGGGCGCAGCCCCAGCACCGCCTCCGGGCTGGGGTCGAGGAAGCCCCCCACCCGCGGCAGCGACTTCACCTCGGGTGCGGTGTCGTAGCGGGTCACGCCGACCAGGCGTCCGGCCTCGCCCAGCGCGATCACCGTGTCGGTGAGGCTGGGGGCGAGCGAGATCACGCGGGCCGGCCGCGCCGGGGCCGGGGGCCCGAGCCAGAGCGGGCCGTCGTGCAGGGCGGGGGCGCCGGCGAGCGCGGCCAGCGCCGCGAGGATGTGGATCGGTCGGTTCATCTGCCACAGGCGACGGCGGCCACGAAGCTCGAGCCGGTTCCGGAGGGGGGGCAGACCAGCCCCCGCCCGGTGACCGACCTCGCCACGGGGTCGAACCGGAGCACGTTGCCCGAGAACCGGTCGGCGGCAAAGCCCACCCCGTTGCAGAAGGTGAGGGCGCCGGGGGCGGCCAGGGTCACCGGGACCGCCGCGCCCACCAGCGGGGTGGCGCCCGAGACCGCCACCGGGACGATGGAGGCGCCGGTGATGTCGGCCGCGCTGGCGGCGTCCCAGGGGAAGAAGCCGCAGGTCACCCAGGCCGTGCCGGCCTCGACGGCGATGCCGGCCGGGTTGAGGCAGGAGGTCCCCAGGTCCACCGGGTTCACGCCGGGGACGAGCGCGTCGGTCCCCGTGTCGATGACCGCCAGGCGGCCGTTTCCGGCGGGGGCGTAGAAGGAGTCCAGGTTCCAGAGGGTGACGTAGACCCGGTCGCCCGAGACGGCCAGGCGGGAGGGCAGGGCTCCTCCGGGCACCGTCCCCAGCGCCCCGAGCTCGATGAACTTCACGGTGCGTGCGGCCAGTTCCACCACCGCGACCTGGCTCGTCCCGTTGAGCGCCACGTAGGCCTTGTTCCCGTGGAAGGCCATTCCCTGAGGGTAGGAGAAGTCGCCCAGCGGGATCTCGGCCACGACGGGGGAACCCAGGGCCGGGTTCACCACCACGAGCGACCCCACCGCGGCGTTCGACACGTAGAGGAGCCCGTTCCACTCGGCCAGGTACTCCAGATCCGAGAAGGGGCCCGAGACCTGGATGCTCACCGTGGGGAAAGGTCCGTCGGCGGAGATGCCGGCTGGCGACACCATCATCCTGTTCAGCGTGTTGCTGATCGAGTTGGCCACCCAGAGGGAGGCCCCCCGCCAGGCGAGCGCGATGGGGCCGGACGCGTCCATGGGGAGCGGCGCGCCCACCGGCACGGCCGAGCCGGTGGCGCCCTGGACGGCGTTCCCGTTGAAGCAGGCGGCGTAGACCGCCGGGGGGCACTGGTCGCCCTGGCAGCAGAGCCCGGCCGAGCAGCTCTGGCCCGCGGCGCAGGAGCGGCCGCAGGCGCCGCAGCTGGTGGGGTCGCTCTGGAGCGAGGTGCACTGCCCGTCGCAGGTGACCTGGTCGGTGGTGCAGACCACCTCCGACTTGCAGGCCAGGAGGGAGGCGGCGAGGAGGAGGGCGGCTGCGGCGCGGGCTGTCATTCTCTGTTCTCCGGTGAGGTGCCGATGCGAAGGGTGACGAGCAGGGTGCGGGAGGGGAGGGGGTAGCCGAAGCCGTCCTGGAGGGTCCGGTCGTCGAGGAGGTTCTTCACCTCCGCGCCGATGCGGACCTCTGGGTTCCGGAGGATGCGGGCGAAGGCGCCGGCATTCACCACCAGGCTGGCCGGCGCGGAGTGGATGTTGCGCGCGTCGAGGTACTGGAGGCCGACGAACTGGGCCTCGAGGTGCCCCCCGGCGGGTCCCGGATCGACGGAGACGCGGGCGAAGGCCCGGTTCCGGGGGCGCTGTGGCAGCTCCTTGCCCACCACGCCGGGGACGCCCCGCAGGACCTGGGTGGCGAGGAACGTGTAGGAGAGCTGCCCCTGCAGTCCCCAGAGCTTCTTCGCCGCCGCCGTCAGGAGCTCGACCTCCACCCCGGCCGACGAGGCCCGCAGGGAGTTCTGCGGCTTGAAGCTCCCGGGGACGCGTCCGGTCTCGTAGACGATCAGGTCGTCGTAGAGGGCGCCGAAGCCACCCACGCTGGCGCGCCCCGGCGGGCCGTCGTACACCAGCGCGCCGTCCACGCTCCAGGCCACCTCCGGGCGCAGGTCGGGGTTGGGCTCGAAGGGGCCCTGGACCATGTAGAGCTCGGAGAAGCTGGGCGGGCGGAAGGACCGGCCGGCGCTGGCGCGCAGCGACCAGGGGCCGGCCACCCGCACGCTCCCCCCCAGCTTGGCCGAGACCCCGGCGTAGGGCCCCACCGCGTCCACCCGGACCGCCGGGGAGATGCGCGCGGCCTCCTCCCCGATGGTGAAGTCGTCGGCGACCCAGCCGGCGAAGGTCGGCCGCTGGTGGTCGCCGCTGGCCGTCGAGTCGAGCCGCTCCAGCGAGGCCAGTGCACCGGCCGTGAAGAGGCTCCCGCCGGCCTCCCAGGTCACCCGCGCCTCTCCGCCGCCGGCGGCGTCGCGCTGGTCGGTCGTCCCGGTGCCTCCCGGGGGCGCCGTGGTCACGTCGAGCGTCTCGTACCGCCCGGCCGCTCCGGCCTCGAGGGTGAGCCCGGAGGAGAGCAGGCGCGACCAGCGCAGCGCGCCCGAGCCCCGCCCCCCGCGCTGCCAGTCGTCGGGGGTGGGGCTGGCCGGCACGCCGGGGAGCTGCCGCCATCCCCAGGAGACCTGGGCCACGCCGTCCAGCCGGTCGGCGCCCGGGGTCCACTTCCCCTTCACCAGCAGTCCACCCTGGGCGGCCGCGGCGTTCTGCCGGGTCTGGAGCACGAGCGGGCTGCCCGGCACCGAGGGCGAGGACGGGGTGAGGTACGGGAAGTCGCCCCGGGTCGCGCCGCCGGTGACCGCGGCGAGGAGCGCCCAGCGGTCCCCCCCCACGCCCACGTCGGCCACGGCCGAGACCGTGCCGAAGGAGCCGCCGGTGACCTCGGCGCCCCACTTCCCGGCCACGGCCGGGAGGGTGACCACGTTCACGGCGCCCCCCAGCGCGCCGGCGCCGAAGTAGGCCCCCTCCGCGCCGCGCACCACCTCGACCCGGTCCACCCAGTGGAGCGGGATGGTGGAGAGGTCCACGGCGCCTCCCGCCGCGGTGTCGAGGGGGATGCCGTCGAGGAGCACCCGGACCCCGCCCGAGCTGGAGCCGCGGATGGAGATGGTGGTGAGCTGCCCGAACCCGCCGTTGCTGCGGACGGCCACGCCCGGCGCGGTGGCGGCCAGCTCGGCCACGCCCTTCAGCTCGCCGGCGAAGCGCTCGGCCTCGACCACGGTGGCCGACGCGGTGGGATCCTGCGCCGCGGGGGTGCGCGGCAGCCGGATCACCTGCTCATCGAGCAGCACCGGGGCCTGGGGAGGCCCCTCGGTGCCGCGGGCCAGCCCGGCCCATGTCACGGCAAGTGCAAGAAGCACCCGGCGCGCGCGCGGTCGTCGCATCGTCCTGCGCGTCTCCTTCGGACGCGGGACCAGCGGTCGCGAACCATTCGCGACCTTGCCCGGGGGGAGGTCTCCTGGCTTCCGGGGCACGGCTCTCAGGCCGTCGGCGCCTGCCACCTTCCCGCCGCGAACCGCGCGACAGTGGTGACGACCTTGCAGGCACCTCTTCCCCGGCTACAGTGGCGGGACCGCGCCGGACTTCGACCGGCTTCCCTGTTCCCCAGAGCGGAAATGTCCGGCCGTCGTAGCCCCTGGCCCGGGAGGTGTCAAGGACGGGTGGGGAAAGCGCGCAGGCCCCGGCGGGGAACGCCCCGGCAGTTCCCTTGCTTCGGGGCTCGCATCTTCATAGTCTCCCGTGGCGCCTCGCCCCGTCGGCCGTGCGTGCGGTTCCGGCGGCGACGGAGGGGCAAACGTGGTGGAGGGCTCGTATTTCCTCCACCCCTGAACGAACTGGAGATTTCATGCGCAAGATCGCCCTTCTCGCCGTCGTCGCCTTCGCCGCCGCCTGCGGCGGCAGCAGCTCCACGCCGACCGGATACCTCCGCGTCGCCAACCTCTCGCCCGACCTCGCGGGCATGGACTTCTGCATCACCGCTGCCGGTGGGACCATCTCGGCCCCGGTGATGGCCAGCGTGGGCAACGCCACCGGGCTGCTGTACGACGTCGGCACGGCGGGCGCCCGGGCCGGCCTGAAGCAGATGTCGAGGTACTTCGGGTACGCTCCCGGCACCTACACCGTCACGATCATGAGCACCGCGCCGGGCGGAAGCTGCGCGGCCGGCTCGGCCGTCGCGAGCGGGTCCGTGACCCTCACCGACGGTGGCTACAAGACCGTCGCCCTGGTCGGCTCGGCAGGCACGGTGGCCTCGGGCGCGGTCCCCTTCACCGTGACCTCCTTCACCGACGAGGTGTCCGTGGCGACCACCAGCGTCGCCATCCGGTTCTCGAACCAGACCCTCCTGCCCACCGGCCAATCCGTCCCGGCCTTCATCGCCGGCATCCCCTGGAACATCGGCCTCACCATCCCCGGCGGCCACACCTCCCTCTTCACCAACATCGCGTACCCCGGCATCGCCGAGGTCCTCCCCGGCGGCAAGGTCGATCCGCAAGGTTACGTCACCCTCTCGACCAGCGAGATTCCCGCCGGGAGCCTCTCGCTGTACGTCTGCCCGACCCCGTTCGATCCCGCCACCGTCGTCCTGCCCTACAGGTGCGGGTCGTTCTTGGTCCCGGCCGGCCAGATCAAGGGGGGCACCATCGCCAGCGCCTACATGATCGGTGGCGCCGGGATCACCTCCGGGACCTACACCCAGACCGGGCTCTTCTGCGGCGACGTCACCTCCGGCCAGATCGCCTCGGACGGCAACTACTCGGCCTGCACCGCGGCGATCCAGTAGCTGCGATCCTGTAGCCCGGAGCCGTAACTCACCTCCGCCGCGGCCCGGGTTCACGCCCGGACCGCGGCGGTCCTCGTTTCCGCGGCTACCGGGCCGCCCGGGCCGGCTCGGGCGTGCGGGGCGCCGCTGGCGCCTCACCCACCGTCACCATCCCCTTCACCCGGGCGTACCAGGCGGGCGAGAGCCCCTTCACCCGGGTCACCTCCTCCGCCTTCCGGAAGGGGCGCTTGTCCCGCGAGGCCACGATGGCCTCGGCCTTCTTCCTCCCCACCCCGGGCAGCCGCATCAGCTCGGCGGACGTCGCCGTGTTGAGGTCCACCCGCTCCCCCGGGCCGAGCGGCTTCTTCTCGGCCCAGGCGGGGGTGGCGACGAGGAGCGCGAGCAGTCCCAGGAGCGGGAGGAGCCCCCGCGGCGCGCTCACGTGCGCGCCTCCTCCTCCTCCCCGCGCGGGGCGCCGTTGCCCCCCGCCGGGCGGGCCTCGTCGGTGAACTTCTGCTCCCGGATCTGCAACCGGTTGGTGGAGGAGGGGAAGGCGTCGAGCACCACCGTGAGGCTGCTGTCACGGTTGGTGAATGCGGCGCCGACCTTCATCCAGTAGGGCTTGCCTCCGTCCTTGCGGTCGAGGACCGCGTACACGGAGAGGGGCTTGCGGCCGCTGGGGCCGCCGTTCGCTTCGGTCATGTTCGGTGTCTCCCTTGCTGCTGGTGTGCAGCGCAGGGGAGCAACCGGCGTGCCCGCGGCAGGGGCGCGATCTCACGAGGGGACGGCCGGGAACGCGTCCGCGGCGCGGCCGGCGGGGTGCGCCCCGGACGGGCGGCGGCTCAGTTCACGCCGGGCGGGCGCGGGAAGTGGGGCGACGGGGTCGCGTCCACCACGCCGAACAGCGCTTCGTACCGACCCAGGTTCTCCTGCATGGCGAGGAGCAGCCGCTTCATGTGGCGGGGCGTCAGGATGGCGCGGGCCCGCACCGTGGCCTTGGGGGCCTCGGGGTGGAGGTAGAGAAGGTCGAGGGTGAACTCGCTGTCGGTGTGGTTCACCATGGCGAAGTTCACGAAGACCCCGTTGGCGGTGGCCGGGTCGATCTCGATCTGCACCTGGACCTGCTGGGCGCCGGCGGGCGCGACGGGCTTGTCGGACATGGCGCGAGCCTACATCGGAATCGCCGGTGCCGGACATGGCCCGTGCCGGACGTCCCGCCGCCGTGTTAATTCAACCGGGTGGCGGCAGACACGGCACGGCGGGGCGACCCAGGCCCCTTCGACCTCCCCGGTCTCCCCGGCGGCGGCGACGCGGCCCTGCTCCTCCACGGACTCACCGGCACCCCCTTCGAGCTGCGCCCCGTCGCCGACCGGCTGGCCCGCGCCGGGGTGCGCTGCCTGGCCCCGGTCCTCCCCGGCCACCACAGCGCAGACGCCCTCTCCCGGACCTCGTGGCAGGACTGGGTGAGCGGGGCGCGCCAGGCCCTGGCCGCGCTCGGGGAGACCCGGCGCACGCTCCTCGTCGGCTCCTCCATGGGCGCGCTGGTGGCTTGCACCCTGGCCGCAGAGAACCCGGACCGGGTGGACGGCATCGCGCTCCTCGCCCCGGCGCTCGAGCTGCAGCCGCTCGGCAAGCTGGCCGGCTGGCTGGCCGGTTCCACCCCGATGGCCCGCTTCCTCCCCCAGATCCCCAAGGGCGGCGGCTCCGACGTGGGGGACCCCGAGGCCCGGGCCGCCAACCCCTGCATGGAATCGATCCCCCTGCGCTCCGTGGGCGAGCTGCTCTCCTTCCAGTCCCACGTGGACGCGCTGCTGCCCCGGGTGCGCTGCCCGGCGCTGGTCGTCGCCGGCGCCCTCGACGGCACGGTGACGGTGGCCGGCGCGCGGCGCATGGCCGACCGGCTCGGCGGCGGCGCCCGATACGTCCTCCTCCCCCGCAGCCGCCACCTCGTCGCCATCGACTTCGAGCGCGAGCGGCTGGCCGACGACGTGATGAGCTTCCTCGACTCCATCCCCACGAGGTGACGCATGGCGAAGTACGTCGTGGCCATCGACCAGGGCACCACCGGCACCACCGTCCTGGTCCTCGACAAGAAGCTGTCGGTGAAGGGCAAGGTCACCCAGGAGTTCCCCCAGCACTTCCCGAAGCCGGGATGGGTCGAGCACGACCTCGAGGAGATCTGGGACTCGACCGTCTCCACGCTGCGCCGCGCCCTCTCCCGCGCCGGAATCTCCGGGAAGGACGTCGCCGCGGTGGGCATCACCAACCAGCGGGAGACGGTGGCGCTCTGGAGCCGCCGCAACGACGCGCCGCTCCACCGGGCCATCGTCTGGCAGGACCGGCGCACCGCGCAGGACTGCCAGCGGCTCAAGGACGCCGGGCGCGAGCCCTGGATCCGCGAGCGCACCGGCCTGGTCCTCGACCCGTACTTCTCGGCCACCAAGCTGCGCTGGCTGCTCGACCACGTGAAGGGGGCCCGCACCCGCGCCGGCAAGGGGGAGCTGGCCTTCGGGACCATCGACACCTTCCTGGCCTGGCGTCTCACCGGCGGCAAGGCCCACGTCACCGATCCGTCCAACGCCAGCCGCACCTTGCTCATGGACCTGCGCACGCTGCGCTGGGACCCGGAGCTGCTCGACCTCTTCGGCGTCCCCGCCGAGGTGCTGCCCGAGATCCGCATGAGCTCGGAGGTCTACGGGGTGACGAAGGGCCTGAGGGTCCTGCCCGACGGCGTGCCGGTGGCGGGCATCGCCGGCGACCAGCAGGCGGCCCTCTTCGGCCAGGCCTGCTTCGCCCCCGGCGACGCCAAGATCACCTACGGCACCGGCGCCTTCGTCCTCACCAACACCGGCGCCGAGCCGGTGGCCTCCAGGTTCGGCCTGCTCTCCACCGTGGCCTGGGCCATCCCCGGCGAGGTGGCCTACGCGCTGGAGGGCTCGGCCTTCATCGCCGGCGCGGCGGTGCAGTGGCTGCGCGACGGGCTCGGGATCATCCGGAGCGCGAAGGAGGTCGAGGCGCTGGCCCGCAGCGTGCCGGACACCGGTGGCGTGGTCTTCGTGCCGGCGCTCACCGGCCTGGGAGCCCCCCACTGGCGGGCCGACGCCCGCGGCGTCATCGCCGGGATCGACCGCGGAACCCGCGCCGGCCACATCGCCCGGGCCGCGCTGGAGGGGATCGCGCTCGAGGTCTTCGACCTGGTCGCGGCCATGCGGCAGGAGGTCCCGCACCGCCCCTCGGCCGCCAAGGTGGACGGCGGCGCCTGCAAGAACGACCTGCTCATGCAGCTGCAGGCCGACCTGCTCGAGACCCCGGTCATCCGGCCCAAGATGGTGGAGACCACCGCGCTCGGCGCGGCCTTCCTGGCCGGTCTGGCCGTGGGCTACTGGAAGTCGCGCGACGAGATCGGCAAGTCCTGGAAGATGGACCGCAAGTTCACGCCCAGGATGGGCGGCGCGGCCCGCGACCGCATGCACGCGCGGTGGAAGTGGGCGCTGGAACGGGCATAGCAAGCCGCCCCTACAGCAACCTCTCCAGCGCCTCCTCCACCGTCTCCACCCCCAGGACCTCCATCCCGGGCGGCGCCTCGACGTGGCGCGCGTTCCCCGCCGGGACCACCGCGCGGCGGAACCCCAGCCGGGCCGCCTCGGAGAGCCGGGCCTCGGCCTGGGCCACCGCCCGGACCTCGCCGGCCAGCCCCACCTCGCCGAGCACCAGCGTGCGCGCCTCGATGACCTTGTCGCGGAAGGAGGAGGCCAGTGCCGCCACCGTGGCGAGATCCGCGGCCGGGTCCTCCAGCGTCATGCCCCCGGCCACGTTCACGAAGAGGTCGCAGCCCAGGATCTCCAGCCCGACCTTCTTCTCCAGCACCGCCGCGAGCAGCGCCACCCGCGAGGGGTCGAGCCCCAGCGCGGTGCGGCGCGGCGTGCCGAAGCCGGTGGGGGCGACCAGCGCCTGCACCTCGACCAGCAGGGTCCGCGTCCCCGAGAGCGCCGCCGTGACCGCGCTCCCGGCCGCGTCCTGCGGCCGCTCGGCCAGGAACAACGCCGAAGGATTCGCCACCTCGGCGAGGCCGCGGGTCTTCATCTCGAAGACGCCGATCTCGCTGGCCGATCCGAAGCGGTTCTTGTGGGCGCGCAGCACCCGGTACGGGTGGGCGCCACCCCCCTCGAAGTAGAGCACCGTGTCCACGATGTGCTCGAGGACCCGCGGGCCGGCGATGGAGCCGTCCTTGGTGACGTGCCCGACCAGGAAGACCGGGGTCTCGGTGGTCTTGGCGTAGCCCATGAGGCGGGCCGCCACCTCGCGGATCTGCGTGACCGTGCCGGGCGCCGAGGAGAGCTCGGGGAGGTACTGGGTCTGGATGGAGT
Source organism: uncultured Anaeromyxobacter sp. (assembly GCA_903874275.1). GTDB lineage: Bacteria > Myxococcota > Myxococcia > Myxococcales > Anaeromyxobacteraceae > CAIOAK01. The sequence goes on from CAIQRS010000210.1 coordinate 10,105, forward strand.
CCACCGCCAGGATGGCCGGCTCGAGCTGGGCGGCGATCTGGAGCACGCGGGAGGCGTCGGTCTCGGCGAGCAGGTGGAGGTTCTCCGCGTCCACCCCCAGCCGGTCGGCGCGGAGCTTCACCTGGCGTGTGGACTCCTCGCCGGTGACGTAGAGCAGCGGCCGGCCGGGGAGCTGCTTGGCCAGCCGGTCGAGCGCGGTGAGGAGGAGCGTGCTCTTGCCGATGCCCGGGTCGCCGCCGAGGAGCGCGAGCATCCCCGGCACCACCCCGCCGCCCAGCACCCGGTCGAGCTCGCCGATGCCGGTCTTGACCCGCTCGTCCTCGCTGGCCACCACCTCGCGCAGCGGCACCGGCTTCGCCGCCGCGCCGGGGCGCGCCTGTCCGCGCGGCGGACCCCGCGTCTCCTCGACGACCTCCTCGTGCAGGGTGTTCCAGCGGTGGCAGGAGGGGCACTGGCCCAGCCACTTCGGCGAGGAATGGCCGCACTCTGCGCAGGCGTAGACGCTCTTCTGCTTGGGGGCGGCGCGGGACATGGCGGGACCTTGCCATGCAGGGCTGACGCCAAAGCGGCGCCGGCTTCAGCCGGCGCAAGGCCCGCGATCTGCATGTGTCCCGGCGGGAGTTTCGAGAAAGTTTCGTTACTACCTTCACGATGAAGTGCATGTACAAACAAGTTCGAACCCCAGGGGCGTGCGCCCTACACCGCCGGATTCAGCCGGCGCAGGAACCGAGGCGGGCTCCTGGGCGCTCAGCTCCCCGAGCGCCCGACCGTTTCGATCCGGACGCGGGAATCGGGGCCATCCGGCCGGTAATGCAGGATCTCTACGCCGATCACGCGGCCCGAGGCGTCCTTCATGTGGATGACCTCGTCCGACGTCTCCGCGCAGATTGCTTCGAGAGACGGGTCATCGAGCCAGATCGTCAGAGTCTGGCCTGCGGTGTCGTGGATCAGTGTAATCGCGGCCATTCGAGCTCTCCGATCTTGATGGCATCCGTCGGGTAGGCGGTGATGAGGAAACCCTGACTCCCGCTCACCTTGGTGACCGCGCACAACCACCGAGGGGACTCGCCCCGGTAGAACAATAGCACCGAGGGGTCCTTGCGGCTGCGTCGGACCTGGTCCGGATCCTCCAGCGCGATGCGAACATCCGCCTCGCAGCCGCGGAGGACCGGGTGCTTCTCCACGATGACGAGCTCCCAGTACCGTCGTGCGGCGACGATGGTGAGGCCGAGCGGCGTGGTGACGCGGAAGAGAAGGTCGTCCATCCGGCGGAGGCAAATGCACGCCCCGCGCCACGCCCCTCGTAAACCCGTTTACCGCCCCGGGTTGACGACAGCACCCCGCCGGGTATCCTCCGCCCCCATGTGCGAGACCCGCGCCGCGCTCCCCCCCGGAATCGAGCCCATCTCCGCCGACGAGGCCCGCCGCCTCATCCGGCTCACCTCCGGCCCCGGGTTCGAGGCCCTCCTCGACCGCGCCGCCGCCATCCGGCACGCCGTCCACGGGGACGAGGTGAGCCTGTGCGGCATCACCAACGCCAAGTCGGGCTCCTGCCCCGAGGACTGCGGCTTCTGCTCCCAGTCGGCCCATTTCAAGGACGCCGACGCGCCGACCTACGCGCTGCTCACCGCCCGGGAGATCCTCGAGCAGGCGAAGGCCGCCGAGGCGGCCGGCGCGCGCGAGTTCTCCATCGTCTGCAGCGGCACCCGCATCTCGAAGGAGGAGGAGCTCTCGGTCATCGAGGAGGCCATCCGGCTCATCAAGGCCGAGACCACCGTCGAGCCCTGCGCCTCGCTGGGGCTCATGCGCGGCGAGGACATCGCCCGGCTCAAGGCCGCCGGCCTCATGCACCTGCACCACAACCTCGAGACCGCCCCCAGCCACTTCGACAAGGTCTGCACCACCCACACCTTCCAGGAGCAGATCGACACGGTCCGCACCGCCAAGGGCATGGGCCTGAAGCTCTGCACCGGCGGCATCCTCGGCATGGGGGAGTCGGCCGAGCAGCGGGTCGAGCTCGCCGAGGTGCTGCGCGACCTCGACGTCGACTGCGTCCCGGTGAACTTCCTGAACCCGCGCCCGGGCACGCCGATGGGGCACCTCCAGGCCATCACCCCGGAGGAGTGCCTGGCGGCCGTGGCCGTCTACCGGCTCATGATGCCCACCGCCCACATCTTCGTCATGGGCGGACGGGAAGTGAACCTGGGAGACCGGCAGGACGACATCTTCCGCGCCGGCGCCAACGGCACCATGGTGGGCAACTACCTGACCAGCGCGGGGCGCACCCCGGAGCAGGTGGTCGAGATGATCACCGGCCAGGGCATGAGCGTGCGCCCCACCCCCGACCCGGAGCACTGGGCCTTCCACGGCGAGGCGCCTGCCGAGACCAGCTGGAACCGGCGCGTCACCGAGCCGGGGCGCCGCTCGCTGCGGGTCGTGCGCGGATAGCCGTGCCGTCCCGGGCACTCGACTGGATCCCCGGGGAGCTCGCGGCCCTGGAGGCGAGGGGGCTGCGCCGCAGGCTCGAGCCGATGGGCACGGCCCAGGGGCCGGTGATCGGCCTCTCCGGGCACGCGCTCGTGAACCTCTGCTCCAACGACTACCTCGGGCTCGCCGCCGACCGGCGCGTCGAGCGGGCCGCCGCCGAGGCGGCGCGGCGGTACGGGGCGGGCGCCGGAGCGGCCCGGCTCGTGGTGGGCGACCTGCTCTTGCACCACGAGCTGGAGGAGCGGCTGGCCCGGATGAAGGGCACGCCGTCGGCGCTCCTCTTCTCGTCGGGCTACCACGTGAACGCCGGCGTGGTGGGCGCGCTGGTCGGTCCGGGCGACGCGGTCTTCTCCGACGAGTGGAACCACGCCTCCATCATCGACGGCTGCCGCCTCTCCCGCGCCGACGTCCACGTCTTCCGTCACCGGGACGTGGACGGGCTGGCGTCGCTGCTCGCCGCGTCCCGGGCCCGCCGAAAGCTCGTGGTCACCGACGCGGTCTTCGGCATGGACGGCGACGCGGCGCCGCTGGTCGAGATCGTGGAGCTCTGCGAGCGGCACGGCGCCATGCTCTACCTCGACGAGGCCCACTCCACCGGCGTGCTGGGCGCCACCGGTTCCGGCCTGGCCGAGGCGATGGGGGTCACCGATCGCGTGGACGTCCTCATGGGCACGCTCGGGAAGGCACTGGGGAGCTTCGGGGCCTTCGTGGCCGGCTCGCGGGAGCTCACCGACTGGCTGACGTGCCGGGCCCGGACCTTCGTCTTCACCACCGCGCTCCCCCCCGCCTCCTGCGGCGCGGCCATCGCCGCCCTCGACATCCTGGCCACCGAGCCGGAGCGCCGGGCCCGCCTCGACGTGCTCTCGGCCCGCATGAAGGCCGGGCTCGAGGCGCTGGGCTTCCCCATGAAGGCGGTGGTCGCGCCCATCTTCCCGGTGGTCCTGGGGGAGGAGTCCCGGGCGCTCGAGGCCTCGCGCCGGCTGCGGGAGCGCGGCTTCCACGTGAAGGCCATCCGCCCGCCCACCGTGCCCGCCGGGACGAGCCGGCTGCGCGTCTCCCTCACCGCCAGTCACACGCCCGACCAGGTGGACGGGTTCCTGGCCGCCTTGAAGGACGTGCTCTAGCGCAACCCCACCAGCAGCCGCTCCACGTCCTCCACGGTCTCGCTCCCGGAGCTCCGGACCAGCACGCGGCGGCGGCCGTGCGCCAGGTCGCGCCAGGAGACGGCGGCGCCCCACCCCAGGACCGCCTCCCCGACGAGTGGAGGGCCTTCCCAGTCCTCCCGCACGCGGAGCAAGGTGAGGATCCGGTCCAGCTGCTCGCGCGACCGGGGGTGGAAGAGGAGGTCCACCGGGGACCGGGGGGCCACGTACCCCTCGCCGGTGATGTGCTGCCAGGAGAGCGCCCCCGTCACCGAGAGCGGAACGTCCAGGCTGGCCGCGGCCCGCTCCAGCTCGGAGAGCGGGGCCAGCCAGCCGCGCGGGGCGCTGAGCATGGCCTCGGCCAGCGGCAGCGGGGGAGCCCTCCGGGTCACCGCCGTGCGCTCCACCGTGAACCGGATGGTGGCGTGCCAGCGCGAGGCCGGCAGGGTGACGGAGAGCGCGATCCCGGCCTCGTCGCCGGGAGCGTCCCGGCAGACCACCGCCGGGAACCCCCGGGCGAACCATTGGGCGAGGGTGGCCCGGGCCTCGGCGGAGATCTGCGACGCGAGGTGAACGGGCCAGGCCGGCGAGAGCCAGGCTCGCTGGTGGCGGGTCGGTCGTCCGTGGAGTGAAGCGCGCACCGATCCCTTGATAACCCACCGGACGGGTCGATGGCGAATCTGGGAGGACCTTCATCTGCGCGCGCGGCGCGGCTCGCGCCGCCTAGACCAGCTCCACCCGATATCCGTGCTCGCGCAGGGCCCCGAGGATCTCCTCGACGTGCTCGGGGCCGCGCGTCTCCAGGGTGAGCAGCAGCGTGGTGTCCCCGAACCTCTCGGAGAAGGCCCGGGAGTGGTGCACCTCGATGACGTTGGCGCGCAGGCCCGAGATGATGCCCGAGACGATGGTGAGCTGGCCGGGCTTGTCGAGCAGCCGGATGTTGACGCGCACCAGCCGCCCGTCCTTCACCAGCCCCCGCTCGATGACCCGGGCCACCACGTTCACGTCGATGTTGCCGCCGGAGATGACCGAGCAGACCCGCTTGCCCTCGAGCCCGGGCAGCTTGTGGTGCATGAGCGCCGCCACCCCGACCGCGCCGGCTCCCTCGGCCACCGTCTTCTCCTTCTCGAGGAGGTAGAGGATGGCCGAGGCGATCTCCTCCTCGGTCACCGTGACGACGTCGTCCACCAGGGACTGGACGTGCTCGAAGGTGATCTCGCCGGCCCGCCGCACCGCGATGCCGTCGGCCAGCGTGGACGCGGCGTCGAGCGTCACCAGTTCGCCGGCCTCCACCGCCGCCTGCATGCAGGGGATCGCGTCGGCCTCGACCCCGATCACCTTCACCTTGGGTGCAAGGGCCTTGACGGCCACGGCCACGCCGGAGACCAGCCCGCCGCCCCCCACCGGCACCAGGACCGCGTCGAGCCCGGCCACCTGCTCCACCACCTCCAGCCCCAGCGTGCCCTGGCCGGCGATGATCACCTCGTCGTCGAAGGGGTGCACGAAGGTGAGCCCCTCCTCCCGCTCCATGCGGCGCGCCTCGGCGTAGGCCTCGTCGTAGTTGGCGCCGAAGAGCACCACCCGGGCCCCGTGACCCCGGGTGTTGGCCACCTTCATGATGGGGGTGGTCTCCGGCATGACGATGGTGGCCGAGAGCCCCAGCCGGCCGGCGTGGTAGGCCACCGCCTGGGCGTGGTTGCCGGCCGAGGCGGCGATGAGCCCCCGGGCCCGCTCCGCGTCACCCAGGGTGAGGATCTTGTTCAGGGCGCCCCGCTCCTTGTAGGCGCCCGTCATCTGCAGGTTGTCGAGCTTGAGGAAGGCCTGCGTCCGGGAGACCCTGGACAAGGTCTCGGTGCGCGCGCACGGAGACAGGTAGAGCGCGTCGCGGACGCGTTCCCGCGCCGCCAGGACGTCCTTCAGCGTGACCAAGCAGCTACCGGTTCGACAGGCGCCGCGCCAGCTCCACGCGGTTGCGCACGCCCAGCTTGTCGAAGATGGTCTTCAGATGGCTCTTCACCGTCTGCGGGGCGATGGTGAGCCGCTCGGCGACCTCGCGGCTGCGCAGCCCGTCGGCCACCAGCAGGGCGACCTCCCGTTCACGCTGGGTGAGGCCGTCGGAGGTGGCCTCCTCGACCACGGAGGGGCTCTCGACCACGCCGGGCAGCATCTCGCGCCAGAGGTGGAACTGGGTGCGCCCCTTGCCCACCGCCGTCGCCTCGATCCGGAGCCGCTCGCCGGCGTGCTCCATGATGAGCGTGCGGCGCACTCCCGGCGGCCCTGCCTGCGCGCCGTCGGCGAGGCCGCGGAGCTCGGCGGGGAGCGCCGTGCCCTCGGCCGCGACCGGCCAGAACGCGCGCAGCATGTCCTCGCCCGCCCTGTCGCAGCGGAGCGCCCCGTCACCGTCGGAGTATGCCGACGAGCCCCTGGGTAGAAGCCGTGCATTGGCGCGCATCATCGTGTGACCCTCCCCCGAACTGCCTTGATGAGGAACCTCCAAGGAACCCCCAAGGAATGTAACACCTACACCTACTATTGGGAGGGGAAGATACCCATAACGGGGGCCGTCCCCTGTGTATGGGACGCGACGATCGGGGGGGATGCCCCGGCGCGAACCCGCCTAGACATTGCGCCGATACCAGTCGGCGGCTCGTGCCAGCCCCTCCATCACCGTCACCTTCGGGTCATAGCCGAGGAGTTCGCGGGCCCTCGAGACGTCCGCGAGCGAGTGCCTCACGTCCCCGGCGCGGGCTTCGCGGTGCACCGGCGTCGCCGAGGCCGCCTCAGGACGGAAGCGCGACACCTGGGCGCGGATCCCCTCGAAGAGCTGGAGCAGGGTGGTCCTGTCGCCCACCGCCACGTTGTAGACCTTGCCGACCGCCTCCGGGTTGGAGGTGGTGGCTGCGCGCAGGTTGGCCTGGACGACGTTGTCCACGTGGCAGAAGTCGCGGCTGGTCAGGCCGTCGCCGTTGACGAAGACCGTCTCCCCCGCCAGCAGGCTGCGAAACCAGAGCGGGATCACCGCCGCGTACGGGCCGTTCGGGTCCTGCCTGGGCCCGAACACGTTGAAGTAGCGCAGCCCGAGCAGTTCCAGCCCGTAGGCCTGGCCGAACGCGTTGGCGTAGAGCTCGTCGGCGTACTTCCCGACCGCGTAGGGTGACAGCTGCCGACCGACGACGTCCTCCACCTTGGGCAACCCAGGGTGGTCGCCGTACACCGAGCTCGAGCTCGCGTACACGATCCGGCGCACGCCCGCCTCCCGCGCCGCCCAGAGCACGTTCAGGAAGCCGGTGACGTTCGACGCGTGGGTCGCCAGCGGGTCGGCGATGGACCTCGGGACGCTGCCCAGCGCCGCCTGGTGCAGGATCAGGTCCGCACCCTGGACCGCCTGCCGGCAGGTCTCGAGGTCGCGAATGTCCCCCTCCAGGAGCTCGAGCGCCCCCTCGTGCCCCCGACCTGCCTCCTCCAGGTTGCGCCGGTGACCGGTGACGAAGCTGTCGAGGACGCGGACCTTCTGCCCGAGGCCGAGGAGGGTCTCCACGAGGTGGGAGCCGATGAAGCCGGCGCCCCCCGTGACGAGCCAGGTGCGGCTGCGGGAGGCGATCTCCGGGAGGCCCACCTACGCCTTCACCACGCGTGGCCCGCCGCCTCGCGGGAAGAGGGGCGCCAACAGGTTGCGGCAGTCCACCACCAGCTTCGCCTTGCCGAAGAGGGCTGCGTTCTTGAACGGATCGTGGGCCGTGGAGACCACCACGGCGTCGTAGGCGCCGAACGACTCCGCCGTGCACGGGACCGATCGCAGCTGCACGTCGACCTTGCGCCCCTTGCGCGCCTCGGGGAAGAACGGGTCGCAGTAGTCCACCGCCGCCCCGGCCTCGCGCAGGAGCTCGATGATCTCGTAGGACGGCGACTCGCGGTCGTCGTCGATGTTGGCCTTGTAGGCGAGCCCCAGGACCAGGATCTTCGACCCCCGGATCGGCTTGGCGTCGTCGTTCAGGGCGTCGGCGATCTTGCCCACCACCCAGCGGGGCATGCTGGTGTTGATCTCGCCGGCCAGCTCCACGAAGCGGGCCCACTGGCCGTGCTCGGCGGCCTTCCAGGAGAGGTAGAAGGGGTCCAGCGGGATGCAGTGCCCGCCCAGACCGGGCCCCGGGTAGAAGGGCATGAAGCCGAAGGGCTTGGTCTTGGCCGCCTCGATGACCTCCCAGATGTCGATGTCCATCCGGTCGAAGACGGTCTTCAGCTCGTTCACCAGCGCGATGTTCACCGAGCGGAAGACGTTCTCGAGGAGCTTGGCCGACTCGGCCACCCGGG
>CAIQRS010000211.1 GCA_903874275.1 uncultured Anaeromyxobacter sp.
GAGCGAGGGCGCACTGCTCGAGAACCTCCACCTGGCCGGCGGGGTGGCCACCGGCATCGCCGCTGCCAAGGCCATCGCCGGGCGGGACGTGGTGATGGGCAAGTCGATGGCGCTGCGGAGGGAGGACCTGGCCGCGATGGGTGGGCTCGAGCCGGTGAAGGACCTGCTCGCCGAGGACTTCGTGATCGGCCAGATGGTCCGGAAGCTTCTCGGCAAGCGGGTGGAGCTGGCGTCGAGGCCGGTGCAGAACGTGGTCCAGGACCGGACCGCCGTGCAGTTCTTCCACCGCGCCCGGCGCTGGGCCGTCCTGCAGCATGCGCTGGTCGGCCCGTTGCTCTACGGGGCGCAGGTGATCCACAACCCGTTGCTGTTCGCCAGCGCGGCGCTCCTCGTCGCACCGGCCCAGTGGACTGCAGCGGCGTGGCTCACGGTGGCCGGCGTCCGCGCGCTCCTCGACGGGGCGGCGGGGGCGGCGCTCCGCCCGGGCGGGTTCCGCCCTGGCCAGCTGCTGCGCGTGCCGGTGAAGGATCTCCTCCTTGGCCTGGCCTGGATGGAGGGCTTTTTCCGCCGCACCGTGAACTGGCGGGGGAACCGTCTGCGCGTGCTGCCGGGCACCCGGCTCGCGCCGCCCGGAACCTCCCGGTAGAGTCTCGCTGGAAGCCATGGACAGACCCTCCGCTCCGAAGCCCGTTCTCCCCGGCGTGAAGCCGCTCGTGGTGGCCGTGGACATGGGCTACGGCCACCTGCGCGCCGCCCGCCCCATCGCCCGCGCGCTGGGGGTGGAGATCACCCAGGTGGACCGGCCGCCGCTCGTGGGTCCCGACGAGATCAAGGTCTGGAACCGGGTCCGCACGGCCTACGAGTGGACCAGCCGCGCCTCCCAGCTTCCCTACCTGGGGCGCCCGTTCCGCTGGGCACTCGAATCGGCCACCGACATTCCCCACCTGCACCCCTACCGAGACCTCTCCGCGCCCACCCGCGGCGTCGCCACCGTGGAGCGGCTGGTGCGGACCCGCGGCCTGGGCCGGGGAATGGTGGCCCGGATGAAGGAGACCGGCGAGCCGCTCATCGCCACCTTCTACTCCCCGGCCATCGCCGCCGACGCCGCCGGGCTGGACAACGTCTGGTGCGTCGTCACTGACAGTGACATAAACCGCGTCTGGGCGCCGCGCGACGCCGCCCGTTCCCGCATCCGTTTCCTCGTCCCCAGCCCCCGGGCCGGCCGAAGGCTCCGCAGCTACGGGGTCCCCGAGAACCACATCCACTTCACCGGATTCCCGTTGCCGAACGAGCTGGTGGGGGGCAGGGAACTCCCCACGCTGCAGCGCAACCTGGCGTCGCGCCTCGTCCGGCTCGACCCGGGCATGACCTTCCGGCGCGACTACCGCGAGGAGCTCGCCCACTTCCTCGGACCCCTTCCCGAGCAGGAGGAGGGGCGTCCGCCCACGCTCACCTTCGCGGTGGGCGGCGCCGGCGCCCAGGCCGGGATGGCGCACCAGTTCCTTCCCGGGATGCGCGGCCCCATCGAGGAGGGCAGGCTCCGGCTGGTGCTCGTCGCGGGGGTCCGGGGCGCCGTCGAGGCGCGCTTCCGGGAGGAGATCCAGCTGGCCGGCATGGAGGGGGCGCTGGGCAAGGGGCTCGACATCCTGCGCGCCGATTCACTCGACGAGTACTTCGACCGGTTCGACGCGGTCCTGGCCCACACCGACGCCCTCTGGACCAAGCCCTCCGAGCTCTCCTTCTACGCAGCGCTCGGCCTGCCACTCGTCTTCGCCCCCCCGGTGGGCGTCCACGAGCGCTACAACCGGCGCTGGGTGCGGGAGAGCGGCGCCGGCCTGGTCCAGCGCGATCCGGCGGCGGCCTGGCAGTGGTTCTCCGACTGGCTGGAGGACGGCTCGCTGGCGGGGGCGGCCTGGTCGGGCTTCACCCGGCTGCCCAAGCACGGGCTCTACCGGATCCTCGACGAGGTCACGCCCGGCGCCGTCGAGGGAGGGTAGGTGGAAGCCGCCTTCTACGAGCCGCTCGGCGAGGGGCGCTTCCGCGCCACGGCCGCAACCATCGGCCCCTGGTCTCCCGGCCTCCAGCACGGCGGTCCGCCGTCGGCGCTGCTCGCCGACGTGCTGGAGCGGCTCTCCCCGCGCCCCGGGGCCCGCATCGCCCGGCTGTCGGTGGAGCTGCTCGGCCCGGTCGAGGTGGGGGAGATGAAGGTGTCGGCCGCGGTGGAGCGCCCCGGCAAGCGCGTCCAGCTGCTCTCGGCCCGCGCCGAGGTGAACGGGCGGGAGACCTTGCGGGCGCTCGCCTGGCAGCTCTCGGCCGAGCCGGGTCGCAGCCCCGTCGTCGGTCCGCGCGAGCCGGCGCCTCCGCTCCCGCCGCCGCAGCCGCAGAGCTACTTCCCCGGCTTGCCGCCATTTCCCTACGGGGAGGCCCTGGAGTGGAGATTCACCGAGGGTGGATTCAGCGAGCCGGGGCCCGCCACCGTCTGGAGCCGCTGCCGGATCCCGCTGGTGGCCGGCGAGCCGCTCACCGGTCTCACCCGGCTCGTGACCATGGTGGACTCGGCCAACGGCATCAGCTGGGAGCTTCCCCTGGGACGCTTCACCTTCGTGCCGGTGGACATGAACCTGGTGCTGCGCCGGCTGCCCGAGGGGGAGTGGGTGGGCATGTCGGCGAGCACCACGGTGGAGGGCGACGGGATCGGCATGGTCCGCACGCGTCTCTTCGACGACGGTGGGATGCTGGGCGAGGGGCTGCACACGCTCTTCGTGGCGCCGATCTGATAGCGCCGCCCGGTTGGCCCGAGCCCGTCGCGAGGCACACGATGCCGTCGGCGAGCCGGGCACACGACGACGGAGCAGCGGAGGCGTGCCAGCAAGGCACGTCGAGCAGCGGACGGAGGAGGCTGCCCGGCGCAGCAAGGCAGCGTGCGCCGCAGCAGGGATCTGGCCAACCGGTCGGCGCTCGGAGGGGAGGAGACGGTCGTCACCGTGGTTCCACTCCTGGCGCCGGTGGAACCGGCGCCTATCGTCGTCCTACTGGTAGGACGGGATCGGACCCATCCCAACCGGGGCGAAGCGGAGGGCTTCCGCGCCGGTACGCGAGGGATCCGGTCGTGGGAGAAACCTGCGCCGCCTACTTCGTAGCCGGCGCTACAAGTCCACCTTGTCCACGAAGAGGATCTCGTCCTTGCGGGCCCGGATCCGCTCCAGCAGTTCCGGAGGCGGCGCGTCGTCGAGGTCGATGGAGCAGGAGGCCGCCTGCGCCTCCTCGAACACGGTGTTCTGCACCTCCTCCACGTTGATCCCCGCCTCGCGGACGAGCCCGAGCACGTTGGCCAGCACCCCCACCTTGTCGAAGTGGCGGATCACCAGCCTCGCCTTGGCCGGGGTCTTTCCGGCCACGTTCACGCAGTGAGGGACCCGGCCGGTCCGCAGGAACGACCCCACGATGCGCACGGCCTCCCGCGCGATGGCGTCCTGCGCCTGGGCGGTGGACGCGCCGATGTGGTGGGTGCCGTAGACGTTGGGGAGCTTGCCGAGGGGGCTGTCGAAGTCGCCCTGCCCCTTCTCCGGCTCGCCGGCGAAGACGTCGGTCCCCACCCGGATCCGCCCGGCGCGCGCCAGTTCCAGCAGGGCCTCCTGGTCCACCACCTCGGCCCGGGCCGTGTTGATGAAGATGGCGCCGGGCCGCAGCGCCTCGAGCACCGCCCGGGAGACGACGCCACGCGTCTCCTTCGAGAGCGGAAGATGTACGGACAGTGCATCGCAGCGGGCCGCCATCGACAGGAGGTCCGTGGCCTGCTCCACGCCCAGCGCCTTCGCCCCCGTGTCGTCGAGGTCCTTCGACCAGGCCAGCACGTTCATGCCGAAGGCCCGGCCGCGCTTCACCACCTCGCGACCGATGGCCCCGGCGCCGGCCACGCCCAGGGTGCGGCCGTAGAGCCCCTCGGCCTCGGAGAAGGACTTCTTGTCCCACTTGCCGGCGCGGAGCGACGCCACGTTGTCCGGGATGCGCCGGTCGAGGGCCACCAGGAGCCCCATGGCCAGCTCGGCCACGGCGATGGAGTTCTGCCCCGGGCAGTTGGCGACGTACACCCCCCGCCGCGACGCCGCCCCCACGTCGATGGTGTTCACGCCCGCCCCGGCCCGGACCACCAGCGAGAGGGCAGGGGCCGCGCCGAAGACCTCGGCCGTCACCTGCTTGCCCCGGACGACGAGGATGCGGGCCGGCCGCGCGGCGGCGGGCAGGTCCGCGACGGAGACCGATGGCTGGTGGTCCACCGTGAGCCCCAGGGCCCGGAAATCGTCCAGCCGCTCCTTCGGGAACGCGTCGGCGACGAGGATGCGCATTCCGCCCGGGTAGCACGGCTCCAGGAAGCGCGGAAGCGGCGAAGGGGGGCGTGGATGACGCGCGGCGTCGCGCCTTGCTCGTGGACCGCGCCAGCCCCGATCGGTATCCTAATCAGCCCTCCTCCGTGCGCCTCTCCCAATGACCGAACGCCGACCGATCCGGAAGATCCTCGTGGCGAATCGCGGCGAGATCGCGGTTCGCGTCCTCCGCACCTGCCGGGAGATGGGGATCCCGACGGTGGCGGTCTTCTCCGAGGCCGACCGGGGTTCGCTCCACGTGCGCCTGGCCGACGAGGCGGTCCACATCGGGCCCGCTCCGGCGCGCGACAGCTACCTCGTGCCCGAGCGCATCCTCGAGGCCGCCGCCCGGACCGGCGCCGATGCCATCCACCCCGGGTACGGGTTCCTCTCCGAGCGGGCCGACTTCAACCGGGCCTGCCGCCAGGCCGGGCTCACCTTCATCGGCCCGCCCCCCGAGAGCCAGGAGGCCATGGGGGTGAAGACCAGCGCCCGCAGGCGCATGCAGGCGGCGGGGGTCCCGGTGGTGCCGGGCAGCGAGGGGCCCATCGCCGACGAGGCGGAGGCCGCGGCGGAGGCGGCGCGCATCGGCTTCCCGGTCATGCTCAAGGCGGCCGCGGGCGGAGGCGGCAAGGGGATGAAGCGCTGCGACCGGGCCGCCGACTTCGCCAAGCTCTGGCAGGCCGCGAAGCGGGAGTCGGCCTCGGCCTTCGGCGACGACCGCATCTACCTCGAGAAGTTCCTCGACGGGCCGCGCCACGTCGAGGTGCAGATCTTCGCCGACGAGCACGGGAACGTCGTCCACATGGGCGAGCGCGAGTGCTCGGTGCAGAGGCGCCACCAGAAGATCGTCGAGGAGAGCCCGAGCGCGGTGGTGGACGCGGCGATGCGCGCCGCCATGGGCAAGGTGGCGGTGGACGCGGCGCGTGCCGTGGCTTACGTGGGCGCCGGCACGGTGGAGTTGCTGGTGGATTCCTCCCGCAGCTTCTACTTCCTGGAGATGAACACCCGCCTCCAGGTCGAGCACCCGGTCACCGAGATGGTCACCGGCATCGACCTGGTGCGGCTGCAGATCGAGGTGGCCCGGGGCGGGCGCGTCCCGTCCCAGCAGGAGATCGCGCCGCGCGGCCACGCCGTCGAGGCCCGCATCTACGCCGAGGACCCGGCCCGCGGATTCCTCCCCTCGCCGGGCAAGATCACCTACCTGCGGGTCCCGGGCGGTCCGGGGCTGCGCGACGACTCCGGCGTCTACGGCGGGTGGGTGGTGCCGCCCTACTACGACCCGATGATCTCCAAGCTCGCCGCCTGGGCGCCGACGAGGGAGCAGGCCATCGACCGGCTGCTGCGGGCGCTGGCCGACTACCACGTGCACGGCATCGCCACCAACACCCACTACCTCCGGGCCGTCGTCGACCACCCCGCCTTCCGCTCCGGATCCTACGACACCGGCTTCTGCACCACCTTCGCGAAGGAGCTCGTCAAGCCGCCCGATCCGGCGCTCGAGCCCGTCGCGCTCGTCGCCGCCGCGGTGGCCGCCCACCGGCGCGACCACGATCGGGCCGAGGAGTTCGCCACCCGGGCCCACGCGCCCTCCACGGCCTGGGCCCGCCTGGGACGGCTGCGCGCCCTCCGGAAGGTGGAGCCGTGACCGCCACCACCTACGTTGCCCTCCTCGACGGCGGGAAGCGCGAGGAGACCCTCCAGGTCGAGCGCGTGGAGCCGGGCGTCTACGAGGTGACCCTGCGCGGCGCCACCCACCGGGTGGATGCCTACCACCACGACCACGGGACCATCTCCCTGCTCGTGGACGCCGAGAGCTACTCGGTGCAGCTCGACGAGCGCGGCAACGGGATGCGCGTGCACCTGCGCGACTCGGTCTTCCCGCTCGAGATCCTCGACGAGCGGCGGGCGCGCATGCGCCGGGCGCCGGGAAGGCTCACGGCCGACGGCCTCCTGGCCCTCACGTCGCGCCTGCCCGGCAAGGTGGTGGGCATCCTGCGCCGCCCGGGCGAGGCGGTCCGGGAGGGCGAGGGAGTGCTGGTGGTCGAGGCGATGGGGATGGAGAACGAGATCCGCAGCCCCAAGGATGGCAAGGTGGTGGAGATCGCCGTCGGGGCCGGGCAGTCGATCGAGGGCGGTACGGTGCTGGGCACGGTGGAATAACAGCAAGGCCGACGAAGTCGGCCGCGCAGGAGACGGAACCGATGGCCAAGAAGAAGCCCCCCGCGAAGAAGTCCGCAAGGCCGACGAAGTCGGCCGCGCAGAAATCCGCCTCCAGGGCAAAGCCCTCACGGAAGCCCAACCCCGCCCCCAAGAAGGCGCCCCCCCCCAAGAACCCCCCCGCCCCCAAGGCGAAGTCGCCCCCGGCCAAGAAGGCACCCCCCCCCCCCAAGGCGAAACCCTCACCCAGGACGAAACCCTCCCCGAAGCCCTCCCCCCTCTCCGCCTGGCTCTCCGGCCCCTACGCCAAGGCCGTCGGGAAGGCCCCCGAGCGCAAGAAGTCCTTCCGCACCACCAGCGGCGGGACGGTCCGCCCGGTCTACTCCCCCGAGGACGTGGCGCCCGCCCTCGACGCCCGCCTGGGGCTCCCGGGGGACTACCCGTTCACCCGCGGTGTACAGCCCACCATGTACCGCGGCCGCTTCTGGACCATGCGCCAGTACGCCGGCTTCGGCACCGCCGAGGAGTCGAACAAGCGCTACCGTTACCTGCTCCAGTCCGGCCAGACCGGCCTCTCGGTGGCCTTCGACCTGCCCACGCAGATGGGGCGCGACTCCGACCACCCCCGCGCGCTCGGCGAGGTGGGCAAGGTGGGCGTGGCCATCGACTCCATCGACGACATGTCGACGTTGCTCGACCAGATCCCGCTCGGCAAGGTCTCCACGTCGATGACCATCAACTCGACGGCCTCGATCCTGCTCGCCTTCTACCAGGCGGTGGCCGAGAAGCAGGGGGTGGCCGCCGCCGACCTGCAGGGCACCATCCAGAACGACATCCTCAAGGAGTACGCGGCGCGCGGGACCTACGTCTACCCGCCGCGGCCGTCCATCCGCATCATCACCGACATCTTCGCCTACACCGCGAAGGTCATGCCCAAGTGGAACCCCATCTCCATCTCCGGCTACCACATCCGCGAGGCCGGCTCGACGGCGGTGCAGGAGGTGGCCTTCACGCTCGCCGACGGCATCAGCTACGTGGAGGCGGCCGAGAAGGCCGGGCTCGACGTGGACGAGTTCGCCGGTCGGCTCTCCTTCTTCTTCAACGCCCACAACAACGTGCTCGAGGAGGTGGCCAAGTTCCGGGCCGCCCGGCGCCTCTGGGCCCGCATCATGAAGGACCGGTTCAAGGCCAAGGACCCGCGCTCCTGGATGCTCCGCTTCCACACCCAGACAGCGGGCTCCATGCTCACCGCGCAGCAGCCCGAGAACAACGTGGTGCGCGTCACCCTGCAGGCGCTCTCCGCCGTGCTGGGCGGGACGCAGTCGCTCCACACCAACTCCCGCGACGAGGCGCTCGGGCTCCCCACCGAGTCGTCGGCGCTGCTGGCGCTGCGCACGCAGCAGATCATCGCCAACGAGTCGGGGGTGGCCGACGTCATCGACCCGCTGGGCGGCTCCTGGGCCATCGAGGCCATGACCGACGAGATCGAGGGCAAGGCGGTCGAGTACATCGAGAAGATCGACGCCATGGGTGGCATGGTCGAGGCCATCGACAAGGGCTTCGTCCAGCGCGAGATCCAGGACGCCGCCTACGCCTGGCAGCGCCAGGTCGAGGACAACGATCACGTGGTGGTGGGCGTGAACGCCTACAAGACCGTCGATCCGCCGGTGACGGTCATGCGGGTGGACCCGGCGCTGGAGGCCGCACAGGTGGCGCGCCTGAAGGCGTTCCGCGCGGCCCGCGACGGCACCGCGGCGAAGCAGGCGGTGGACGCGGTGCGCGCGGGTGCGAAGGGCACCGACAACCTCATGCCCCTCATCCTGGCGGCGGCGAAGGCGCACGCCACCATGGGGGAGATCTCCGACGCCATGCGGGACGTCTTCGGCGAGTACAGGGAGACGGTGGTAGTCTAGCCTCGGGTGACCGGCGATCCGAAGAGTCCAGGGGCGAGCCACGGGCTCGAGGCGCCGGAGGTGACGGTGGCCTCCGCCATCGCCGCCGGGCTGCCGGCCCAGGGTTCCCTTCAGGAGAGGAGCGCGCTGCACCTGCACTGCCTGGCCGCGGCCACGCAGGCTTCGGGGCGCCTCGTGCTCGAATCCGCCGGGATTGCCTGGGCGCTCACCTACCGGCGCGGCGTCGTCGAGCACGCCACCGGAAGCCGGGAGCAGGACGACCTGGCCTCCTTCCTGGTCCAGCGCGGGCTGATCGCCGAGGAGGCGGCCGCCGACGCCCGGCAGATCGCGCCGGGGTTCGGCGGCGACGTGCTGGGCGCCCTCATCGACCTGCGGCTCCTCGATCCGGCAGCCCACTTCCAGGACCTGAAGGAGCACGGGGCCGGGTTGGTGTACAGCGCGCTCGCCAGCGGCGAGGGGACCTGGCGGTGGGAGCCGGGCGTGGCGCCGCCCCCCTACGGATTCCCCATCGGGAGCCGGTGGGGGCTGCTCGTCGACGCCGTGCGCCGGATCGACCCCTCGGCGGTGCGCGACCGCCTCGGAGTGCGGGGTGCGCTCTCGGTGGCCCGGGTGGGCGGCCGTGTCGAGGTGACCGACCTCATGCTGAACCCCCAGGAGGCGCGCGCCGTCGCCCGCATCGACGGGGTCCAGAGCGTGGACGAGCTCTGCGTCTCCCACCCCGCCGACGCCGGACCGCTGCGCCGCGTGGTCCTCCTCCTGGCCGAGACCGAGCTCGTGACCTTTGGCGCGCCGCGCATCGGGGCCGCTCCCCGGGCTCCGGCCCCCGCGCCCCCGCCCCCTGCTCCCGGCCCGAAAGCCGCGCCGGCGACTCCGGCTGCCGCAGCCGTCGCGAAGCCGGCCCCGAAGCCAGCCGCGAAGCCGGCCACGGCGCCAGGGGCTCCGGCCGCAGCACCCGGCCGGCCGGCCGGTCCCACCCTCGAGGCGCTCCAGGCGGCCGCTGGGAAGCTCGAGGGGGCCGATCACTTCCAGGTCCTGGGAGTCGGGCGGGACGCCGACGCCTCGCGTCTCAAGGCCGCCTACTTCCAGCTCGCCCGGACCTACCACCCCGACGCCGCCCGCGACGGGGAGCCACCGGAGGCGCGGGCCCTGCGCGCCGAGATCTTCGCCCGGGTTGCGGCGGCCTGGGCCGCCCTCGAGACCGACGCCGGGCGGCAGGCCTACCTCGAGGAGATCAAGGCCGGCGGCGCCGCCCAGATCGACATCGGGCGCATCTACCAGGCGGAGCAGGCCTTCGAGAAGGTGGTGGGGCTCGCGGCCGGCCGGGCCTACCTCGAGGCGCTCGCCAAGGTGAACGACGCCATCGCCCTCTACGCCGACGAGCCCGAGTACCACGTCTGGAAGGCCTGGCTCGAGTTCCTGATCGCTCCCGAGCCCCAGCGCAAGGCGCAGCGGATCGGGGCGGAGAAGACCATCGAGGCGTCCCTCCAGAGAAGCCCCAAGTGCGTGGCGGGCTGGCTCTTCCTCGGCCGCATGGCCAAGGTCACCGGCGACTTCGGGGCCGCCGAGCGCGCCTGGAAGCGCGGTCTGGAGCAGGTGAAGGATCCCGAGCTGGAGCGCGAACTCCGCTTCCTCAAGAGGTGAACGTGTCCGACACGACGAGTCCCAAGAAGCGCGCCCTCATGCCGTCCTCCCCGCTGCGCCGCACCCTCCGCGCGGCCGGCCACCACCTCGCGCCGGTGGTCCAGGTCGGCAAGGAGGGGGTGACCGAGGCGCTGCTCCGCCAGCTCGACCGGGCGCTCCTCGATCACGAGCTCGTCAAGGTGAAGGCGGGGACGGAGACGCCGGAGGACCGGTTCGGGACCGCCGACGCACTCCTCGCCGGGGCGGCGGGTGCCCAGCTCGCCCAGATCCTGGGGCGGACTCTGCTCGTCTACCGGCGACACCCGGAGAAGCCTCGCTTCGAGCCCCTCCCGGCCTCGCGGGCGCCTCGGACTGCTCCCGCACGCAAGAAGGCCCGGCCCGAGCCGCCGGCGCGCAGCACCCGGGCCGAGCGAACCGGCCGATTCGACCGCGGCGCGCGTCCGGAGAAGCGGGAGCGGTCCGGCCGCCCGGAGATGCGCGAGCGCCCCGGTCGCACCGGTCGTCCCGAACGCACCGGCCGCCCCGAACGAAGCGGCCGCCCCGAACGAAGCGGCCGCCCCGAACGCGGTAGCCGCACCGGCCGTCCAGAACGCGGCAGCCGCACCGGTCGCCCGGAACGCACCGGCCGCCCAGGACGCACCGGCCGCACCACCCGCACCGGTCGCCCCGAACGCGCCACCCGCACCGGCCGGCCTCCCCCCCGCCGCCGGTAGGCCCGCCCCCGTCACCAGGCGAAGCAGTCCGTCGCCGAGAGGGGCGCCCGAGGAGGGAGCAGCGCAGGAATACATTCTGGTATTTCGAGCAGCGGACCGACGAGGCCGCCTCTCGCAGGCAGGAATGCTTCGCCGGCGTCAGTGAAGGCTGCCGTCCCGGTCGCGGTCATACCTCGGCGACGCGTTCTGCTCGAAGTACCGGCGCGCCTCCTCGAGGTCCTCCTCGTCGGCGACGCCCTTCTCGAGCAGCACGGTCTCGGCCGCGTCGATGCGCAGCGCGCTCCGCGTGGCCTCGGTCTCCACCACCTCGAGCCGCGCGGCCATGCCGCGCACCTGCTCGGCCATCCCCGCCGCCTCGGCGTCGCGCAGGCGCCAGGAGCGCAGCGCCACCACCGCCAGGGTCACCGGAACCGCGAAGAGGACGCCGAGCGCGAAGGGCAGCATGGAGGAGACCATCCTACGGCCATCCTCCCGGGCCCCACAAGCACCTTGGAAGGAGGACGCGCCGCCCTTGTCGGGACCGGCCCGGAGAGATATCGATGTCGGGTGGCCCCCCGACCCCAGATGACACTCGCCGTGAAGCGGCTCATCCGGGACATGGTGGCGCGGCTGCCCGAGCTCGCCCACGTCAAGCCGTCCCGGATCCTGGTCGTGGCCGGGGAGGCGCGCCGGGCCTCCCGGGCCACCATCCGGCCGGCCCACTTTCGCGAGACCCGCGCCCGCGGCGGCCGGGGCGGGCTGCGCAAGCCCCTCATCCGCATCGGCGGCCGGAAGATCCTCTACGTCATCACGCTGCGCCCCCTCTGGTTCCGGGCCTCCACGCCCGAGCAGCGGGTCGGCACGGTGCTGCACGAGCTCTGGCACGCCAGCGAACGCTTCGACGGGACGCTCCACCGGGGGCGGGTCCACGGCCGCCTCCCCCGCCCCCGCTTCGAGCGGCGCATCCGCGCGCTCCGCGACCGCTACCTCGCCGTGGCCGCGGGCGAGGTCCTCGCCCCGTTCACGTACAGTGGAATCGCCCTGGCCCGCATGTGGCTGGAGCGCCCGGCCGGGTTCTACCGGGTGGGGGAGTACGGCGGCCGGCGGACCTACACCGAGAAGCAGCTCTTCCTGGGGCTCCTGCGCATGAAGACCCCCACCACGGGTCGGACGCTTGCCCGCAGCCCCTCCCGGCGGTAGAGGTCGGGGAGCACACCAGACGGAGGTCGTCCACGTGAAGGTCGCCATCCTCACCGGGGGAGGAGATTGCCCCGGCCTGAACGCCGTCATCCGCGCCGTGGTCCGCCGCGGCGAGCAGCACGGTTTCGAGTTCACCGGAGTGCGCGACGGCTGGAAGGGTCTCCTCGAGGACGACCACTTCCGGGTCACGCGCCAGAACACCTCCGGCATCCTCCAGCTGGGTGGGACCATCCTGGGAACCTCCCGGACCAACCCCTTCAAGCGACCCGACGGCCCCAAGGTCGTCATGGACACCCTGGCCCGCCACAACATCGGCGCGGTGGTGGCCATCGGCGGGGAGGACACGCTGGGCGTCGCCACCCGGTTCCACGATCTGGGGATGAGCGTGGTGGGGGTGCCCAAGACCATCGACAACGACCTCTCCGGAACCGACTACACCTTCGGCTTCGACACGGCGGTCACCATCGCCACCGAGGCCATCGACCGGCTCCACTCCACCGCCGAGGCCCACAGCCGCGTCATCGTCTGCGAGGTGATGGGGCGCCACGCCGGCCACATCGCGCTCCACTCCGGGATCGCCGGCGGCGCCGACGTGATCCTCGTTCCCGAGCGCCCCGTTGACCTGGACGACGTGGTCCGCCACATCCGCGGACGGCACAGGCGGGGCCGCCGCTTCTCCATCGTGGTGGTGGCGGAGGGGGCCAAGATGTCGCGCAGCAAGGAGGCCACCGTCTCCGACACGCTCGACGAGTTCGGCCACGTCCGCCTGGGCGGGATCGGCGCCTACCTGGCCAAGGAGATCGAGCGGGAGACCGGCTTCGAGGCCCGGGTCACCGTCCTCGGCCACGTCCAGCGGGGCGGAACGCCCACCGCCCGGGACCGGGTGCTCGCCACCCGCTACGGGGTCTTCGCCTGCGACCTGGTGAAGGACGGCCGCTTCGGCCAGATGGCCGCCCTCCGCGGCGACGAGATCATCGCCGTCCCGCTCCTCGAGGCCACCAAGGCGCTGCACCTCATCGACCCCGCCCTCTTCGAGATCGCCGAGGTCTTCTTCGGCTGATGGACCGGCCCAGGGTGATCCTGCACCACGTGCACCTCCACGCGAGCGTCTCCGGGCGTCTCGACCGCGCCGTCGCCGACGCCGCCGAGGTGGGGCGTGCCGCGGTCAAGCGGGCCTTCCTCCAGGGGCGGGTGCGGATCGACGGCAGGCGGGCCCGGGCCAGCGACCCGGCCATCCCCGGGCAGGTGGTGCTCATGGAGCTCGAGCCGCCGGCCGGGGCCCCCGTCCCGGACTTCGGCGATCCACTCCGCGTGCTGGCGGGGTCGGTGCTCTGGCTCGTGGCCGACAAGCCCGCCGGCATGCCCACCCACCCGCTCCGCGCCGACGAGCGGGGGACGCTCGCCAATGCCGTCGCCGCCGAGTACCCCGAGTGTGCGGATGCCTCGCTCGACCCGCGGGAGGGGGGCGCCGTCCACCGGCTCGACGCCGACACCAGCGGCTGCGTGATCTTCGCCCGGGGGCGCGAGGTCTGGGAGATGCTGCGGGCCCAGCTCACCGCGCGCACGGTGGAGAAGGTCTACCTGGCGCTCGTGGCCGGGAAGGTCTCCGCGGGGGGCGTCTGCTCGGTGCCGCTCGCACAGCGCGCCGGCCGGTCGGTGCCGGTGCCGGCCGAGAGGGGCGCGGGCAGGGTTCCGTCCCGCGCCGGCACGCCGCGCCCCGCCGAGACGCGCTGGGTGGTCGCGCGGGCCTTCCCGCACCACACGCTGCTCGAGGTGAGGATCCCCACCGGCGTCATGCACCAGATCCGGGCCCACATGGCCTACCTGGGACATCCAGTGGCGGGGGACCTCGACTACGGCGGGGCGGCTGCCGCGCTGCCCGGGCTCGACCGCCACTTCCTCCACGCCTGGAAGGTGGAGTTCGAGCGCCCGGAGGGAGGGCGCGTCGAGGTGCAGAGCCCCATGCCGCCGGAACTGGCCGAGGCGCTCACGCGGCTGGGGCAGGCGGGGGCCTAGCCGGGAGCCCAGGGATGCCGATGAAGATCGCCCTGGTCTGCGTGGAGGACGGGACCGTCTCGGTTGGATTCCGGAAGATCGCGGCCTACGTCAAGACCCTGAACGCCGACACGACCGTGTACTACGTGTCCCAGGGCAAGTATCGATCCCTGAGGGCCATGATCGCAGGGCGCCAGGGCGAGTGGAGCGACCTGCGCCCGGAGGACGCCCGCGCCATCGCCGAGCCCCTCGCCCGGGCCGACCTGGTCGGTTTCTCCTCCATGACGGGGTACGCCGGTCTCACCGAGACGCTCATCCGCCAGGTTCGCGACCTGAACCCGGGGACCTTCGTGGTCTGGGGCGGGATCCATCCCATCATCGTTCCGGAGGCGGCCATCCAGCACGCCGACGCCATCTGCACCGGCGAGGGCGAGTTCGCGTTCGCCGAGTTCCTCGAGGCGTTCCGGGCCGGGAAGGACCACACCGGGACACGGAACTTCTGGTTCAGCCAGGACGGCCAGGTGATCCGGAACGGGTTTCGTCCCCTGATGACCGGGGAGGAGATGAGCGCGCTGCCGCTGCCTCATTACGCCGGCGAGGAGTTCATCTACGCGCCGGGGCGTGGTTTCGAGCGGATGACCACCGGCCACTACGTCCACGAGAACGGACTGAGCTACACCACGGTCTGGTCCATCGGCTGTCCGTTCCGCTGCACCTACTGCGGCAACACCAGGTTCATCGAGAACGACGAGGGCTACCGGAGGATCCGGCACTCGGGTGTGCCCTACGTCATCGCGGAGATCGAGCAGGCGATCCGGGCGCATCCGCACATCTCGACCGTCGTGTTCCAGGACGACAGCTTCATGGCCCTCCCGCTCGCCGTCCTCGCCGAGTTCGCCGCGGAGTACCGGAAGCGGATCGGCCTGCCCTTCAGCGTCCAGGGGGTGATTCCCAGCTACGTGCGCAGGGACAAGCTGGAGGTCCTGCTCGCGGCCGGACTGAACCGGGTCCGGATGGGGATCCAGAACGGCAGCCAGCGGATCCTCGACTTCTACGAGCGCAAGACGCCGACCGCCCGCATCGAGGCAGCCGCGGCCCTCCTCGCCGAATACCGGCGGTACATGATCCCGCCGGCGTACGACGTCATCCTCGACAACCCCATCGAGAACCGCGAGGACGTGGTCACGAACCTCGAGTTCCTCAACCGCCTGGCCCGCCCGTTCACCCTGAACCTGTTCTCGCTCCGGTCGATCCCCAACACGGTCCTCGAGAAGCAAATGGCCGAGAGGGGGATCTCGCTGGACGAGATCTCCGCGAACTACATCCAGAACGTTCCGACCCTGGCCAACTGCCTGGTGTACCTGCTGGCGATCGGCCGCGTCCCGCGCTGGCTCTTCGAGCCCCTGGCGCGGCGCGCGCTCCCGATGACCGCGCCACAGCCGAAGTACCGCCGGATGCTCTTGCTCCTGCGCACGCTCTACCTCACCGTGCGCGGCCTGAGCCACATGCGATTCCTGGACTTCTCGGTGATCACGGGCAGGAGCGGCTACTTCCTGTGGCGGATCGGGATCATCGGCTTCTGGAACCGCAGGATGGTTCCCAGGTTCAAGGCGCCATGAGGCTACTGCGGGGCCGCCGGCGGGGCGTCGCCGGCCGGGGCGCCCTCGAAGGCCTCCACCAGCATGGGCGGGTCGGTCATCATGCCGATGGTGTTCACGCCGGCCTTGTGGGCCTCGTCGAGGACCGTCACGGCGAACTCGTAGCGGGTGCCGTCCTGGGCGTTGAAGAAGAGCACCTTGGAGAGGTGCCCCTCGTAGACCGGCTTCAGCTTCACCATCGCGTCGGCGACCGTCATCTCCGTCTTGTTGAGGAGCACCCGGCCGTTCTTCAGCGCGGTGAGGACGATCTGGTCGGGCGGGACGGAGTCGGGCGGGACGACCTGGGTGTTGGGCGGCTCGAACTCCGGCACGCGCATGTACATCTGCTTCTCGGCCAGCGGCGTGAGCACCATGAAGATGATGAGCATCACCAGCACCACGTCGATGAGCGGCGTGACGTTGATGTCGGTCATCGGCGACTTGGTGCCGAGCGACATCGACATGGCTACTTCCCCCCCTTCACGTCGGAGGCGTCCTTGAGCTGGGTGGCCGCCAGCGAGACGCCCATGACCCGGGTCTTCGTCACCTCGAGGATGGCCTCGCGGATCACCTTGTAGTCGGCGTCGCGGTCGCCCTTGAACATGATGGGCGCGCCCGGAAACTTCTGCATGGCCTGCTCGAGGGCCTGGGCGAGGTCGTCCTTCTTGACCTCCTCCTTCTCGATGTAGGTCTTCCCGTCACGCGTCACCGACAGGATGATGGGGTCGCCGCCGCTCTTCAGCTCGCTCACCAGCTTGGCGTCGGGCAGGGTCACCGCCTTGCCGCGCTGGAGCAGGGGCGTGATCACCATGAAGATGATGAGGAGCACCAGCACCACGTCCACGAGCGGCGTGACGTTGATGTCGCTCTTGACGCCCTTGCCGCCGAGGTCCATCGACATGACGAGGTTCCCTGGCCAGGCCGGACCGGCCTAGCGCCCTTCCTTGATGAAGAAGTCCACGAGCTCGGTGGTGGAGTCGTTGATGTCGACCTGGATCTCCTCGACCCGGTTGGTGAAGTAGTTGAAGAACATCACGGCCGGGATGGCGACCAGCAGGCCGAAGGCGGTGGTCACGAGGGCCTCGGCGATGCCGGCCGAGACCGAGCCCAGGCCTCCCGAGCCGGTGGCGGCCATGGCCTGGAAGGCGGTGATGATGCCGGCCACGGTGCCGAGCAGGCCGACGAAGGGGGAGGTCGAGCCGATGGTGGCCAGCGAGCCCAGCCCGCGGCGCATGTCGGTGACGGTGCGCAGCGTGCTGCGGTCGATGGCGCGGTTCACGGCGGCGACGATGTCGAACTCGCCGATCTCGTGCTTGCCGCCGTGGGTGGCGTGGGACTCGAGGCCGTGGCGGTACTCCTCGAGGGCCAGGCCGAGCACCTTGGGAAGGTAGCCCTTCTCGAACTCCTTGGTGTGCGCCAGCTCGACCGCTTCCTTGAACTTGTGGGCGGGGAGCAGCGTGGCGAGCTCGGCGGCGTACTTGCGGGAGGCGGCGCCGGAGCGGGAGTAGGTGAGGATGCGCTCCACCGCGACCGCCAGCGACCACACGCTCATGACGGCCAGCACGATCGCGATGAACTTCGCGAACGGGCCCATGCTCCGCCACATGTTCAGGAGGTCGAAGGACATCACGGGCTCGGCGGCGGCGAGCACCAGCTGGTTGACGACGTCGATCACGGGAAGGGACATCTGGCTGTTCTCCTCGGGTGTGGCGGAAGCGGTAGCGCCCTACTGCAGGCGGACGGGCAGGATGACGTAGATCGGCGTGGGTCGGCCCTGCGCGTCGGCGCCCGGGATCCAGGTGCAGTTCGAGAGGGAGTTGCGGATGGCGTCGGAGATGCGCTGGTCGGGGACCTGGCCCATCACCGAGAAGGCGCCCACCGCGCCGTTGGGGTAGACGGCGAACTTCACGGTGACCGAGGTCACGAAGCCGGAGAGCGCCGGCGGGATGCGGAAGTTCTCCCGGAAGCAGTCCTTCTCGGCCATCTTCGGGGCCTTGAAGCCGGCTCCCATGTACTGGGGCGCATCCTCGTACCCACCGGCGCCCTTCGAGACCTGGCCGCCCACGACGCCGCCGACCACGCCGCCCTCGACGCCCTCGCCCTCGTCGCCGTAGTCCTCCTCCGGCTCGTTCGGATCGGGAGGCTTGATCTCGTCCTCCACGTTCTTGGGCTGGATCATCGCCATGGGCGCGGCCTTGGTGACGGTGACCTTGGGCTTGTCGCTGGGGGGCCGCTTGCGGGCCGGAGGGGGCGGCGGAGGAGGCGGAGGCTTGGGCGCGGCGGCGCGGACGAACTTCACGTCCACGACCGGCTCCGACTTGACCGCCGCCCGGATCCGCTCGCCCGCCACGATCAGGAAGGCGACGAAGAGGACCTGGGCCACGGTGGAGCCGGCCAGGAACGCGCTGCGTCGGGCGACGCGCTTGCCGCCCTGTGTCTTTGTGACTTCGTCGAACACGCCGGGGCCTCGTTTGACGTGAGAATCAACCCGGAAAGGGAAGGGGAAGACCGGCGGCTTTTAGCGGCCATCGGAACTCTTGTCAACCGTTACCGGGAAGCGAGCGTCCACCTCGAAGGTGGGAACTCCCGGACCGGCCCTCGAGGCGCTCGGCTGGACGAACGCCGTCCGTCGGGTTCGGCGTGGAGAAGGGGCGATCCGGAGTCCGGAGTCGAAGGCAAGTTCATCGAACGTTTGGTATGCCGTTGACATTCCCCAACCCGGTGCGTAGAAATCGCACACTTCGGCCATCCCGTGACACCGTGTCGCGGGACAGTTTCAGGGCGGCCTCAAATGAGTTTCAAGCTGGCTCCACCGTCTGGCTTCAGCTTCTCGCATCTCTCCTAGGGAGGAAGTCATGAGGAAGAAGTTGCTGCGCCTCCTGTGGGTGGCACCCGTCGCGATGCTTCTCTTCGCCGACGCGGCCTCCGCACAGTCCACCGGTACCATCGTCGGTGTCGTGAACGATGCCGCAACGGGCAGGCCCGTTGCAGGCGCGCTCGTCATCGCCACATCCAGATCGCTCCAGGGCGAGCAGACCGCCGTCACCGACGGGAGAGGTCAGTACACCCTCACGGCGCTGCCTCCCGGTCTCTACAGGCTCTCGGCCCAGCTGCAGGGCTTCAGGCCCGCCGAGCGCACCGACATCAACCTGCGCGTCGACTTCACCCTGCGTGCCAACATCGCCATCGTTCCCGAGGCGGTGCAGATGGAGGAGCAGGTGGTGAGGACCGGCACCGCACCCGCGGTGAACATCGGCTCGGCCGAGGCCGGCACCATCGTGTCGAAGGAGTTCCTGGCCAGCGTGCCCACGGCCCGCACCTTCGAGACGGTCGCCACCGTCGCCCCCACCGCCCAGTTCGACGGCTACGGCGTCAGCTTCGCCGGCGCCACCTCCCCCGAGAACAACTACATCATCGACGGCCTCCGCGTTTCCTCCACCGGCTACGGCCTTCTCGGCACGAACCTCCTCACCAACTTCATCGATCAGATCGACGTCAAGGTGGGCTCGTTCATGCCGGAGTACGGCTACGCGACCGCCGGCATCATCAACACGGTGACCAAGTCGGGCGGCAACGAGTTCCACGGCTCGATCTGGGGCAACCTGACGCCGGGCCTGTTCACGCCCTCGACGCCGGGCACCCAGAGCGCCTACGCGCTCGCCAGCCAGTCCACCCCGTACAAGGGCTCCTACGACGCCGACTTCGGCCTCGAGGTGGGCGGCCCCATCGTCAAGGACAAGCTCTGGTTCTACGCCGGCTTCGCGCCGCGCATGACCTACGCCGCGCGCACCCAGTACTACCAGCAGCGCACCCCCTGCACGGGCGGCAACTGCACCTCCACGGGCTGGCAGCTCGACCAGTACGGCCAGTACGTGATGAAGCCGATCGCAGGCACGGAGGTGGGCTACGGCTCCTCCAGCACCCAGTACAACGCCATCGCCAAGCTGACCTGGCTCATCAACGAGAACCACAACGCCTTCGTCTCCTTCAACACCCAGCCCACCAGCGGCTCGACCAACTTCGCAGGCGACGCGCTCGCCAGCGCCGCCCCGTACACCACCAACAGCACCAACGTCACCCTGAACTACACCGGCAAGTTCATCGACAAGCACCTGCTCTTCGAGGTGAAGGGCGGCTGGTACAACAGCTACAGCAAGTCGACGGGCAACGTGGTGGCGGGCGTCAACAGCCTCAACGTCCCCGGCGTCACGTGGCAGACCGCGCAGCCGCTCGAGAACTTCGTGAACAACTTCACCTGCCCCGTCACCGGGGCCTGCCCGGTCTCCCAGTACCGCACCGGCGGCGCGGGCTACACCGAGGATCCCACGGACAACCGGTACGCCGGCAGCGCCACGTTCACCGGTCTCTTCGACCTGGCCGGCCAGCACCAGCTCAAGGGCGGCGTCCAGATTGACTACTCCACCTACGACCTCACCAAGTACTACGCGGGTGGCGGATCCTTCTACGCCTACGGCACGCCCGGCTCGACGAGCGGCACCATCTCCACCGCCGCCAACGCCCTCCGCATGATCCGCGGCTACGGCGAGCTCGATCCCAACTCCATGATCTCCGCCAGCCGCAGCGCGAGCTGGTGCGCCTCGCTCACCACCAACGCAGACGGCTCGGTCACCTGCAACGACCCGGGGCTCAAGTCCGGCAACGCGGTGAAGCTGGCCCGAACCAGCAACACCTGGTCGAACGCCTACTTCCTCCAGGACAGCTGGACCATCGCCAACGTCCTCACCCTCAACTTCGGCGTCCGGCTCGACACCCAGACCATCAGCACCCCGTCCGGTTCCGCGATCAACCCCGACATGCCGAAGTTCGCCATCAACGACTCCTGGGCGCCGCGCGTCCAGGCCATCTGGGACTTCACCGGCAACGGCCGCGGCAAGGTCCAGGCCAACTGGGGCATGTACTACGAGACGATCCCCCTCGACATCGCGATCCGCGCGTTCAACGCCGAGCCCGGTCCCGCCGGCTACTACCAGCTCGGCAGCTGCAACCTCGGCAAGAGCGACGTGAAGAACAACCCCGGCTTCAACCCGCTGGTGGACTGCCCGAACGTCTACGGCCTGTCCGTCGGCTCCGGCCCGGGACCGAACACGGTCAACCTCAATTCGCCGCTCGTCTCCGCCAGCCGCCGCGGCTTCGGCATCACCGGCGGTGGCACCTACGCTCCCTGGGCTCCGGACCTCAAGGCCCCCTACAACCAGCAGTTCGGCGGCGGCGTCCAGTACGAGGTCCTGCAGGACCTGACCGTCGGCGTCGAATACCTGGGACGGCGGCTCTCGCAGGTGATCGAGGACATGTCGTCCGACGACGCCGCCAGCTACTACATCGCCAACCCGGCGGTGTCGAAGCCCTGGACGGTCACCAGCGGCCCGTACGAGGGGCAGACCTTCAACCCGGTCAACGCGGTGGGGCTGAGCGGGATGGGCGTTCCCTTCTCCGTCGCCTGGCCGAAGCCGCAGCGTGACTACGACGCGTTCTCGTTCACCCTGAACAAGCTCTTCTCGAAGCGCTGGCTGGCGCAGGCGAGCTACACCTGGTCGTCGATGCGCGGCAACTACACCGGCCTCTTCCGCACCGAGGACGGCCAGAAAGACCCGAACCTGAGCGCCGACTACGACCTCATCTCGCTGCTCGGCAACGGCAACGGCCCGCTCGGCCTGAACCGCACCAACCAGATCAAGGCGGCCGGGTCGTACAACGCGACCCTCTCGCCCGACGTCTCCCTGGTGCCGGCGGTGAACTTCAAGGCCATGTCGGGCCTGCCGCAGAGCGCCTACGCCATCCAGCCCATCTACGGCCAGCCCATCGCCAACCTCATCCCGCGCGGCATGGCGGGCAACCTGGACTGGACGTACCAGCTCGACCTGGGCGCCAAGCTCGTCTGGGCCCTCTCGGGTCCGTACACCCTGCAGTTCAGCCTCGACATCTTCAACATCCTGAACATGCAGACCGCCCAGTGGACCAACCAGACCTACACGCTCGACTCGGCCAACCCGATGAACGGTGCGCAGTGCGGCAGCAAGAACGCCATCACCTCGAAGAACCCCATCGCGGCCCTCCAGGCGGACTGCCCCGACCTGCCCTACGCCCGCACCACGGACGGACGGCGCGTCAGCGTCAACCTCAACTACGGACAGCCCACGAGCAGCACGATCTTCAACGCCTACCAGATCCCGATCTCGGCCCGCTTCGGTGTGCAGCTGAGCTTCTAACCGAAAACGACCCCCAAGGAATCCAAGGAGAATCAATGAGCACGCGAAACTGGACTCTGGGGAGCATCGGGCGGACCCTGGCGGCACTCGTCGCCATGGTCGCGGTCACCGCTTGCGACCCCTACATGAAGGCCAACACCGCTGCGCCGTTCGTGGTCGGTGTCATCGGCCAGGACATCAACTTCAACGGCATCGCCCCTCCTGACGTCGAGGGATGCGTGAAGCCCTTCCCCGATCCCAACCAGGAGTGGGCCGACGCCACCTACCCGGGGACGTGCATCGAGGGCGGCTACGCCACCGTCTGCCCGGTGACCTGCTTCCCGCCGCGCATGGGTCCGGGGTTCGCCCCGTACTTCTTGGGCGTGCTGGGCGCCACGTACAAGACCGACCTCGTCCCCAACACCTACACCTACGAGCTTCCCGCGTTGTACGTGCTGACGGACTACCCCGTCTTCATCGACGACCAGGACAGCGGGACCTTCTTCGACTACTCGCAGATCCGGGTGGTGTTCAACAAGCTGATGAACCCCAAGTCGATCCAGCCCGACCCGGGCATCCCGGCGCCGCCGGCCACCCTCCGGATCCTGGAGGGGACGGTTGACGTGACGGACCAGTTCGCCGTCGAGTACAACCCGAACAGCGAGACCGACTACTGGGGCGCCTCCATCGACGTCACGGCGGTGGAAGGGCTCAACGCCGACAGCACGTACCGGATCGTCGGCGTGGTCGAGGACCAGCAGGGCAACCAGCTGAACGTCCTCGTCACCATTCGCACGGTCGACGGAATCGTCATCGCGACGCCCACCGAGGCCGCGACCAAGTAAGCAGGGTCCGCCGGGCCTCCGTGCCCGGCGTCTGAATCTACGGGGAGCCGGCCTCCGGGTCGGCTCCCTTTTTCACGTCCGCCGCCGGCCCCCGCCGGCAAGAGAAAGGCCCCGGTCGCTCGCGCGGCCGGGGCCTCGGTGCAGCGGTCGGCGTGGAGGGCGGCTACTTCAGCCCGGCCACCTTGGCGACCTCGGCGGCGTAGTCCTCGGTCTTCTTCTCGAGCCCCTCGCCGAGGACGAAGCGGGCGAAGCGGCGGACCTGGAGGTTCTCCCCGATCTTCGCCACCTGGTCGTTGATCATCTCCTGCACCGACTTCTTGTCGTCCTTCACGAAGGGCTGCTCGAGCAGGCAGGTCTCCTTGTAGAACTTGTCCACCTTGCCGAGGGCGATCTTCTCGATCATGGCCTCGGGCTTCTTCTGCTCCCGCATCTGGGCCTTGGCGATCTCGAGCTCCTTCGCCACCACCTCGGCGGGGACCTCCTCGCGCCGGACCCACTGGGGGGCGGCCGCGGCGATGTGCATGGCCACGTCCTTCACCAGCGCCTGGAAGGCCTCGGTGCGGGCCACGAAGTCGGTCTCGCTGTTCACCTCGACGAGGACGCCGATCTTGCCCCCCATGTGGACGTAGCTGCCCACGGCGCCCTCGGTGGCGGCCCGCCCGGCCTTCTTGGCGGCGGAGGCGAGCCCCTTCGTGCGGAGGTACTCCTCGGCCTTGCCGAAGTCGCCCCCCGACTCGCTGAGGGCCTTCTTGCAGTCCATCATCCCGGCCCCGGTCTTCTCCCGGAGCTCCTTCACGGCGCCTGCAGTGATCTCTGCCACGTTCGTTCCTCTCTTTCGGGTTCTGTGAAAACGAGAGGGCGGGCCCTGTTCGAGCCCGCCCCCCGGAAACTCGGTCGGCGGACGCCCTAGCTGGGGGCCGGCTCGCTGGCGGGGGGAACGACCACCTCGCCCTTGCGGAGCACCTCGACGTTCGCGCTGGCCGCGCCGCGGTCCTCGCGGGGCTCGCGACGGGGTCCACGGCGGGGGCCGCGCCGATCGCCGCGCTTGTCGCCGCGCTCGCTGGCGGCATCGCGCTCGTTCTGCTCGGCCTGCTCGTCGTGCCCGCCGTGCTCGGCGACCCAGGCGCCGTGACGCGCCTTGCCCTCGATGCAGGCCTCGGCGACCTTCGAGGTGAAGAGCCGGATGGAGCGGATGGCGTCGTCGTTGCCCGGGATGGTGAAGTCGATGCCCTCGGGGTCGCAGTTGGTGTCCACCACCGCCACCACCGGGATGCCGAGCCGGTTGGCCTCGTGGATGGCGATGTACTCCTTCTTCGTGTCGATCACGAAGAGCGCCGCCGGGAGCCGCGAAAGGTCCTTGATGCCGCCCAGGTTCTTCTCGAGCTTCTCGCGCTCGCGCTCCAGCGAGGCGACCTCCTTCTTGGGGAGCC
>CAIQRS010000212.1 GCA_903874275.1 uncultured Anaeromyxobacter sp.
CTCGCATCGGAGCCGTTCAGGGGCCCAGGGCCCGTTACAAGGGCGCCCGCAAGAACACCCTCGACGTTCGCCGCTGCGCCGCCATCAACAATCTCGAAGCCCTGCGTAGAGCCGCGTGATTTTACCTGCTCGCGTCTCTAGCTCCTTGCCGGTTGGCGCCCTTGGCGTCACGGCGAGTCCGGCCTCGGTGATCGCGAACGGGACGAACACCGTCTCCGTGACGGTGACGGGGAGCACCAGCGGCGCCATCACGGTCTCCACCAACAAGGGCCTGTTCTCGAACGGCGAGAAGGCCGTCCAGGCGCCCACCACCCCCGTGACCTTCACGCTGGTCACCTGCAACGCTGCGACCGAAGCCAACTGCCCGGGCACGGCGGTCCTCCGGGCAGTGGACGCCAGCGGCCTCGCTGGCCAGGCGGACGTGACCTTCACGAGCTCCGGGGGCGGAATCGTGTGCACCACCTGCGGGGCAGCGGCCTGCGTCGGCGTCATCTGCGACAGCTCCGGCCACACGTGCAGCTCATCGTCGCCATCGACCTGCTCCGCATGCCCGGCCGGCGACGTCGAGATCTGCAACGACGGCATCGACAACAACTGCAACGCCCTCGTCGACTGTGCGGATCCGCAGTGCCAGCCGGTCGGCAACGATCCGGGCGCCTTCTGCGACCTGGTGGGGCACACCTGCTCGGTGAACAACGCTCCCGGCCCGTCGGCCTGCACCACATGCTCGGGCAATGGCGGCACGCCTGAAGCCCAGGAAACGAGCTGCGGAGACGGCTTCGACAACGACTGCAACGGCCTCACCGACTGCCAGGATCCGGCTTGCGCCGGCGCCCCCTGCAAGTTCGGGCTCACCTGCCACCCCACGGCGAAGACCTGCACCGTCCTGACCCCCACCTGCACGACCTGCGGAGATCCCGCCTGCGCCGGCATGACCTGCGACCCGCTGGGCCACACCTGCAGCGCGTCGTCGCCTTCGACCTGCACCACCTGCCCGGGCGGATCGGTCGAGATCTGCAACGACGGCATCGACAACAACTGCAACGGCCTCGTCGATTGCGAGGAGACGAGCTGCCAACCGGTCGGGAACAATTACGGCGCAATCTGCAGCCCCACGGGGCTCACCTGCTCCGTGGACCTGCCTGCAGCTGCCTCCACCTGCAAGGTCTGCAACGGAAACGGTAGCTCGCCGGAGGTTCACGAGACGACCTGCGGCGACGGCATCGACAACGACTGCAACGGCCTGACCGATTGTCAGGATCCCAACTGCGCCGGCAGCACCTGTGCGTTCGGCCTGGCATGCGATCCCGTGCTCCGGACCTGCACGGTCGCAACCCCCACTTGCGCCACCTGCGGCCCGAGCGCATGCGTCGGCGTCACCTGCGATACGGCGGGGCACACCTGCAGCGCGTCGTCGCCCTCCACCTGCAGCACATGCCCGGGTGGAGCGGTCGAGATCTGCAACGACGGCATCGACAACAACTGCAACGGCCTCGTCGACTGCGCGGAGGCGAACTGCTGGCCCACCGCCAACAATCCGGGCGCCTTCTGTGACGCCACGGGGCACACCTGCTCGGTGAACAATTCCCCCGGCCCGTCCACCTGCACGACCTGCTCCGGCAACGGAGGCGCCGTCGAGGCCAGGGAAGTGAGTTGCGGCGACGGCGTCGACAACGACTGCAACGGCCTCGCCGACTGCCAGGATCCGGCCTGCGCCGGCACCAGCGCGCCCTGCGCGTTCGGGCTGAAGTGCGACCCGGTCGCGAAGACCTGCTCCGACCCGAGCACCACTTGCACGACCTGCGGCCCTGTCCCCTGCGTCGGCATGACCTGCGACGCGCTGGGGCACGCCTGCAGCGTGGGAGCGCCGTCCACCTGCACCACCTGCCCGGGTGGGGAGGTCGAGATCTGCAACGACGGCATCGACAACAACTGCAACGGCCTCATCGACTGCGATGAGACGAGCTGCCAGCCGGTCGGGAACAACTACGGCGCGATCTGCAGCCCCAAGGGGCTCACCTGCTCCGTGGACCTGCCTGCAGCTGCCTCCGCCTGCAACGTCTGCAACGGAAACGGTGGATCGCCGGAGGCGAGCGAGACCAGCTGCACCGACGGGTTCGACAACGACTGCGACGGCCTCATCGACTGCCAGGACCCGAACTGCGCCGGGCGCACCTGCAAGTTCGGATTCAACTGCGACGGTGCCGCCAGGACCTGCACGGTCCCCACCACCACCTGCGCGACGTGCGGCCCGGCGGCGTGCTACGGCGTGACCTGCGATACGGATGGGCATACCTGCACGACTCCCGCTGCGGGCTCGGCGTCCACCTGCTCCGACTGCCCCGGCGGCGCGGTCGAGATCTGCAACGACGGCGTCGACAACAACTGCAACGGCCTCGTGGACTGCGCCGAGGGGAACTGTCAGCCGACGGCCAACAACTTCGGCGCCGTCTGCGATCCGGTCGGCAACACCTGCGCGGTGGACATCCCCCCTGGTTCGTCCACCTGCAGGACCTGCTCCGGCAACGGTGGCACGGTGGAGACCACGGAAGTGAGCTGCGGCGACGGCGCCGACAACGACTGCAACGGCCTCGCCGACTGCCAGGATCCGGCCTGCGCCGGCTCCAGCGCGCCCTGCGCGTTCGGGCTGAAGTGCGACCCGGTCGGGAGGACCTGCACGGTCCCGAGCACGACCTGCTCGGCCTGCGGTCCGGCCCCCTGCGTGGGCATGATCTGCGACGACGTGGGACGCGTCTGCAGCGTCGACGCGGTTTCCACCTGCACGACTTGCCCCGCTGGCACCATCCCGTGCGCCGATCCCGTGAAGTTCTCCCTCGTCCTGGCCGTCCTTCCCCCCGATAGCAATCGCATCCCGGCGGATGGCATCGCGACCACCCGGATCACGGCCACGCTCACGTTCGACGGCCAGCCACTCGTGGGTCAGCCGATCACCTTCGCCATAGCACCGGGGGACCCCGGCACGCTTCTCCCGCCGCTTGGAGTGGTGACCGATTCGAACGGCCAGCTAACCATTGAATTCCTATCGAGCGCCCTGGGTGGCGATGCAACCGTCACGGGCACCTTCGAGGTGAACCCCTCGACCCCCATCACGGGCACCACGGTGATCGCCACGCCGCACCTCGGCAGGGTCACCTTCGTCTCGGCACAGTACGAGGTGCTCGGAGCGTTCCAGTCCGGCTTCCAGGAGCGGAGCATCCTCACCTACCAGCTGTTCGACTCGGCAAACGTTCCTTACCCGCCACGCTTGACCGTCACCTTCACCCACCAGTCGCTCGCCGGCTCGTACATCGGCACCAGCTACGCGGCGAACTGCGTGGCCGACGCTTGCACCGCGACCGCCAAGACCGATATCAACGGCCAGGTGACCGTGGGCGTCTCCTCCGGGACCTCTGCGGGCGAGATCTTCATCAATGCGGGTGCATCTGCCGGCGGGATCTCGAAGAATGCCGACGCCCACAAACTCGCCATCGTGGGCGCGAAGGCGAACGGAGCGCACATCACGATGGACTGCTACCTCGGGGACGGCACCACGAGTCCCGCCGATGCAGCGGCCGGCGTGAAGAACATTCCGGCCTTCTCGGCGAGCGACTGCAACTTCTCCCATTACGTGGACCCGAGCGGCAAGGTCGTCACCTGCAAGGCTTTGCTCGCCGACCGCTTCAACAACGTCATCGGAAGGGAGACCCGCGTCCAGTTCTTCAGCGAAGCGGGCACCGCGGGGCCCTCCACCCTGACTCCCCCTTACGACACCTCCGCCGCACCCTCCGCGCAGAGGGATCTGGGAATCGGCGTGAGCTATGTTCGTCCGGACGGGAAACTTCCGGTGGACGTGAGCCAATTTGGCGGAGAGTTCTTCGCGACGTATGCGGACGGCTGCAACGGTCGGATCCACAATCCGCGGGATGGTCTGGTCACGGTCATCGCCATTGCCAGCGGTGATGAGGGGTTCGTCGATCTGAACGGAAACGGCGTATACGACCCGCTTCACTGCGCCGGCACGGGCACGGGCACGGGCGTGCCCATCGTTCCGTGTTCGATCGACGCCGACTGCGGGGGCGTGGTTGGCAGCAGTTGCAGCGAGCCGGGCGAACCGTTCGTCGACATGGGCGAACCCTACATTGACGCGAACGACAACGGCGTCTGGGACCTCGGCGAGTTCTTCGTCGACGTGGACGGCGACGGCACCTGGACTCCCCCGAATGGAAAGTGGACGGACAACACCGTGATCTGGGTGGAGACCCGGGTGCTCTTCTCAGGCCTCCCGTTGAACCGGGCCACTGGTGGTACGTCCGGATTCACGGCAGCGGGCTTCTTCGATCCGGCTTCGTTCGCCCCCGTGGGTTCGTTCTCGGTAGGGACCGGAACGCCCGGGACTTCCCAGTCCTTCGTCTTCGCCATCGGGGATGGAAACTACAATCCACCACCGGGTGGGGCTGCCTTCGCTGCCTCGATGACGGGCGCCAACGCCTCGGCGACGTTCGCTTTGAACCCTACATCCGCAAATGATCTCGGCATGACCTTCACCCAGCAGTACTGCACCGTGAGGACCCTCGAGGAGGTCTCCTCGCCTTCCACCATGTGCTCCAACGTCTGCCCGGGCGGAAGCATGACCAACCCCTGCTACGTGGTGACGAACGTCGGCAACTGCACGCCGGGGACATCGCCGCGCACCGGCTGCACCGGCTTCGGCTTCGGCTCGATCGGCCAGGTCACGGTCACAGGCGGAACTCCCGCCGGCGCGAACACCCTTCAGGTGACCGGCACCGCCTCGAGCGGATCGGCGACGGGATCTCTCCCCGGAACCGTCACACCGTAACGGGCTCTCTCCGGGCGACGCCCGGGGAAATCTGACACGAAGGGCCGGCCACCGCGCCGGCCCTTCCCTTTTCCGCCCGGTCCTACTTTCCCGGCGGAAGCGCCTTCACCCAGGCGGCGATCACGTCCACGACCTGGCCGCCCACGTTCCCGGCCATCTGGTTCTCGGAAGGGAGCGACTTCCCCTGGCCGTTCACGAAGAGGTGGTTCGCCTCGGGGAAGGTCTGGAACTTCGCGAAGGCGGCGCCGTCGAGCGCCTTCTTCCAGCCCTCCAGGTCCTTCGCCGTGACCATGTAGTCGCGCTCGCCCTGCAGCACCAGGATGGGCAGCCCGTTCGCACGCGCCTTCGCGGCAGGGTCGTAGGATGCCAGGTCGATCCAGTAGACCGCCGGCGCGTTGAGGAGATTGCCCTCCGGGGGCTTCTTCGGGTCGAGTTCGCGGATCTTCCTGGCCTCGGCGCGCAGGGGGGCGACCATCTCCTCGCTCGCCGCGCCGGCCGCGACGAGGTACGCCGTCTGCTCCTCCACGAGGTCGGGGATGGGCCGCGTCGGGCCGGCCATCACCACCACCCCGGCCACCTTTCCCCGGGCGGCGTCCGCGATGCGCGGCGCGAGGTACCCGCCCAGGCTGTGCCCCAGGACCACGATGCGCGTCCTGTCGATGGCCTCGTTGTCGCGGAGGAAGTCGATGGCCGCCACCGCGTCGTCGATGACCTCCTCCTTCACCGTGACGGGGAGCTTTGCCATCTTCTCGCCGTAGGTCCGGGTCCGCTTCTCGTAGCGCAGCACCGCAACTCCCTGCGATGCGAGCCCCCAGGCCAGGTCGCGGAAGGGCTTCAGCGCGCCCACGGTCTCGTCCTGGTCGTTCGGCCCGGAGCCGTGGACGAGCACCACCGCGGGAAACGGCCCCTTCCCCGCCGGAAGGCTGAGGGCGCCCACGAGGACCCACGGGGCGAAGCCGAGCCGCACGTCCACGTCCCGGAACTTCTTCGCGTTGACGTAGGCCGGCGCTCGCCATTCCGCCGACAGCGGGAGGGCCGGGGCCAGGGTCGTGGGGGCGAACCGGATCGTGGTGATCCGCCCCAGGGCGTCGAAGGCGAGCATGGCCCGCCACTCGTTGCGCTCCATCTGGAGCGGGATCATCACCACCGGCCCCTTCCCGGAGTCCTTCAGTTCGGCGTCCCCCACCGACCGGATCCTCCCGTTGCGGTCCTCGATGCCATGCCATCCCTGACCGAAGCGCCAGCCGGGGAGCACGGTGGCGACCGAGGGTGCGAACCGCTCGGCCACGGCGTCGGTGTCCCCCTTGAGCAGGAGGGCCCCGATCTCGTTGCCCCACTTGAGGAGGGTCTCGCGGGAGGGCGGCGGCCCGGGCGGTTCCTGGTTGGCCGGCGCCGCCGGATTCGTCGCCGGATGGGCCAGCGGCGATGAGGGCGACTGGGCCTGGGGCGAGGCGAGGGCGACGGCGGCCAGGACTGCGAGGACTGCGGTCATTTGTAACCTCCGGGAGCCCAGAATCTCGACCATCCCCGGCCGGGAGGCAAGGCGCCCCTGCCCCATCCCCTGGCGCGAAGCCCCTGGATCGGGTTGAATCCGCGCCCCATGGCCGACATCGCAGCCGCCTCCCCGCCCCGGGAACTCTCCCTTCGCGCCGTCCTCACGGCCGTGGCGGTGGCCCTCATCATGGGCTCGGCCTACCCGTACGTCGTCCTGAAGCTCGGCTACGGCCCGAACATCTCGGTGGTCAGCGCCTTCTTCGCCTACATGATCCTCGGGGTGGTGGCGATCTTCTCCAGCCTCGCCTCCACCCGCTTCGAGGCCAACATGGCCCAGACCGCGGGCACGGCGGCGGGCCAGACCGGCTTCATGGTCATCGTGCTGGCCGCCATCGACATGCTGAACGAGCGGGCCGGCCTGGGCTTCTCGCTCCACCTCACCGGCTGGCAGATCTTCTGGTGGCTCACCCTGGGCGGGTTCGTGGGCGCCTTCCTCGCCGTCCCGCTGCGGCGCCACTACATCGACGAGGAGAACCTCACCTTCGCCGACGGCACCGCCGCGGGCGAGACGCTGGTGGTCCTCTACCAGGGGCGCAAGGAGGCGGCCGACCGGCTCCGCGCGCTGGCCTCGGGGACCGGGATCTCCGGCCTGATCTGCTTCCTGCGCGACGGACCGTGGAAGCTCTTCCCGGGCGAGGTGGCCTTCGGGGCGAACGGCCACGCGCTGCGCCTGGGATCGGAGCTGGGGGTGCTCTCCTTCGGCGCCGGGATGCTCATCGGGCTGCGGGTGACCCTCTCGATGCTGCTCGGGTCGATCCTGGCCTGGGTCATCGCGCCCGGGCCGCTGGTGGCCCGCGGATGGGCCAAGGCCATGACCTTCGCAGAGGTGCTGAAGTGGGTGATGTGGCCGGCCACCGGGCTCATGGTGGCGGGCGGCATCACGGCGCTCGTGCTCAACTGGAAGGTGATCGCCCGAACGTTCCGGGGGCTCTCCTCGCGGGAGGCGGAGATCACCGAGTTCCCCATGCGCTGGACCATCGCCGGGGCGCTGGTCTCCTCGGTGGCGCTGGCCGTGGTCCAGAAGGTCTCCCTCGGGTTCCCCATCTGGCTCTCGGTGGTCTCGCTGCTCCTCTCCTTCCCGCTCATGCTGGTGGGCATCCGGGTGCTGGGCGAGACCAACTGGGCTCCCATCAGCGCGCTGGCGAACCTCATGCAGGCGGCCTTCGCGGCGCTCTCCCCGGGCCACCTCCAGGTGAACATGATCGGCTCGGGAATGAGCGGCACCGTGGCCGGCCAGGGCGAGCACCTCATGCAGTGCTACCGGGCCGGGAAGATCATCGGCTCGAACAACCGGCACCTCACGATCTTACAGCTGCTCGGCATCCCGGTGGGCGCCGCGGCGGTGGCGGTGGTCTACCCCGCGCTCCGCTCCAAGTACGGGTTCGGCGAGGGCGGCCTCACCTCTCCCATCAGCGTGAAGTGGGCCGGCTTCGCCGAGCTGCTCTCCAAGGGGTTCGCTTTCCTGCCGGAGGGGTCGATGACGGCGCTCCTGGTGGCGCTCGTGGTGGGCACGGTCATCACGGTGCTCGAGCCGCGGTGGCACCGGTTCCTGCCCTCCCCCACCGCGGTGGGGCTCGGCATGCTCATCCCCGGCTACGCAATCATCCCCATGGTGGCCGGCGGAATCGCCCAGGCGCTCTGGGTGAAGACGAGCCCGCGGACCGAGGCCACCTATTCGATGCCGCTCGCCTCCGGGTTCATCACCGGGGAGGCGCTGGTGGTGCTGGCCTTCTCGATCCTGGCCATCTTCGGGGTCCGCATCTGATGGCGAGGCCGCCCCCCCCGACCGGCTGGGAGCACGTCCGCAGGGAGCTCCAGCGGGCCCGCGGCGCGCGCCGCCTGGTCCCCTGGGCCCTGCTGTCGGCCTTCCTGGGGTGGTCGATGGTCTCGGTGGCGGCCCGCAACTGGGGCGCCGGGCTGCCGCTCCTCGGCGGCGGGCTCCTCTTCGCGCTGGTGATCCGGGCGCTGGCGGTCCCCCACTGCCCGGCCTGCGGGAAGAACCTCTGGGTGCGGGGGGAGCGCCCGGGGCCGCCCACGGCACCGGTGCCGACGCAGGTGGAGCGGGAGAAGAAGTGCCCGCGCTGCGGGGCCGGGCTGGACGGCTGACCTGGCGGGCGCCGCGCGCTGGCGGGTGCTAGATTCCCCCGCCATGGCGACGAAACCCAGCCGAACGCTCGAGGTCTTCCCCAACCCGGAGCCCCGCCGCCCGTACGAGATCAGGATGGAGGCCCCGGAGTTCACCTGCCTCTGCCCGCTCACCGGGCAGCCCGACTTCGCCACCATCAAGATCCGCTACGTCCCGGACAAGCTCTGCGTGGAGCTGAAGAGCCTGAAGCTCTACCTCTGGAGCTACCGGAACGAGGGGGCCTTCCACGAGCGGGTCACCAACGAGATCTGCGACGACCTGGTCCGCGCCATGAAGCCCCGCTGGATCGAGGTCGAGGGCGACTTCCTGGTCCGCGGCGGCATCGGGACCGTGATCACCGTGACCCACGGGAAACGCCCCACGGGAGCAGGACGGTAAGGGCCCGGCTCCCTCTCAAGGGGTGGTAGGCTCGGCCCCGCATGTCGCACGGGTCGGTGAGCCTATCGGGAGTGGAGGTGAGCCTGGAGGGGATGGCTCCGTTCCAGCCCGAGTCGCTGCTGGGGACGGTGGTGGGGGGGCGCTACCGGCTCTCCGGCCACCTGGCCTCGGGCGGGATGTCCGCCGTCTACGTCGCCGAGGACACGCGCCACCGGCGCGAGGTGGCGCTGAAGCTGCTCCAGCCCCACCTGGCCGGCTCCCCCGAGGCGGTCCGCCGCTTCCTCTGCGAGGGGGCCATCGCCGGGATGATCGACCACGCCAACGTGGTGCGCATCCTCGACCACGGGGGCGAGGATGGCGCGTGCTTCATCGCCATGGAGCTTCTCGAGGGCGAGGGGCTCTTCGACCGGCTGCGGCGCATGGGAACCCTGCCGCCGGCCGAGGTGGTCGCCATCCTGGTCCAGGTGTGCAACGGCCTGGAGGAGGCCCACCGGCATGGCGTCGTCCACCGGGACCTGAAGCCGGAGAACATCTTCCTCCACGGGCGTCGCGTTGACGTACCGGTGGTGAAGATCCTCGACTTCGGGGTGGCCGCCGGAGCGCACGGCGAGGGTGGGGACACCGGGCTCGTGGTGGGCACGCCGGAGTACCTCTCCCCCGAGCAGGCCTTCGGGAAGGCGGCCGACGCGCGCTCCGACGTCTACTCGCTCGGCGTCATGGCCTGGCGGATGCTCGTCGGCCGGCCGCCGTTCGCGGCCGATTCCGCCGACGCCCTCATCCGGATGCAGGCCCGGGAGCCGGTGCCCTCCATCACCTCGGTGCGCCCCGACCTGGGCGTTCCCCCGGACCTGGTCGCCGTCGTGGCCCGCGCCTGCGCCAAGGACCCCGCCGATCGGCCGGCCTCGGCGGCGGCGCTGGCCCTGGAGCTGGCGCGGGCGATGGGTGGAACGGTCAAGAGCCCCGCCCCCATGCCCCGCCCCGCCTTTCGGGCTCCGGGCGAGGTCACCGGCGCGCGAGCCCTGG
Source organism: uncultured Anaeromyxobacter sp. (assembly GCA_903874275.1). Lineage (GTDB taxonomy): Bacteria > Myxococcota > Myxococcia > Myxococcales > Anaeromyxobacteraceae > CAIOAK01. Next base: position 9,939 of record CAIQRS010000212.1, read on the forward strand.
GGTCGCCGGACCGGTCCGGGGCGGCGGCAGGCAAGGGCCGGGCCCTGCGCATCCTCGCCGCGGTGGCGCTGGTGCTGGCGCTCGGCGTGGCCGGCGCGGCGGCCTACCTGCACACACGGCCGCAGCAGCCGGCAGGGGCTGCGCCGACGGCGCCGGCGCCTTGATCGTGTTATCCATTTCGCGTTTTCCGCCGCCTTCGCGGCGGCGCCAAACCGGGAGGTACGGATGAAGATCGAGGTGACGGGAACTGGCCCGCTCGAGGTGGACGCTTCGGTCCTGGCGATCCCCGTGTTCGAGGGCGACCCCGCCGATCCGAAGGGGCTCTTCGCGGAGATCGACCGGCGCCTCGACGGACACCTCACCACCGCGGCGGCCGACGAGGAGTTCCTGGGCAAGGCCGGCCAGACGCTGGCCCTGCGCACCCTGGGGAAGCTGCGCGCCGACCGGCTGATCCTGCTCGGTCTCGGCAAGCGTGACGGCGCCGAGGGCGCGCTGGCGCGGGCAGGCTTCGAGCCGCTCCGCCTGGCGGCCGGAGACGCGGCCCGCCTCGCGCAGAAGGGGGGCGCCCGGCGTCTCGCCTTCGCCGTCCCCCGCCTGCCGGGGCAGACCGCACAGGAGGCCCGCGCCGTCGTGGAGGGCGCGCTGCTCGGCGCCTACCGCTTCGACCGGTACAAGACCGAGGAGAAGAAGAAGAAGCCGCGCCTGCTCGAGGCGCTGGTGGTCGCCGTGCCGCAGGGGCTGGAGCGCTCCAGGGAGGTGAAGGAGTCGGTGGCGCTGGGGCGCAGCGTGGCCTGGTCGGTCGCCTGGGCGCGCGACCGGGTGAACGAGCCGCCGCTCCACCTCACCCCCACCCGGCTCGCCGACGCCGCGCGGGAGCTGGCCAAGGAGGCGGGGCTGCACGTCGAGGTGCTCGGCCCCCGCGAGATCGCCGGCCTCCGCATGGGGATGTTCCTGGGAGTGACCCGCGGCTCGGCCGAGGAGCCGCGGCTGGTGAAGATCTCCTATGCCCCGAAGGGCGCGGCGGGGCGCAAGCCCCCGGTGGTGATGGTGGGAAAGGCCATCACCTTCGACTCCGGCGGCCTGTCGCTCAAGCCCACCGAGGGCATGGTGGACATGAAGACCGACATGGCCGGCGCCGCCGCCGCCATCGCGGCCATGCGGGTGGTGGCCGAGCTCGCGCCGCCCTTCCCGGTCCACGCGCTGGTGGGGGCCTGCGAGAACATGCCGGGCGGGCGCGCCTACAAGCCCTCCGACATCCTCATCGCCAGGAACGGCAAGACGGTCGAGATCACCAACACCGACGCGGAGGGGCGGCTGGTGCTGGGCGACGTGCTGGCCTGGGGGGTGGAGACGCTCCAGCCGGCGCTGCTCGTGGATCTCGCCACCCTCACCGGCGCCTGCCTGGTGGCGCTGGGGATGACCACGGTGGGTGCCTTCGGGCCGGACGGTCCGGCCATGGACGCGGTGCTGGCCGCGGCGCGCAGCGCCGGCGAGGACACCTGGCGGCTGCCGCTCGTCGATTCGGTGAAGGAGGAGCTGAAGAGCGACGTGGCCGACCTCAAGAACGCCGGCACCCGCATGGGCGGTTCCATCAGCGCCGCCTGGTTCCTGAAGGAGTTCGCCGGGGACGCACCTTGGGTGCACCTCGACATCGCCGGCCCGTCCAGCACCACCAAGGAGCGGGGCTACATCGCCAAGGGTGGCACCGGGGTGGGGGTCCGCACGCTGGTGGAGCTGGTCCGGGCGCGCGCCGTGGAAGAGGCGCGTCCGCCACGCCGCTGAGCCCGGGGGCCGACGCATGACGGCGGTCGAGGAGCTCGCCCTGCTGCTCCGCCCCGCCGGAGGGGGCGTGCACCTCGTCTCGTCGGGGCGGGACGTCCAGGCCGCGGCGCAGCGGCGCCTCCACCGGGCCTCCACCGACGAGGAGGTCCGGACCCGCTTCCTGGAGCGGCTCTCCCGTGTCGGGAGCGCCCGGGCGGTCCTTCTCGGAATCCCCTCCGACGTGGGCGCGGGCTACCTGCGCGGCGCCAACCAGGGGCCGCTGGCCCTGCGCACCCGGCTGCTCGAGGAGGACCCGGGGTGGCTCGAGCGCGCCGAGGGGGCCGGCCTCCTCGACCTGGGCGACGTCTTCGTGGTCCCGCAGCTGCTGCACGACGAGATGCTCTCCCCGGCGCAGCTGTCGGCGTCGCGCCGTGCGCTCTACCCGGGGCTGTCTCCGGAGGCGGCCGCGCGGCTGCCGGTCTCCCCGCTCTCCATCGCCGAGCGGGTGCTCGACCTGGTCTTCTCGCTGAACCCGCGGGCGGCTCCGGTGCTGCTCGGCGGCGACCACTCCACCGCATGGCCCGCGGTGGCCGCGCTGCATCGGGCCCGCCCCGGGTTCGGGGTGGTGCAGGTGGACGCCCACACCGATCTCCTCGATGAGCGACTGGGGGTGAAGTACTGCTTCGGCACCTGGTCGTTTCACGCCAACGAGCTGCTGGGCCGGGGCGGACGGATGGTGCAGGTGGGGATCCGGGTGTCGCGCCACGGCAAGGCGCACTGGGAGTCGACGCTGGGGGTGCGGCAGGTGTGGGCGGACGAGGTCCGGGCCGATCCGGCTGGGGCGCTGGAGGCGATCGTGGGCGCCGTGCGGGCCTCGGGGGTCCGGGGGGTCTACTTCTCGAACGACGTGGACGGGACCGACGAGGCGTGGGTGGACGCCACCGGGACGCCGGAGAGGGGCGGGCTCGAGCCGGACTTCGTGGTGGAGCTCATCCGGAGGTTGGGGCGCGAGGTGGGGCTGGTCGGGGGGGATGTGATGGAGGTCGCGCCACCGATCGCGCGGACGCCGGGCGGGGCGGAGCGGACGCTTGGGGTGGCGGCGAGGTACCTGAGGGAGACGGTGGACGCGGTGCTGGGGGAGTAGGAGCGGGCGGGGGGGCGATTCCGGGATTCGGACCACGGATTCGGAGTCGGATTCGGACCACGGATTCGGACCACGGATTCGGGTTCGGGTTCGGGTTCGGGTTCGGGTTCGGGTTCGGGTTCGGAGTTGGACGCCGGTTCGCCGCATGCGTGTCACTAATAGTTGACTTTTCTTGACTCCGACTCCGACTCCGACTCCGACTCCGACTCCGACTCCGACTCCGACTCCGACTCCGACTCCGACTCCGACTCCGACTCCGAC
>CAIQRS010000213.1 GCA_903874275.1 uncultured Anaeromyxobacter sp.
GACGGGGCCGGCGCGCTCGAGGAAGGATGGCTCCTCGCCGAGCTCCGCGACCGCTTCGGGATGACGGTGGAGGAGATGGGGAGGCGGTTCGACCGGAGCGCGAGCTGGGTGAGCCGGAGGCTCGGGCTGGTGGGAGAGCTGCCGCTGGAGATCCAGGAGCAGGTCAGGCGCGGCGAGATCGCGGCGCACGCCGCGATGCGCCACCTGGTTCCTTTGGCGCGCGCCAACGTCGGCGAGGCCGTCAGGCGACGCGGGCGGCGATCCTGCGGTTGCGACTTGAGGGGCACGGCTCGTCGGGACGCACGGGAAGGCCCAGGATCTCGGCCAGGGCACCGTCGCCATGCGCCGTCTCCAGCGTCTGCTGCGCGACTACCCCCGCGGCCCGGTCATCGATGCCGCCCGCGCCGCCGAGGCCTACGGCCTCTTCGACCTCGACCGCCTGGAGCGAATGGTCCTGCGTGGCATCTCTCGCGACTTCTTCCCGCCGGGCACCGACGAGGGGCAGGACGATGAATGACGACATCGAGCAACTCCTCCGGAGCCTCCACCTCTCCAAGATCGCCGAGATCTTCGACGCCGAGGTGGCGAAGGCCGAGAAGAAGGAGTCGAGCTACCAGGACCTCGTCGCCACGCTCCTTCGCGCCCAGTGGCATCACCGCCAGGAAACGGCGCTCTCCTACCGCATCCGCCGCTCGGGAATGCCCGAGCAGTGGTCGCTCGAGTCCTTCCCGTGGAAGCGACAGCCGGGCGTCTCGCAGCGCCAGATCCGCGGCTTCGCCGAGCTCGACTTCATCGCCAAGGCCGAGAACATCGTCCCGAGCAGACCAACATCTTCTTCAAGCTCATGGAGGAGCGCTACCGGAGGAAGGCCACCATCATCACCACCAACCTCGACTTCGACGAGTGGCACAACTGTACGGAGTCCCTTCTCAGGGAGCGCGGGACCGCAAGACGATGTGCGGCATGCGCGATGGGCTGGTGGAGTGCAGGACCAAGCTCGTGAACACAGTGAGGGGCTGGGTGCGAGCAGAGGCCAGGCGCCTTCCCTCCGGCGACATCCACACCCGGCCGATGCGAATTCGGGAGACCGTGAAGACTCGGCCCGCCTTTGTGGACAGGTTATTGAGCAGCATCGAGGAGTTGACCGTTCGGATTGGACAGGCCGATCAGGAGGTGAGCTCGCTGGCCAAGGCGGATGCCACATGCCAGCGCCTCATGACGGTGCCGGGAGTCGGCCCAGTCACGGAGATGAGGTTCTCGGCGACGGTGGACGATGTGGCGCGCTTTTCGAGTGCTCACCAACTGGAGTCGTACTTGGGATTGGTTCCCAGCGAGCACTCCAGCGGGGATCGGAAGCACGTCACGTCGATCACCAAGGCAGGCTCTTCGCAGATGCGCTGGGTACTGGTGCAGGCATGCTGGGTCGCCCGACGTTGGTTCAAAGCCGACCCGATGGTGCGGTGGGCGCAGGAGGTAGAGAAGCGAAAAGGCAAGAAGGTCGCGATCATCGCTCTCGCCAGAAAGATGTCCGGGATCATGTACGCCATCTGGCGGGATGGCTCGACGCACCGCCGGCGAGACCGACGCGGGCCTTGTCGAAGCCACCCTCGCGGCGGCTCGAGCCAGGATTTAGCGCCGACCAATTTCGGTCGGGCGCCAGAAGGCCACGGAGACTTGGCAAACAGCAGCTGTCCAGAGGCGGTGACCGCGGCTCGGACGGAGAGGCCCGCCAGGCGCGTAGGGCGCAGGACGGTGACCTCGTGTAACCGATTGCGGCCCGTCAACGGACAACAACCCATGCGCCTCAAGAGCGCGAATAGTCGATTGAGACAGCTCGCTGTTGGTCACGCCCGTCGGCCCGTGGCAAGAACTTTGCTGACTGCGACGCTCCTGCAGCTCGGCAACGGGGAGAACCACGCTTGACCGACCGGCCACTTCATCGTCGTCCGGGAACGGGCGTCTGGCGGCGGTGACGGATGAAGGTGATCCTCCGCGCTCACTTCGCGGACGGGGTCGGCGCCGTCGTAGCTCGGGCCGGGTTCGCTGAAGTCCGGCGGTGCCTGGGCTATCGCGACCGGCGGGCCCCGCGAGTCGAGGCCGAGGTGAAGGAGGATGCGCCTGGCCACGGCGTCATCGGCGATGAAGGCGATGATCTGGAGCCTGCCGCCGCAGTCGGGGCATGCGAGGACGTCCACGGCGAAGACCTTCTTCAGCAGGTCGGCC
>CAIQRS010000214.1 GCA_903874275.1 uncultured Anaeromyxobacter sp.
CCTGCGGGCCCTGTGGGCCGGAGATGCCGGCGGGCCCGGTGGGCCCCTGCGCTCCCGCGACACCCTGCAAGCCCTGGGGCCCGGTGGAGCCTCTCGGCCCGGTGGGCCCCTGCGCTCCGGCGACGCCCTGGGCGCCCTGGGGGCCCGTCGAGCCCTGGGGCCCAGCTGCGCCTTGCGCTCCCGCGATGCCCTGCGGCCCCTGTGGGCCGGAGTCACCCTGAGGGCCCGTGGAGCCTTGCGCGCCGGCCGTGCCCTGGGCGCCCTGGGGGCCCGTCGAGCCCTGGGGCCCAGCTGCGCCTTGCGCTCCCGCGACGCCCTGAGGGCCCTGTGGGCCGGCGACACCCTGAGGGCCCGTGGAGCCTTGCGCGCCGGCCGTGCCCTGGGCGCCCTGGGGGCCCTGGGGGCCCTGAGGTCCAGTGGCGAGTTCCAGCCACTTCGTTGGGAGCGTGTCCGGCGGGCCCGCGCTTCCCGTGGTCGTGCTGATGCAAACGTAATTTGCGCCGCCGTAGATCACGGCGTCATTCGGGCTATAGGTGCCGTGCCCCGACGACCAGTCGCCGATCCAGTTCATGCTCGAGCCGGCCGGACCCTGCGATCCCTGCACGCCCTGGACGCCCGTCGCTCCGACCTGCCCCGCGTTCCCCTGCACGCCCTGGGGGCCGGACGGACCAGCGGGGCCCGTAGGCCCGGTCGGACCAACGTTGCCCTGTACGCCCTGGGCGCCCGAGCCACCCTGAGCGCCCGTCGGGCCGCTCGCCCCCACGGGTCCCACGACTCCCTGTGGCCCTGACGGACCAACCGGCCCCGTCGGACCCGTGGGCCCAACGTCCCCCTTCACTCCCTGTGCGCCCTGGGCGCCTGCTGCTCCGGTGGCGAGTTCCAGCCACTTCGTTGGGAGCGTGTTCGGCGGGCCCGCGCTTCCCGTGGTCGTGCTGATGCAAACGTAATTCTTGTTCCAATACGGGAACGTTTGAATCTGTGAATAAACGACGCCGTCATTCGGGCTATAGGTGCCGTGAAATTCGCTCCAGAGACCGATCCAGTTCATGCTCGCACCGGCCGGGCCCTCCGCACCCTGCACGCCCTGCGGCCCGGTCGGACCCGACGCCCCCGCGGGTCCCACAACTCCCTGTGGCCCTGACGGACCAACCGGCCCCGTCGGACCCGTGGGTCCAACGTCCCCCTTCACTCCCTGTGGACCCTGCACGCCCTGCGGTCCCGTCGGGCCCGATGCCCCCACAGGCCCCTCGACGCCCTGGGGACCGGGGGTCCCGATGGCCCGGATCAGCGTGTCTCTCCCGACCAGGGCGGACCGCCAGTACGCGCGGAACACCGCTCCCACGATCGTCGAGTCGGCCCCCACCCACGCGGCACGATTCTCCGGCGTGTCGACCACCCCGAGGGCCGCGAACCACGAAAGCGCCCGACCCGTCTTCAGGCCGAGGACCTGGTTCATGTAGACCGAAAGCGTCGCTCGCGGAATGACGTAGATGTCGGTGTCCACCTCGGCGGCGGCCGACCTCGACATGAGGTCGGAGTCGGCGTCGAGAAATACCTCGTACTCGCGGAGCACCAGGCTCTTCTCGCTCCCGGCCGAGAGCACGTCGTCGGACGCGATCGCGTCCAGGCGGGCGGTGGCGCCATCTGCCGCCCCCTGCGCCGCGGCCGTGATCCCGGACTGCAGAAGGTCCCGCTCGAGCAGCGCGGCCTGCCACTTCACGCGGAAGGTCGCCCCGACGATCGTCGTGTCCGTCGTGAGCCACGTGGCGACGTTGGATGGCGAGTCGAACGAGCGGCCCGTGGAGCAACCAACCACGTCCCGCATGTACGCGCGGAGCAGGTTCGCCGCCTCCTCGTAGTCCACGATGGAGACGTCAGCCGCGGCCGCCCTGGCCAGGAGATCGACCTCGGCGTCGAGGAACCACTCCCAGCGGATGAGCAGGTCGCTCTTCTCCGAGCCCGCCGAGAGCACGCCGTCCGAGACGAGGCTCGCGAGGCGTTCGAGCGCGTCGCTCGCGCCTCCATGCGCCTCCTGGGCGATCGACGCCTGGAGCGCGGAGCGCGCGTTGTAGCAGCTGGTCCACGCCTGGCTCCAGTCCGCCGGCGCGATCGTCACGTCCGCGAACGGCTCCACGAGCCAAGCCGGCACGGAGGCCCAGTCCCACTCGGTCCCGCCGTTGAGGTAGGTGCCGAGCGCCTGAAGCTCCTCCTCCCAGCTCGTGGTCGATACTCCGGCGTCGTCCGCGGCCGCTACCAGCGACGCACTCGACCCCCGGAGATCGTTCCAGGCCACGAGAGCCGCGGGGTGCTGCGCCACCGAGAACACCGACGCCTCGAAGGCCGCCCCGTCCGCCCCGTAGATGGCCTCCCAGACCCCCGGCGTCCCCCCCGCCGTGCACACCCACCCGAAGACCAGCCCGGCCCCGCCCGGCGCCGAGGAGAGGCGGAGCCACCCCGTGGGCCAGGACCCCGTCGTCGGCGCCGCCGACCCGCGGTCCAGGAGCTCCGCCACCGCGTAGTGGCGGAAGACGAGGACCCCGGACTCCTTGCGGTAGTACGTCCTCCGGTAGCCGCGCGCCTCGTCGGTGAACACCGAGACGATCTGGAGGTCGGGCAGCCCGGATACCGCGGCCGCGGCCGCGGCGGAGGTAGCGAAAAAGACGACGCTCCCGCCAGCCTCGAGGATGGCCGCATCGAGCTCGTCCTGGA